>CAZCXW010000041.1:0-6886 GCA_964502785.1 uncultured Methanosarcinales archaeon | reverse complement strand
AACTCCTAACTTTGATGCTTTCTAATAAAATTATAATAAGTTCTAAAATTCTCCACATATTACCTCTTGTAAATAAAGGTTTAGCGAGAATTAAGGTTTAGCTCATTTACAATAGAAATTTATATATAGAAGATTGCTATTTAAGTGTTAAAGAGGTGATGTGATAGATGAACCTCTCAAAAAAGAGGGTGAATATAAAAATGACACTTAAAAATGCACAAATTGGAAGAGCAGAAGATTTACCTACTTCTGAGCAAGAAAGATTAGGAATTAAATCTGGTCTTATTATTATACAAAGTATTAATCCTGATTTAAGAAAAGAGATAAAACCTATTAGTGGTGGAGGAATTAGAGAGTTTTTAATTGAAAATTGGGGAGATTTTCAAGAAGATAATCAAACTCTTTAAATTTTTTATATGTTTTCTATAATAGTTGGTCTGGATGTTTTAAGGGCCGTTACTGACAAAAATATTGATAGTACGCCCTCTAAAATTAGAAGATTAGCTTTCGATGAAGCGAGTGCATTAATGCCCGAGACTGATACAGATGTAATTCTTGAAGCTGTAACATTCAACATGATTAAACAAAGAATAAATAATGATCATATAACTTTCTTTAAAACAGCATATAAAATGGATGAATCGGCATTGAATGTTCAGGGATATGATTGTTATAAAGCAATAAAATTTGTTGCTGATAAAGAATCAGATACTAACTACGTAATAATTCTCACAGATTCTATAAGTAATTATTCGGATTCTGTAAAAGAAAGATGTATTGTTTTAAAACCCTCAGAATTTATTAGTAAAATTGAAAAAGCTAGAGAGATTTATAAGAACAAAAGATTAAGTTCATTTGAAGATGCAATTATGACCACCTTTTTTATATCACCTTCTTAAGCCACTTTCTTTTACCAGAACCGTTATTTAACATCCGAGAAATTACCATCATCTGTCGTTTAATATACAAATGACGGCTTCGGCCAAAAGCGAATGAGGAATAATCATTCATTACGTACACAAAATGCCTGAACTTCCGGAAGTAGAAACCATTGTAAGACAGTTGAAAGACAAGATACTCGGAAGAACGATTATTGACCTAAAAATCATAGATGAAAAAGTGGTCCATAAAAATGTCGCTCAATTTTTGCATGCCCCCATACGCTCTGTAACGCGGAGAGGAAAAGCGATTATCATTTCTTCCGAAAAAAAACATCTTCTTGCGCATTTGCGGATGACCGGTCATTTTTATCATGTCACTGATTTAAAAGATACCTCTTACAAGCGATATCTAACAGGAATTTTTTATCTTGATGATGGTTCTCTATTGACATATAATGAAATCCGCCGTTTTGGCTCTGTTCAATATTTAAGCGAACAACAATTAGAACAATTCCTTGCCCGATTTGGCCCCGAACCACTGCAAATGACTTCACACCATTTTGCGCGGCATTTCCAACGCTTCCCTGGATCCGTCATTAAAAATAAGCTTCTGGACCAATCAGTCATTGCCGGGATAGGAAATATTTATGCGCAAGAAGCGCTCTATCATGCGGGAATAAGACCGCAGCGGAAAATTTCTTCTCTTTCCTCCAAAAAATTATCTCTTTTGCATACTGAATTGCAGCGTATTCTCGCCTCGGCCATAGAAAAGAACGGCACGAGCGTCAATACCTACAATCACCTCGATGGAAAAGGCGATTTCCAGGATTTTTTAGCTGTTTACCAGAAAGAAAAATGCCCCAAAAATCATCCCCTGCAGCGTGTGGCAATCGGAGGAAGAGGGACGTATTATTGTAAAGTGTGTCAGAAATGATTAGAAAGAGTTAAAGAAAAGCTCATTGAGTTTCATGCATTTGGTAGTTTGCTATACTTCTCATAACTTCTTCACATCTTTCACTTTCCCAAAAGAAAATATTTCATCCTTTCCCACCACAAACACATCAAAATTTAAAATATCCTCTAAAAATGGACTTAATACTTCTTCTTTTAAAATATCGGTTCCTTCCAGTAAAGGATTGAAACTGGGCACGGCAATCACTTCTTTTCCCTGCCATTTTCCTTTCAAGAAACATTTATATTTTTCCCATTTGCTGCCCTGGCGGAGTGTAATCGCAGGGTGTTCGTGACCGATAATAATCTTTTTAGCATCTGTTTCAACTATTTCATCGCCATGAACTACGAGAAGATAATCTAAAGCATATCCTTTAACGACTTTAATTCTCCTTTTTTCCACAATAGTTTGCAGAATGGGGTCATGGTTTCCTTTAATAATAATTATTTCTTCGCACCGCGCCAATAAAAAATCTAAAAATTGCAACACTCCTTTCCATTCCTGCCGGAGTATCGTCCCAAATTCATGTTTTACATCTCCATTGAGGATAATAATTCTTGGCCGTGTTTCTTTTATGATTCTTGAAGCTTTCTCTATCATTTCCGGAAGCTGGAATTTTGGAATAAGAACTCCTCTCTTCAGCAAAGCCTCTTCATATCCGATATGCAAATCATTCATTATCAGAACTCTTTTCTCCGGTATCCATAATGCCGTATCTGTAATCTCTAGTCCAGCGCTGATTTTCATATATTCCTTTTCGGAGAAATCTTTATAAATGATTTGTCCAGAGAAGACTTAAGATGCCCCAGTAGCTTAGCCCGGTGGAGCGGATGGCTGTTATTCCATGAGGAAGAGAGACCATCAGGTCATCGGTTCAAATCCGATCTGGGGCGCTTCTTTCCTTAAAAGTAGTTAAGAGGTTTAATAAAGTATAACTAGTCATAAACTGACTAGACTATGAATTTTAAAGAAATATTTAAAGTTTCAGGGATAGTTGCTGTTGCTGTAACTATTGTTCAAGTTCTGATTGGCACAACTGGTCCTAATCAAAGCTTCAGAACTATAGTGGATACAGCTTCTTTGATAGGAGGTATTATCGTTACCAATTTTATACTTAATAAAAGATTGAAAAATGAAGAGTGGTCAATGTTAGTAGGAACCATGGCCACAATTTTTATTTATAGTTTCTTAATTCTGTTTTTAGATATCTTAGGACTGCAGTAACTTTCTTCCCAGATCAATTTGCTGGATTTAAAATTGTTTTCAACTACCAGTCTCATACACTTCTTTCGTAATCTTTTCCATCAGAGGAACATCATCACTATCTTTAAACAGTAATTCCCCGTGTTTATGCACAATAACCTCTATCCCTTCGATCTTCACCACAAGAAGAATGGGCGTCTCTAAAACAACAGTAAACATTTTTTTTATTTTTTCTAAATCGAGAATGATTTGTTTCCTTGGCTTGGCGCTGAATGTCGCTTTTGTTTTACACTTGGCAATCGAAAAATCTAAGAGCATAATCAGGATGAGAATGATGGCACTATAAAAATATGACGGGTGGATGATGATCTCATAATGGCCAAATCTTCACGTAATTCTTTTAAATAACTGTCTTTATTTACCCCTAAATGAGAGTAACGAATATATTTTTCACAATAGCGGCTTTAACTTTTGGTTTATGCAGTCAATACTATTCCAAATCTCTCGATCCGCCATTCCCTCCGCTTCCTCGACCGACAAGATTAGAACAAAGAATTAACCAAGAATCTTCTTGCCAGAACAACACGCCGGAAAAATATGCCGTTCTCATTTCAGGCGATACGGAAGAGAAACATCGGATTAATCTTTCTTCGATCTATGAAACACTGCTGGAAATTGGCTTTCAAAAAGAGAATATGTATATTTTAGATTCTACAGGTGAAAGACATTCGTACTATCCCGTTGATGATGCAACTCAGAAAGAGAGCATTAAAATAGTTTTTGAACACTTAAGAAAGAAAATTGACGGGCAAGATTTGCTTTTTGTTTATACCACAGATCATGGCGAGAGAACGACAAAGACAATTAGCGAATGCGGGGTTGAGAAAGAAAAAACTGTAAGTACCCTTGTTCTGCCTGGTGAAGATCTAGACCAAATAGACTTCTCAGATTACCTTGAAGGAATTGATCCCCAAATAGGTATATTTGTCTTTGAACAATGCTACAGTGGCGGTTTTGCTAAAGAAATAGGACATGGAAAATATGTAGCGATTGCCTCTACTAAAGCGCGTTTAAAGAGCATTAGTGATGTCCGTGATTCCATGGGCTATTTCTTTCTATCAGCATATCGAGATTCCCAAAAATCAGATCGAAATGGAGATGGGGCAGTTAGTATTCAAGAAGCATTTGATTACATGATGAGAAATTATTCTCAAGCAAAAAGAGACCATTTTAACCGAAGAAGAAAGCAGCAGCCATTTATCCAGACTGAAATTGATGCAAATACTGTGTTTTTGAAATGAAAGTTACACCTAGACAAGGAGCTTTGATCCTAACCTTCAAGCAGAGACATTGATTTTTGCAAATTTCTTCTTGCTCGTTCTTCATATTTTTGCCTAAAGAAATCAGTAAAATAGATTGAATCTCTATCTAAAAATCCCTGTAAGATTACAGTTCTTCCTTGTTTAAATTGTTCTTCAGGAACCCACGAATATTCAAGCCGGATATCTCTTTCATATTCATAGAACTCTTTTTCAGATTTCCCTAAAATAGATAAGTCAATATCAACTAAGTATTTTCCATCTAATGTTTGGGGAAGTACTTGATGTTTAGTTGTTAAAATTAAAGCGGTTACTCCATCGATAACTTTGGAATTTATCCCGGCTCTGCTTAATCTTTGCTCTGCAAGTTCGGCACTTTTTTCTTCATTACCTTTTTCTTTCGTGTTGTACACAGCATCATGGTACCAAAGTGCAACTTCAACTTGTTCTCGATGTTCAATAAAACTTTGGACCGCACTCAGTTCTTTTAGAACATGTGCAACATGGACAAAATTATGATATGCTCTTTCAGTTCCCCCATATAGAGAAACTAATTCTTTGTAAGCTTCCTCTCCATTTCCACTTGCACCAATTCGTTTCCATAAAACACTCCATTTTTTTTGTAATCCGTTGAAGTTCACAAGAAACTGATTATATACATTTCGTGGTACATACTCCTCAACAACATCTTCCCATCCATTTGGGCCAACTAATCCTTTAACAAAGCTTGAACTAACTTCTGCAAGTCCTCTTGGGGGGATTAAAAATGGCGTAACAATCTGTTGATTCAGATCGCCATTAATATATCTCATTCCTCTTTCATATTCGTAGTCTCCTTCCGTCCTTATGCCTCTTAACATATATCTAGCATCAACGGAGTTTGCATAATTTACTAAAAATTCATTTTCAAAAGAATCAACTTTAACATTTGGAAAAGTCCGCGTAGCTCTTTTTAGCATATCCACTCTATTTTCTAGAGAAAAAGTATATTTTTTACTTGGATTAACACCGATAGCTACAACTAACTCATCAAACAATCTTGCTCCTTCTTCTATCATCCACAAATGACCATTTGTTAACGGGTCAAAGCTTCCTGCATAAACTGCTCTTCTCATAGATAACGTAACTACTGTATAATTTATAAAAACTCCTACTCAAAATACATCTTCATAACTCCTTGCACTTTCTCCACTCTGCTAATCAGGCTTTTCAAATGATTCAAATCTCGAGGTATGACCGTAAATTGACATTCCGCATGAGCTGTATCTAACATTTTTGCTTTCGCTTCCTTAACCTCAAATCCGGTACTGGCTACCGTATGTAAAAGATCCGCTAACAATCCGCTTCGTTCTTCTGCATTAATGTAAAATTTAATCTTTTGGTTAAATGTTTCTTTCCATTGAACAGGAACCCAACGTTGTTCTTCTTTTACCGCATATCGGCATGAACTACGATGCGTCGAAATGATGCGCTTCTTCGTAATTATTCCGATAATCTCTTCATCAGGCAGGGGATGGCAGCATTTAGCGAGGATACAAATGGCATGAGGAAATTCGTCCGATTCGACTAATATCCCTTGCTCTTCATTGATTTCCGGCTTAATGGTGTGGTAATGGAGCGGCGGAAGCTTTTCATATTCCCGCAGTGATTTGCGAATTTTTTGTTTTGCTTTCGAGGACTTCACAATTTTTACCCAGCTGCGTCTCGGCCGCTGGTTTTTGTTTGTAATAACCTCTACAACATCACCTAAATGAAGAGGAAATTTTAAAGGTACAAACTTGCCATTTACTCTGCCCGCCACCGCCGTATTGCCGATCCCTTCATGCACGCTGTAGGCAAAATCGAGAATTGTTGCTTCTGTGGGCAGTTCTTTGATGTCCCCTTTCGGTGTGTAGCAATAAATTTTATCTCCAAAAATATCAACTTTGAGCGTTTCTAAAAATTCTTTATTCTTAGAGTTCTTCTGCATCTCCAAAATTCCTTTAAGCCATGAAATTTTTTTATCAAATATATCCGATTTCAGGCTTTGCCCTTTATACGCCCAATGGGCTGCCAACCCATCTTCCGCGAAATGGTCCATGTCTTCTGTTCTGATCTGCACTTCTACAACCCGATTATTCGGGAAGCGGATTCCTGTGTGAATAGAACGATAAAAATTCGGTTTGGGATTGGCGATGTAATCTTTTAACCTTCCTTCGACAGGTTCTAAAGCTTCGTGAAGAATTCCTAATATGGTATAACAGTCCTTTTCTTCAGGAACGATAATGCGGATTCCTAAAATATCAAAAATATCACGCAGATTTCTCCCTTTCTGGATTTTTTTGTAAATACTGTACACATTCTTTTTTCTTGATTTAATCTTCAAGATTGAAACTTTTCCCGCGCATAATTTATGAATGGCGGCCGTGACTTTCTCCATCTCTTTCTGGATTGTTTCCTCGGATTCTTTCAGGTACCCTTCTATCTCTTCGTACTTTCTTGGATTTAATATTTTAAACGCTGTATCTTCCAAAGCGATTCTCATCTTTTCC
>CAZCXW010000040.1:0-11827 GCA_964502785.1 uncultured Methanosarcinales archaeon | reverse complement strand
GGTTTTTCCAGCCACACTTTTGAAGGTTCTTCTATGTTGTGCCAATAATCAGCCCGTTCTAACTTTTTTAGAAGACCATAATAGGTACAACGAGGAATTTCTGCATCTCGTATGGCATGCTTTAAAGTTAAAGTGGTATCTCTTAATTCAAGCTTTGTTGGTTTTTTTTGTTTATCTAAAAGAGCTTGCGCTCCCTTTACCAGTTGTCCAATATTCACTTCTTGTTCAAGTTTTTTTGCAGCTCTTTCCCAGAACATAGAACTATTAAAACAGAGCGTTATTTATAAATATTATCATAATTGTAACAAAAAAGTAGTAAATTTATCCCATTATTCCTCCTTAATCCATAATTTAGGTCCAGCGATGTGGAGTGGGCGACCGTCCCTTAAGGTGGATATCAACTTTTTTCTAACTTTTTCTTTTTTCTCTGGTTCAGAGAAATAGTTCTCTTTCGAAAGGATTGATCGTCCTAACTCTTTTTCTGTATCTTGTCTTGCATTGCCAGCTACTCTTCCTCCTTTTTTGGCCACATTTTCAATTTCTGAATAACCTTCTGCATTTTCTATTTCTTGGATTCGCTCATACCCTACTTTTGCCAGCCAAAGCTTGAAAGGTTCGGCTTTAGGAGAAGGTATGGATTGAATAATACGAAATGCTCCTTCCGTATTTACACAGTTCATTTTTTGTTTTCCACCTGAAGTATCTACTGGAAGGGTATGTACAATTTGTACCCACCCTGCGGATAACTGTTCATCTCTCTGTCGCATCTTGTTGAGATACTGTTTAGGATCTGTTGAATCTGTAAGAGCAATTGTAATATCTTCCAGAACAAACCACCATTCTTTGTTATACCACATTCTTCTAATACTTCGCCCTTGAAATAAACTTATTTTATGAGCAGTTTCCATCACTTTGATTAAGTTTTTATTCCTTTATATATTTTAGCCGAGGTTGACCAGTGGGTCTACAAAATCGCACCTATTTCCGCAAGGCGCTTAATCGAATAGTCCGCTATGATGGATTTATTTTCGCTATGAATAAATATTGTTTTACAACCTATCTTCTTGCCGATGGAAATTTCTTCTAGTTCTGTATCACCAATAACGTAACAGTAATGGGGGGGTATAGCATATTCTTCTACAATTCTTTTAAAGAGATCCTCTGTTTTTTGTTCTACAAAATATATTTCTTCAAAGTAGTTTCCTAATAAAGTAAGAGCTATCTTTCGAGGTTCTAGTTTGTCTAGAGTTACCAATACCAAGCGGCAATTTGAATTTAACACTCTTAAAAGTTCGAGACACCCTTCTTGTAAGAGAGATGAATCTCGTTTTACAAGCGTTCCATTTAAATCGAAAATAATCAGTTTTTTCATTTTACAATATATGTAACACGAATTTCACCATTTCCTAATATGGGATTATTTTTGACCATATTTTCGACTATAATATCTCTGTATCTCTCAATATGTTTGAATAAAACTTTTCCATCATTTGGATCAGCTAGATTTAATATCTGAGGATTCCACTGATGATGAACTATTGGTTTAATAACAACCATATCCGGAAAACCATCCTGCTGTTTCCATTTTGTATATTGTTCTAAATCAGCAACTATGTTTCCTTCTTTACAGAAAGTTTTTCCATGTTGATAAAAACTGGGGACTTCTCCTATTATTTTAGATATAGGTTTTACTACTCCAGGAACTTGTAATTTCTGAAGAAGGTTATTTACGACCGCTTTATCTTCTAGTTCTACTCCTTGTTGTGCAGAAATAGTCATATTAACTCCATTGACTTTTGTAAAATCTGCTTTATATGGGACGAAAAGCCATTCCTCTGGCTTATCAAAAACAGAATCACAGGTTACAATCGCTGCAGTTACTCCTGCTGCTGTTAATTTAGCAGCAAGAGCTTTCAACTCACTGCCATAAAAGCCATTTTTAAGATAATACTCTGTCGTTAACAGTGCGATCTTATCTGATAATCCTGAAAGATTTGCTACATATTCGTCTGTTAAGTTTTCTTTTCCTGTGTTTTTAAAGTCGTGATAAATTCCTAAAGGCGTAGTGTGCAGTTCAATAGGTTGTAGAACAAATTGGCTATCAGCTTGCGAAAGCATATAATCAATGGTAAAACCTGCACCAGGCTGTACACTTAATTTATTGGCTATTAAATTTCCATATAAGGTCATCACATCCTTACATTCTTCTGGGAGGGTAATACTGCCTGTATTTATTTTATAACTGTAGACTGTGCTTTTGTCATTGATTCCTATAAGTCCTTCTGTTTCTAGGATTTTTTGCAACTCCTGATCAGAAACCGCTGATCTAATTGCTGAAGGTATCGTGCCTTGGAATCCATTTTCTGCATAGGCTGAGCGAAAAGTATCTCTTTCAATAATCTCTAATTTTTCACCAAAAGTTGTGGGAAAGAGAAAGCCTTTGTACGGTCCTAAATGATTAATAAACGCGATTTGTTTCAACCATTTCTTAAGTTCTTCCTTTTCCTTTTTATTGCCTAATTTCTGAGGATCTACATGACATTCTGGCCAATACGCAAGATTATCTTTTTGGGTCTCATAATCTTGCGTAAGTTTGTTAGCTTCTTGTTGCATGAGGCTTTTATATAGTTCTAAATTTAAACATCCTGATGCAACAGCTTGTTGTATTCCTTGCCAGATTGAAAAGTAACTCGGTTTCCAACCCCTGCCTTTTGGTACACGGGTAAAAGCTCCTAATACTTCTACATTTCCAGTCTTTACCATTTTTTCCAGTGTCATTTTGATTTCCTTCAGAAAAAAATCGAGCAAAAACTAAGCTTTATATCTATTGACCAGCCTGTAACAATTAAATCATATTTGTTCTAAATAAAACAGAATAGTTAAATATATAAACCAGAACTCTTATCTGCATCCAGCATGGAACAAACAACAACTGAAATCACCATTGCGTACATAAAAGAGCACCCGTACATCAAGAGCTGCCTGAAGAAAGGCCTTCTTAATTATTCCTCTCTCGCCCGCCTTATTTCTTCCGAATTGAAAATAGAAAAGAAAACATCCAAAGAAGCCATTCTTGTTGCCGCCCGCCGTTTTGAAGAAAAGTTAAAAGGAGAACTATCACAGGAATGGAAAATTCGTCAAATCCTTTCCGCTTCTGAACTGGAAATCAAAAACAAGATTATCGCTTTTATTATCGAAAAGAATGTAAACTTTGAATTTATTGAAGAAATACAAAAGAAAATTCGTCATGATAGTGGCACTTTCTTTCTGCTGGAAGGTTCGACAACATACACCATCATCTCTCAAGAAAAATATGCTATCCTCATTAAGGAGAAAATTAATTCCCGTATCATTAGCTGTAATAAGGATCTAGCTCTGATAAATTTGAAATCAAACAAAGATGTTGTTCATCAGCCGGGTGTTATTGCCTACCTGACCAGTTTGTTTGCCGAAAATATGGTTAATATTACCGACCTTTTTTCCTGCTGGACAGATAACTTATTCGTTATTGCTGCCCAGGATGTGCCAAAAGCCATGAATTTTCTAAATTTTAGATAAAGAGTGGGAAAACTAAATGTTTATAAATCATTTCTTTTTTTAAAACTCTGCCTGCTAAACAATGGACACCTGCGTTAGGCTTTTATGCGGGGGTAGCAAAGCCTGGTCAAATGCGCAGGACTTAAGTTATCATAAAGATATCCTGTCCCTTAGTGGGTTCTGGGGTTCAAAATCGGCATCCTGCGGGCAGCATACCGCATGCGGCGCCGATGGCTCTCCCTTCCCCCGCACTTTTTAATCCCTTGCTTATTAAATCAGGATTATAGACAAAAAGTGATTCAAACGTGTCAAATCAGTGCTAAAAACAAAAAAAGAAGAAAAAAAAGAATCTTTCTTAATTCCGCGCCAAGCCAAACACTGCTTTCAAAGCTACAATCAGTGTCGCAGGGACGAACAAGGTTAAGATTCCTCGTAAGACATTTCCTAACACGGGAGCAACGGCATCAAAGACTCCAACTTGGACTCCCAAGAAAGAGAGAAGCACTAATACCGTACCACTCGTTAAGAATGTTGCTGTTTCGTCATGGGTAATATTCAATAACCCAACTACTATACCTAGAAGGAATACAATCCACAGCATTGTTGAATTATATGCTCCCGTATAGCCTAATCCTAACAGAATTGCTAATGCAAACCCCACTAAAAATGACCAACTTCCTACTTTGTGAGCCATCGAACTTTGCATTCCTCCTTCCGCTGAATCCATGATAGATCTACGCGCTTTCGCCATTCAATTCACCTCTTTTTAGTCATGCTTAATTATGACTATAGTCTGGAAGAAATATTTTACCATTTATAAAGTTTATTGTAGAGGTCGGGATATAGAGATATAATGCTTACATGAAGAAACCAGAAATCCCTCCAAAAGATTCTGACTTGGAAGCAAAAACTTAATAAAGCAACCATTTAATCGATTTTATCATCCCCCCTTAGTTTAGCGGTTAGAACACTCGGCTGTAGATACTCTTTGGAATTGTCATCTTGACTGAAATGAAAAAGAGTCAGCCGTGACCGAGGGATCCCCGGTTCAAATCCGGGAGGGGGGACTTATATCTTAAAATCTGCTTTTTCCACCAGTATATTTACTGGTGGTCTGGAGACGAGTGTGCTAGCTTAGGAAAAAGCAGCTTCTTTGTAGAACAGGTAGGGCTATTCTTTGTATTTTATAATTTCATTTTCATTACTTTCTTAAATAAATCTCTTTTTTGGATAATATGGACAAAATCATTCTTCAAGACTGTTCTTTCCAATGTAAGATTGGTGTTTCTGCAGAAGAAAGAAAAAAGAAAAGAGAAATCTTAGTGGATGTAGAATTATTTTTGGATACACAGAAAGCAGGAGCAAACGATAATATTGGGGACACGATAAATTATTCTGCCGTGCATTCTCTTATTAGGAATATAATAGAAAAACAATCTTTTCATTTGTTGGAAAGAGTAGCAGACGAAATTAGTACGAATGTGTTGCAGCAGTTTCCGGTGAAAAAAATTCGGGTAAGGGTAAAAAAATCATTGCTTCATCGGAATGTAAAATATGCCCTTGTTGAGATTCTCCGATCAAAGAAGAAATAACTTTATAAATTTCTTTCGAATCAACAGCTTATGGAAAGAATTAATGATTCTCTCTTGCCAAGCCCTATCGCTGGATGGCTTCAACCAGATCAATGGGAAGCCGCTTCTTTAGATGATTTTATCGACCATCGGTCTCAATTTCCTCATCCCTCCAAATTAAAGTGGTTCTTACAGCTGGTGCCTCCAGGATACCCTGCCCATGAGATGATTATGGTGGGATTCGAAAATGTCGGCTTAAGAAAAGAAGGCGACATTTACGTTTTATCTAATGCGCAGCATGAATTAAAAGTAGCTTTTCCTCAGGATTTGGAATATTATCTTAAAAAAGGCAACAAACAATCAGGATCAAGGCTGCGAA
Source organism: uncultured Methanosarcinales archaeon (assembly GCA_964502785.1). Taxonomy (GTDB): domain Archaea; phylum Nanobdellota; class Nanobdellia; order Woesearchaeales; family GW2011-AR9; genus JAGVYE01. Next base: position 6,340 of record CAZCXW010000040.1, on the reverse strand, counting down.
TAATCATAGATTATAATGTCAAGAAACCTGATTTGCCCACAACAGAAACCTGTTTTCTTCATTATGCGCAGATAAAAAGTGGAGAAATTCATTTCGGCGGCGATAAATTTGCATAATAAATATTAACCCGATTATTTTTTTCCATTCATGAAATACAAATTAATTTGTTTTGATATGGATGGCGTCCTCTTTCAGCCGTCTTGTTTCTGGAAAGAAGTTCACAAAATATTTGGCACAGAAAAAGAAGGACAAGAGTTTGCCAAGTATCTTCATGAAGATTATGCAACATTAGTACAAGAAGTGATGAAATTATGGAAAGGAAAAGATACTGCTCCTTATTTTGCTCTCGTAAATTCAATTAAGTACATGAAAGGAGTTAAAGAAGTTTTTCATTTCTGCAAAAAGAATGACCTCCAAACGGCAATCGTCAGCGCTTCTAGTCTCGATTTGGCGCGGCGCGTGCAGCATGATTTTGGGATAGATCATATTTACGCTAATGAATTAGTGATTAAGAATCATAAAGTCACGGGAGAATTTATTTGGCCGATAGGCGCAGGAAAAGAGAAGAAAGCGGCAATAATAAAGCATCTTTGTCAGGATTTGGGAATTTCAACTCATGAAGTGGTATTCATTGGCGATGACGATATTGATGTAGAAGCCTGCCGAGAAGCAGGGATGAGTATTGCTTTTAATTCTACCTCAGAGAAGTTAAAAAAAGTTGCAACCCACATCGTGGAAGGAGAGGACTTGGGAAAAGTGTTGTCTATCCTTAGGAATCTAATAATTTAATTTTAGTATAAAGTATTTTAAAGAATCAATCTTTTTTATAAAAAATGTTAAAGTACGCTACAACTCTTTTGCAACAAAGCGCATTAGACAAAATTGCGCAGAATATGAATTCAGAACCTATTGGCGCTCGTCTCCCTGATTCGGAATCAGGAGAATTAGTTTTAAAACTAAGATATGGTCATCAAGAGGTATTTCCTCTTTTACAGCATGCCCACCGTCAAGGATTTGAACAACTGTTTGATTCCAATGTCGTTCATTTTGCAAAAGGCGTGCAAACAGGAAGGTCAACCATGTATCGCGAATTTAAGCGTTTTGAAGTTGTCCGTTCTGATGAACCTTCCACTCGTTCACGATTGCCGGTTCTTCCTGAAGTTTATTCTCCTGTATCAATGGCCTTAGGATTTTATTATGATCATCCAGAAATCGAATCAGTTTTAAAAGAAGCATATGAAAAAGTTATTGCAACGACTGGTAATAATTTAACGTCCTTTAGCGAACTGATGGGGGTGGGACGAGCCACCGTTTATCGTCATTTTAAAAAATACAAGATTCCTCTCGATGCCCACAGAAAAGTTTCTAGAAGGGATTCAACTTTATAAGACTTGTTTGCCGCCTAAATCAATTTTCACAAATCTTTAATAACCCCCTGCCAGTGTTATTATGATCATGGAAAATAACGATGATTTGTCGTCTAAAATAGTAAATTTAGATGAATTTAGAAAAGCAAGAGAAGCTGCCGAGGAGTTATTCGTTCGTCTCGAGTTCAAGACCAGCGAAGAAGCGTATCAATCGCTGGATGCTTTGGCTCAAAAAGTAGGGGCTGAAAGTATTGGCCATTTGGTTGAGGATATGTCTAAACTTTATGATAATCTCCTTGCTATTTCTGAGCGAGGGGGATTTTTGCAACTAGAGGAAAGAGGCAATATATTTTTGTTGAGTTATCCAGATTTATTATTTGGCAGGTATGTAAAGGAATTAAGGCAACAAAATCCTTCCGATTATGAAAGTCTCACACGGAAGATCATCGCTTCCCACAAGTATTATGCAGGTATCGTCGATGATGCTGTTGAAGATTTACGATACTCACCACGCCTTATTCGTTCTATCTGGAGAGAAGAAGGACTGCCAATACGGGAAGATGGTGCAACAATTGGCAGAGGAAAACAAAAAAGAACTATTCTCTCACAATATGCTCTTAATGGTCTGGAGTTGGCATTTGCAGAGGGAGACATAGGAGAACAAAAGATACAAGATGCAATACAAAATAGTGTAGTCTTTATCGATGGACATTGGAAAACTCCAGTAGCCGTTTCTTTTTATGATAAACCTGAGAGAAGATTAAATATATTTTACAGTTTCAGCGACATCGCTGCATAAACAAAATACCCCTTCTTATCAAAATCATCCCGCTTTTCCCCCAATTCCACCGCAATCTTTATAAACAGACCGTAGTTTTTATGGGCAATGGCGCTAGGGTTTTCTCTTTACAGTGTATTAATTGTAGAGTGAAGACTGCACTACGCCAAAAAACATGCCCTGGTAGTGTAGCGGCCTAGCATGAAGCCCTGTCGGAAACTTTTACGAAAAGTTTCATCAAAAGAAACCATTCGGGAAGTTTAAAGAAAGGCTTCGACCCGGGTTCAAATTCCAAAAAAGGAGGAAAGTCCCGGCCAGGGCGTACGGCTCTGGTCGGGAAATAAGGCCACCGGCCAGATCCTTTCACGGGCCGGTAGCTTAGCCTGGTAGAGCGCTTGACTTTTATGTTCAAGCAAGGTTATCAAGCGGTCGAGGGTTCAAATCCCTTCCGGCCCGCCTCAACCCCCTGTACAAAAAATGACTCTCGAGATTGTAAAACATCGTTTAGTACCGCAGCACAGTAAAATAAGCGAAGCGGAGAAAGAGAAATTATTCTCGGCTTACAACGTTACTACACGAGAACTTCCTAAGATTCTTATCACCGATCCAGCCCTCGCGAAACTCAGCGTTAAAGCTGGAGACATTATTAAAATTGAGCGCGCCAGTAAAACAGCTGGAAGTACATATTATTATCGTATTGTTATGGAAGCTTAAACATGGAAAAAATGAATCGATCTATCCTCGTCCGAAAATACTTTGAAGAAAAAAAGTTTGTGGACAGTAATATTCAATCCTTTAATAATCTTTTAGAAAAAAGATTGCAGGAAGTCATCGAAGAGAATAAAGAAGCGGAACCAACGATTATCCCTCATAATATTGAACGCTTTAAGATTCGCTTTGGACGGATTTCCGTTGGAAAACCGGAAATTACAGAAGCTGACGGCAGCAAGCGGCCAATTTACCCGATGGAAGCGCGCTTGCGGAAAATATCTTATCATGCTCCGATTTTCCTTGAAGTCAGCACCTACATTAATGATGTGCAGCGTGAAAATTTTACCGCTGAAGTAGGGAAAATGCCCATCATGCTGAAAAGTAAACACTGCAACTTGCAAGGTTTAAATCGGGAAGAATTAATCAAACATGGAGAAGACAGTTCTGATCCTGGCGGCTATTTCATTGTTAATGGCACAGAAAGAGTTATTGTAAATGTAGAAGACTTAGCTGCCAATAATTTTATGGTTGAAGAAGACGCCCCTGGTGAATACAGCGGCCGCTTTTTTGCTTCCCGCGGTTCATATAAGATTCCTATTACCTTCGAACGCCGCAAAGATGGAATTTATTATCTTACGTTTACAAGATTAAAGCTAGTGCCCCTAATTATTGTGCTTAAAGCGTTGGGGTTGGTAAAAGATGAAGAAATCATGAAAGCTATCTCCACGGAAAGTAATTATGATGAAGTCATTTTAAATTTATTTGAGTTTGTCGAAATTAAGACCCAGGAAGAAGCCATCGATTTCATCGCTAAAAAAGTGGGGATAGGGCAGGCCAAGGAAATTCGCATGGAAAGGACTAAAGAAGTCATTGATAAATACCTCTTGCCTAACATTGGTATGGAACAAACATTCCGTCTCGAGAAAGCCTATAATTTGTGCAAAATGCTTAAAAAATTCATTGATGTGCGTAATGGTTCCCGACAGCCTGATGATAAAGATCATTATATTAACAAAAGAATTCGCATGAGCGGCGATTTAATCCTCGATTTGTTCCGCGTGAATTTTAAAGTCTTGGTCAGTGATATTCTCTATAACTTTCAGCGCATTATAAAACGTGGAAAACTTCCTTCTATCCGCGTCATTATCCGTGATAAACTTTTAACTTCGCGATTGTATTCTTCCATGGCGACCGGTGAATGGGTAGGCGGCCGGCAAGGAGTCTCGCAGCGAATGAGCCGCACTAATTATTTAGACATGGTTTCTCATTTGCAGAGAGTTGTAAGTCCTCTTTCAAGTTCGCAAGAGAACTTCAAAGCGCGGGCCCTGCATTGTACCCATTTAGGTCGTTTATGCCCCATTGAAACTCCTGAAGGAACAAATATTGGATTGCGTAAAAATTTAGCCATGCTTTGTTCTCTCTCCCAAGCTGTCGATGAACAGGTCGTGCTCGATAAGTTAAAAACAATAGGTTTGAAGGAAGTAGTTTAAAATGGCAGAAGTATACTTAAATTCACGCTACGTAGGAACAGTGGAGGACATTCCCGCTTTTATAGATGATGTTAAAGACTTGCGGCGAAAAGGTGCTCTCGCTGAAGATGTTAATGTTTATCATTATAAAGAAGCCAACGAAATTTTACTTTTCTCAGATGAGGGACGAGCACGCCGCCCTTTAATTATTGTTAAAGAAGGAAAGCCTTTACTTACTGAAAAACATCTTGCGCAATTGAAAGAAGGAGAATTAACTTGGTTTGATTTGATTCGTCAAGGGATCATTGAATACTTGGATGCGGCAGAAGAAGAAAACGCTCTCATTGCCTATAAAGATGAGGACCTTCAACTCGCGCACACCCACCTTGAAATTAGTCCAGAGGTTATCAGCGGATTAGCTACGGCTTTAGTGCCTTTCGCTAATTATTGCCCTTCTTCTCGTATTATTATTGGAAGCAAAAACCAGAAACAGGCTTTGGGATTTTATGCTTCCAATTATCATTTGCGGATGGACATGGATGCAAATATTCTGCATTATCCCCAATTTCCTATAGTCAAGACGAAAGTTCACGAAGTGACTGATTACGAAGAGCATCCCTCCGGGCAAAACATGGTGGTTGCTATTATGTGTTTTGATGGATATAATATGGAAGATGGAGTAATTTTAAATCGCGGTTCTGTAGAACGTGGGTTAGCCCGCAGCACTTATTTTCGGCCAATGGGAACGGAAGAACTTCGTTATTCTGGCGGTTTAATGGATGAGATATGCATTCCTGACAAAGAAGTAAAAGGCTACAGAAGTGAAGCTGACTATCATTATTTAGAAGAAGACGGTATCATTTATCCAGAAGCTAAAGTAGATGAAGGAGACGTCGTTATTGGGCGCACCAGTCCCCCACGGTTCCTAAGCAGTTTGGATGAATATAATCTCTCTGCCGCCACACGACGGGAAAGTTCTGTCATTATTAAACATGGCGAGAAAGGTGTAGCTGATTTTGTCATCATTACTGAGAATGAAGAAGGAAATAAACTTGTTCAAGCCCGTCTACGGGAAGAACGTATACCTGAAATCGGCGATAAATTCGTAAGCCGCCATGGTCAGAAAGGAGTCACGGGCATTCTTGTCCCGCAGCCTGATGTTCCCTTTTCTACGTCGGGGATAGTTCCTGATTTAATTTTCACTCCGCATGGTATTTCCTCGCGGATGACAATTTCCCATCTCTTGGAATTATTGGGCGGAAAAGTTGGTGCTTTGGGCGGTCGTTTTATCGACGGCAGTTTATTTCAAGCTGAGAGCGAGGAAGACTTGCGCCGGGAATTATTAAATTTGCATTTTCATGAAAATGGAACAGAAATATTTTATGATGGAAGAACAGGAAAGCAAATGCTTGCTAAAATTTATGTTGGAAATATGTACTATCTGCGTCTCCGTCACATGGTTGCCAATAAAATGCAATCCAGAGCGCGCGGACCGATTCAGCTTCTTACCCGACAACCGACAGAAGGAAAGGCCAAAGAGGGGGGCTTGCGATTGGGGGAAATGGAAAAAGATACATTTATCGCGCATGGCGCTTCGCTTCTCCTTAAAGAACGTTTTGATTCAGACCGCGTTATTGTTCCAGTCTGTGAGAAGTCTGGATTAATGGGCTTTTACGACTTCCGTCGCAATGGCCGGGCTATATCTTCCATCTATGGAGAAAATTCAAAAATGTCTGACATTGAAATGAGTTACGCCTTCAAGCTCTTGCTTGATGAGTTCCGAACGTTAGGAATTTATGCCAAATTAAATTTAGAAAATAAATATTAAAAGCTGTAAAAATAAAAAAATAACAAAAAATCATCAAAAATGGACCACCAAGTTCACAAAAAAATTAAGAGTATTACCTTTGGTTTATTTTCACCAAAGGAATTAATAGATGCCTCTGCTGCAAAAGTAGTCACTCCCGAACTTTACGACCGGGAAGGGTATCCTGTTGATGGCGGACTCATGGATC
>CAZCXW010000039.1:5953-13264 GCA_964502785.1 uncultured Methanosarcinales archaeon | reverse complement strand
TATAATGAACATATCCAAAAACGAAAGGATCATTCTGAGGATCGGAATCTGTACATCCACCGATGGCTTCACCTACTAAAGAACTTTCTTCAAAGACATTAGAACTATCGTTTAATGTAAAAATTAAAATAATAATACTACAGATAATAATTATAATAAAAATTGCTTTGATAGAAGATGAAGAATTTTTGATATTTTTATTACTTGTTCTAGGATATTTCTTCATTAAGCTTTAAAAAACGCTTTGTGCTATAAAATGATAGCTAATCATTTTGAAGTAGTTATCACAACCCAAACGCATCCGTAAACTCTCTCATCCGCCTGAATTCTGCCAAGAAATCTAAGCCTTTTTCAGTGATAACAACCATTTTTGTGTTAGCGCGTCTTTTTTTAGTGGCAATTTCTTCGTCAACACGCACCAATTCTTTTTGCATAAGCTCTTCCAGATAATTATTTAATAATTTGTGAGAAAGATTGGATTTATACATCAAATGGGTAGGTTTAATTCTTCCTCCTTTGTTCTGAATGGCTAAAAGGATGTCAAAAACAAGTTCTAAACGAGAGCGTCGTGAACCCATTTTATTTCCTCCCGATAATCGTGCGGTATGTATAAAGGAGCATCAAAAAGCCGATGAGGCTTACGATTTCTCCGATTACATATAAAACAGGCACGAGGAAAACAAAGATGAATGAAATATTTCCCATTAAAATGAAAAAAAAGGAAAACATCACCAGCCATGCTGACTTATTTTTATTTGTATTAAGATAGTTCTTATAATAGTTAAGAACAATTAAAGCGAGGATTATGGAGCTTGTAAGGTAAAAAACAAAGTACTTAAAATTGGCAACAATGGAGATTAAAAGGACTAAATAGATAAACAAAGCAATTTGACTTATCTCATAAAACTTGCGAAGCCGCGCCCTCGATTTCTGTGAGATGAAAAAGATTAATAGCCAAGCGCCGAGCATGGAAACCATCTGTACAAACGAAGCGGCGCGATAATATAGGGGCGTAAGCGATAAACCTTGCCCGGCAATAGGACGTAAAACATCCGCTGCAACATCTCTGATGGGCGTAAAATAAAGCAGGCTGCTCGTGAATGCCTTTGCGCCAAGAGCCAAGGCGACAAAAAGAAAAGCGAGAGAAAAATAACCATAGCGATTCTCTTTGTTTAACGAATAAATCCGCCAGCTGTAGGTAGCGATGAGCAGAGCTATAATAAGACTAATTCCTTCCACAACAATGTCCCAACCGTTAAACCAACCAGGCGTGTAAAAAAGCCTAAACATGTGAAAAACCCCCCTCATTTAACTTTTAAGTAACAAAAAGACCTATTTTCTTTAAAAAGGTTATGGATAAATCTTCTGCATATGATGTTCACGGGTTTTATAAGTTTGCTCTTTCTCCTAGATGGCATGAAAAAGAGGGAAGCGCTAGTGATGGAGAAAGAACTAGAATCTTTCATTTCAAAATTAACTCCGCAAGAATTAGTGCTCTTGATATATAAGCATCATTCTCCATCGGAAGCAACTCCTGTTTTAAGATACGATCTTTAACTCTTCGAAGACACCTCCTTTTTCCCGGGCTGCGGCTCGGGTTTTTTTCTTTATGAGGAAGGTAAATATGTCAGTTTCTTATACTCCTGTGACCAAAAGATTATTTTTCGAATATTTTTGAACTTAACGCGTAATTCATTAAGTAGAGATTCTAGTTCTTCACGATCCTTAACTTCAACTTCAATTTCAATATCACAAGTTCCGATTATTTTTTGCAGCCATACGACGTTTTTGTGAACATTTGCCCAGCCTTCTAGTTGTGATAAATTATGATTATCATGAAGATAAATTTCTAAAAAATAATTAATGAATCCTAGTTTTATAAAATTAATTTCTGCGCGATACCCCAGAATAATTTTTTTCTTTTCTAAATTCTTGATCTTAGAAGAGACGGTAGTTTGCGGTATTTTTACATTTTGCGCGATCTGAACTGTGGAAGAACGAGCATTTTTTGCAAGCTCTTTGAGAATTAAAAAGTCCTGATAATTATAATCTACGGTATCAGTCTGAGCCTTAGTATAGGATAAATGATGATATTTTATACCAAATAGATAATCTTTTGGATAAATGCGGTCTGTACAGAAAAAAGTATAATTATATCTTAACAAGGCTGATCCTAATTTTTGTTTAATAGCGAGGAGTATTTTCTCCACATCGTAAACTGATTTTGTCCAGAAGAGAATTCCGTATCGATAGGGATAATCCATACGGAAAATGACGCCAATCCCTAGTTTATCTAGAAAAGAAATAAATTCGCTTTCTTTGATTTCGTCGATTTCCTCTAAATCAAAATATAATCTAGAGGTATAGAATCCCAATTTACCCATGTCCAGAACAGGATAGTAATGAACAATTATATTTTGTTCTTCTAATTTCTTTATTCGATAGGCAATGACATCTTTGTTTGATCTAATTATTTTGGCTATTTTATTCATTGGTTCTCTTCCGCGCCAGTCGAGCACTTGAAGAATTTTCCAGTCTAATTTGTCCATATTTCCATCATATTAACATTTATTTATAATTATATCGGTAGAAATCTTAAATATTGTACTTAAATTTTATTTATTAGATATATTATTTTGTTTTCAAATGACTAAAGATTTAGAAACAGAATGCGAATGGAGAAATCTTGCACCTAATATCCTAAGGCAAAGACTACTGATAGAGGGTACAACATTAACAATAGTTGAACCTCCTCAAATTAAAAATTATCTTCTTAAAATTGCAAATATTTCTAAAATGGTTATTATTGGAGGACCTTATACAAGAACCGCTCACGAATGTGGTTATGCTGGGTGGGTTCACTGGAAAACATCTGGTTGTCATTTCTACAGCTATCCAGCCAATGCGTGGGGAGGAAATAACGAACCATTGTTTACTGTTGATACCTATACCTGTAAACCTTTTTCTGTTAAAGAAATCTTAGAATTTACTAGAAACTATTTTAATACGGTAGAGATGGTGTGGAGAGAAATAAAAGTGTAAAAATACAAAGAAAAATGAAAAATTCCTTACTTCTTTTCCGTCACAAAATGGATCCCGGTAACGATCATAACTAAAGCAAGGAGAGTAACAGCTATTCCTCCGCCCATCATCGAGCCGCCAAAACCCATCATGCCCATCATCCCGACTCCTCCACCGGGATAAAGTAGCGCTAATACCCCTCCCACAATCTGAATCCATCCTAAAATTTTTGTATCCATAAGATTCACCTTAAAGTTAAAGATTAATTTAGAGTTTATTAACTTTTGTTCTGTCTAAAAAAAAGAAAAAATTAATTTCTGGTTTTTATTCCCAGCACATGCTGCAACCAGCAGAATCCGAAAATGCTTTCAATAAGGGCGATCCATCCGATTACAAAAATAATCCAGTTTACGATTGTGTACGAATAAACCGGAGCCCACGGGCCAAGCCACCAAAAGGCGAGGAGAAATCGAAGCATGCGATCTGTTTTTCCCAAGTTGGACATCATTTTTTCACCTCGTCAAAGAAAACCGCCCACGACCAGTCGATAGACTGGTCGCACAAAGAAATGTCGTACATTTCTTGTGCAAGAAATCAGCGGATTTCTTTGCATGCTCGCTTCGCTCGTGGCGGTTTTCTGACCCTGCTTTTTCCTAAGCTGGCACACTCGTCTCCAGACCACCAGTGAATACACTTGGTGGAAAAAGCAGATTTTATGATTTTAAAATGATAATGTTAGTCATCCCGCGGCGTTTTCGTTCCACAATGCTTTTGCCTTCCATGCGGTCAAGGATACGACTTATTTTCACTTTACTCATTCCAGTTTCTTGAATGAGATCACTTTGATATTTCGAGCCTTGGTTGAGTTTTATTAAATCGTACAGTTTCAACTCTTCTTCCGTCAGTTTGCTCGTATCGATATGTCGGACAGGTTCATCATGTTGTTCTTTCTTTACCGGCAGCAGAACCATATATGTGCCTGCTCCTAATATCAAAAAAGAAATAGCGAATGCTCCGAGCAAGAGCCATGAACTGTTGCTATCGTGTGCCGGGCATTCTTCCATCGTCAGCTTGGGAGATGCTTCCACTAATTGGCAAAGGAAAGCCCCTTCTCGGTCTGTATTTATTTTTATAATTATAAGACTAAAAAATAACACAATAGTGAGTCCAATAAGAAGCGAGCCGATACTTTTATGATTGAGCATTTTAAGCGCTGGATATATTTTTACAGGATATATTTGTACAGGATATATTTTTCATATGAAAAGGTATTCATGGATTTAAATATTACGGTAAAAAATGTCTGCTCTTAAGAACTCTTTCACTCCAACGGCACGCCGCTCCACAACGTCCAATCTTCTGAAGGAGAATAACCGCCAAATGTAAAATAAGGTGGCTGATTTTGGCCGAACCAGCCGTACCCAACTTGATTCCAATTATTGCCGCGTGGACTAACACCACTGCCTTTGCCATAAACAGGAGTGCCAAAATGACGCCAAGTTTTCATCACAGAATGAAACCCTGTGACGTCCGTCGTGTAATCTGCGCCTGGCTCAATGATCATGCTCCCATTGTACTTTTTTTCTTTCAGTAATTTAACCATTTCTCTGATAGGCGCATTTCCTTCTCCAGCAGCGAGATGATCGTCATGATAGCCATAATTATCATCGATGTGAATATGGCCAATGACATCCGCATCAATCATTTGCCCGAGTTTTTTGACCGCCCAGACGTTGAATTCTTTATCATTTTGTTCAATAGTTTTATGTTGATCACCCTGCCAATATTTTCGCCACATGTTTACATGACCAGTGTCAAAGGTTGCCGTGATATGTTCACGAGCCCTTTTTTCTGCCTCCTGCTCGCTTAACCCGAGATTAGCATGGAGCATTTTGGCAAAACTGCGGCGGCTCCCTTTCACGAGTTCAATAAGTTCATTCGGATGCGAGCCATACGATTCAGGGAATAAGTTCTCCATCGCAATTTGCAGAGGACGTTTAAGCTGTCCTGCTTCTTTTAATTTTTCTGTCTGGCGAAAAGCGGTCATCGCCGCCTGCGCATAGGCATCGCATGCTTCCTTGAAAGCATATCGTTCCGCGCTTTCCACGTGACGGATGGTTTCTTCCGCTTCTTCCGCCTGCGCCCATTGTGATGCCGCTGCTTCCTGAGCCTGATTCATGTGGCCTTTCTGCTGCTGAATAAGATCTTTTAGAATCTCCGTAGGATATTTTGTATCCGGAGGAATAAGTTCTGTATATCGTTGTGGAACTTGCCTCATAAGCTGCCATTTCTCATCTGGATCCGCACTATCTTCAATTCGCTGATAAATTTCAAGAGCTTTCTGAAGTTTTTTCAATGTGTCCAGAGATTCTCCAAAACCTCCGCCGTAATAATAAGACCAACCACGGCTATTAGCGGCATTGGTCTCTAGTGTGGCAATAAGGTAAGCCTCTTCCGGACGAATTTTCACTGCATCCTCCGTTTCTGCTTCTTCAAAACGGCCCCAGCGTGATTGCTTGAATTGCTGATCGGTTATTTCTCCATTTTTCCAGCGCGTCCATAAATCACGGGCGCGCAGGGTCATTTGTTCTGCTTCGTATTTGAGATCATCCCATGTTAATTGTTCAGACTCGAAGTGACCGATTTCTGAATCATACTTTGGAACACGTTTTTCTGGTTCCAGCCTTTTATTGAAGTAATCAACATAGATAAGAAGCCCTTTATCGTCAATCGGCCGGCCTTGGGCATCCCAATGAGCCACGGTTTTGGTCTCTTCATTTTCGAGATATTCATCTCCTGCATAATTCCAAATAGGGCGCGATACTTTTCTGTTTTTCCGCGCTTCTACCTGTACAGCTCCTGTTCTGGTATCAACGACACGCCACGCGGCGCGTTTTTCTTCATCTTCATACATTTTAAATTTTCCTGCGTAAGAATCTTCTTCGTCTGTGTTCCATTCGGCATCAACAAGTGGCCGCTGGAATTCTCCCGTATGCACGACGACAGGACCGCCTTTGGCAACATCAGCAGCAAATTCAATGGCTCTTTTGACTTCTTGCAGAGAATAATCTTTATGCGTTTTAGAAAAATTTCCTTGCTGATCCATGCCCGCCAGACCATACACTCCTACGGTGGAGTGGGTGGTGAAATCTACTTTGTTTGCGCTGGCAATTTCCGCCAATGCTTCACGCTGTTTCTTACCATACATTTCAGGCGTTTGCGACTGCCCTTGCCCTTTCCCCATCCCGGTGAACACAAACTCCAATTTCTTGGCACCTGGACGCAGTTTGGCTTGCACCGCTTGAACATTGGGGACTGGACCTAGGCCCAAGCTCATCCCTAAATCTCCAATCGTTACACCGACATCATTGGTCATCTGCTGGGAAGAAGAAAACCCATGCTCATGATGGCCGTGCGTGGTAACATAATGATCATGCGATTCGTACCCTTTATCCATCGGATGAAAGTAGCTGGATGCAGAAGAATCTCCAAAATGGACCATGCTCTAGGGAAGATTAATTCGTATATAAAAGTTTAGCTAAGTGTGCGCCGCACTCAGTTTGCCGCATGCCGCTCTTTCATCCGGCGCTCTTATACCAGCTATGGCGTGTCTGTTCTTTATCTTTCTGTCCCTTATACATATTATGTAATAGTTTGGAAGCGACGCTTCGTGTGACCATTGCCGCTTCTGCAGCTTGTTCACTCATGCTATATTTACCCGATTCTGCCGCTTCAGTTTTTCTCTCTAAAGCAGACATTGTCTCTTGAACAAATTGTTGTTCTTGCCAAGTCATATATCCTCTCTTTTCAACGCTGTTATAGACTGTTTCCATGCGCTGCTGGAGTTGCTCTGCGGGAGTGTAGCTGAGTTGCGCGACATACTCGGTATTTTGCATGGGAGCAGCTACTTCCTGCGGGAGCTTATACTCGGCCGCTACGGGACGGAAGCGCAAAGCTTCTTCTTTAATCGTTTCTTCCAGAAGTTTTTCTTCACGTTTGCTTCGAAAAAGAGGAGTTGACGCTTCTTCTTCTTTTGATTGTTCCTGCTTCTTACCACGATGCACTTTTACAACCTGTTTTCCTTCCTCGCCCAAGCCTTCGAGATCTTCTTGCGCGACCTGAGGAATCGGAACTTTTTCAACCCATCGGCGACGATCGGTAAGCTCTTCCTCGCTTTCCTGAATTTGTTCCTCAGCTTCTTGGATCTCCTTCTTTTTCTCTTCTTCTAACTTCTTCAATCTCTTAATCCTTTCTTCAATTGGCGGATGTGTTGCGAATAGGCCAGCAACA
>CAZCXW010000039.1:0-5943 GCA_964502785.1 uncultured Methanosarcinales archaeon | reverse complement strand
AAGATCACACATATTTTCTTTTGCCATAAATAGCTAGAAAGGAAGAGAGATATAAAAAAGTTTAGGGAAGGAATCGCTTCATCCAATAATTTGCATCCGCCCCAGCTGTTGGAGCTGCCCACAGCGTTCCGCATCCCGCCCTTCGGCCCGCATGCTGAACTCGGCATGCTGCCTGCGCACTGTGCTCCGCAGGCCGCTCAATGTACCCGCGCTGCGATCGCTTTCAGCAATACCTCTGGACTGGAAATAACAGAAGGATCATCTACTGCGGAATTTCTTCCGGCAAAAATAAGTAATGGTTTTTTTTCTTTTATTTGGTTCAACAACGATTTTTGTTGTTCTAACGTGTACCCGCAATGCTCGCTGAAATCAAAAACATATATCACTAGATCTGCCACTTCTTCCAGCACCAAATCAGCTTGCAATTCAATAATATTCTTTTTACCAGGACGTCCTAACGCTCCAGGCACATCGAGGAATTGAATGTCTCTCTCATTGATCTTTGAATATCCCGCATTTATCGATCTTGTCGTGAAGGCGTAATCCGCAACATAGGCATGCGTCCCTGCCAATGCATTAAGAAGAGTTGTCTTTCCCACGTTAGGAAAACCATAGATGCAAACGGTAAACATTTCTTTCAGATCAGGATATGTCCGCATTATTTTTCGAGAAGTTTCAAGGCATTGTAAATAAGGTTCCATTTGTTTTACGACAGACGAGATTCGCCCATAGAATTCTTTATTTACACTTTTTATCAAAGGCTGTGTTTTTGTTTTCACAATTTTAGAAGCATAGAAACGATGAAATTTTTTTATCTTTTGAATGCTCCAGTTGAGAGAACCTAAAGATTTCTTATACTCTTGATAATCCAATGTTAACGCTATCAGCTTTTTATAAAACAAAGAGAGGTCTTTTTCTGGTGGAAACGACTGCAGAATATGAAAAAGCTTTGTAACCACCGATTCTTTGATGATATCTATTTTAATGAGTTCTTTTTTACGGATAATCTCCAACCAATTCCCTTTCAATTTCTTGGAAATAGAACGTTCTCTTGCCTTGCGAAAAGCGGCATCTAAGATAACTTTGCTTGATTCTATAGTACCAATGTGCTGAAAGTTCATACCAAAATAACAACTGGTCTTTTTATTAATCTTTCTTAAAAAAATGCTCTGCAGAAGATCTCTCTGCGCTCGTAGCATCGGACTTGCCCATCGGCCTGCACAGTTTATTAAGCATCCAGCTCAATGACGCTCCTGCCCCAACAATTTGCATTCTTGAAGTTCCTCTAAATGCTTCTTTCGCTCTTCTTTAAAGCTCGTCAACTTATTTCTCACTTTATGGATAATCTGCGATGCATGTTCTCCTCCTAAGAAATAAGGAAGAACAACGTAATCAGCCCCCTCTTTATATAAGAGCATCGCCTCATCGATATTGCCCGCTGTGATGATAATCTGCGCTTTGGCATTTGCTTCCCGTACTTTCTTCACTAGCAGAAGATTATCTTTCACATCCGGCACTGTTGAAATCAGCATCTCAATTTTCGGGAAATTCATCCGTTCCATAATTTCGTCATCTGTAACATCCCCATAAAGGCAATGATATTGCTGCTGGATCATTCTGGCAATGACTTCCGGGTTATAATCAATTACCAAAATATCATCTTTCAATTTATGTAAATTTTTTAATATTCTGTATCCCGCGCGGTTATGTCCGCAGAGAATTATTTTTGGTTTCTTTGTTGTCGGAAGATATTCCAACCCCTCTGTCCGGAAACGATTAAAAATCTGCAGCGGCCGTCTCAATATTTTATAAAAGAAAGAACTATACTCGATGTAATAAGAACTCAAAACAATGGATGTTAAAGTCACAAACACGGTAATGGACAACAAGTCTTGCGAAATATGGCCTAAAGCCAAGCCTTGCGCCGCCAAAATAAGAGAAAATTCTCCGCTCTGAGCCAGCGCATTGGCGCTCAGAAATGAGGGCTTTTTGGTATATTTAAATAATGTGCAAATGGTCATGATCAGCCAGGGCTTCCAGATTAAAACAATGAAGAGGAGAACGATAATAACAACCCATTTTTCTACAATCACAGAAAGAGAAAGAGCCATTCCCAGCGAGACAAAAAAAAGTAATGCAAAAAAATCTTTCAGATTCTTCACTTTACTGATGATTTCCAAACGGTATTCCAAGTTTCCAAGGGTTATTCCCGCAATAAACGCGCCGATGGCGATGGAAAAACCAAGATAATAAAACGCTAACGAAAAAACGAAACAGACAGCCAAAGAACTTATCAGAAGCAATTCCTGATTTCGCGCCGCAAAACGAAAAATCGCCGGAAAGAGATACATGCTTAGTAAATATGCAATCCCAAATAACAAAAATAATTTTCCAATTATCAAAAAGAATAAAGGCGCGCTAAAACCATTAAGGGAAGAAAATATGGAGAGAGCAATAATGGCCACCGCATCCGACATAATCAGAAAACCAACGCAAATTTTTCCATGGAGGGTATTCAATTCTCGTCGATCGGAAAGAATCTTCATCACTACCATTGTTGATGATAAGGCGACAATCAATCCGATATACGCCGCTTCTAAACCCAGAAAACCAAGCAAGAGGGAAGCGAGGAAACCAACGACGCTGGTGAGGACGAGCTGCAAGGAAGATCCCAACGTCGAAATAAGGGTAACGCTGCGCAAGGCTTTAAGATCCATTTCCAACCCAACAATAAATAACAGAAAAGCAATTCCAATCAATGATGTAGATTCAATAATGGTTGGGTCGATAAGTTGTTTTCCCGCAAAATATTGTAAAACAGGACCAATCAAAATTCCAACTAAAACATAGGAGAGAATCTGCGGCTGTTTTATTAATCGCAGGAGGAATGTCACAAAGGCGGAAATAATAAAAACGATACCTAACTGAATAAACAGGGGAGAGACCTCTATCATCTTAAGGAAAATGAATTTAAAAGGCTATATAAAGATTCTTGTTTACGCTTCTCAAATGCCTATATCTCTTTCTATCAATTAAACAATTCATATCCCATCACAACAATCTATTTATAACTCCTTGAGAGTAGTATTCGCGTGATAACCGAAATTTACATCGCTTTATTTTTAGGAATTTTAAGTGGAATTGTGACAGGGCTTACTCCTGGAATCCACATTAATCTTGTCTCCGTGCTGGTGGTTTCTTTTTCCCCCATATTGATTCAAATTACGTCGCCGATTGTGCTTGCTGTCTACATCATCAGTTTGGCAATTACCCATACTTTTCTCGATGCCTTGCCAAGTATCTATTTAGGTGCTCCGGATGAAGCTCAAGCTCTTAGCGTTCTGCCAGGACATCGCTTGTTAAAAAAAGGAGAAGGACATAATGCCATCATCTATACTACTATCGGTTCTCTTGGAAGCCTTTTATTAGGAATTATTTTATTTCCTTTCTTCATCAAAAGCATGGCTTTTATCTCTCCCTACATCGAAGGGATTATGGGTTACCTTTTACTTGCAATCATGATTTACATGATTCTCCGCTGCACAGGGAAACGATGGGAAAGCCTTCTTATTTTTCTCATTTCTGGCGTCTTGGGACTTTTTGTGTTGACAGGTTTAACTTTACATCAACCCCTATTCCCATTGTTATCTGGATTGTTTGGAATTTCCACACTCCTTACCAGTCTCTTACAAAAATCAATTATCCCAAAACAGAAATTGCACAAACCTCTTACCCTTTCCACAAAAAACACCATTACTTCTGTCTCTGCCGCCACAGGAGTCGGTTTCATTGCCGCATTTTTACCTGGTTTTGGTTCCGCCCAGGCAGCCATTTTAGCCACTAATGTCGTTGGTGATTTAGGAGACGAGGGATTTTTATCTTTAGTCGGAGGTATTAATACGGCTAACATGGTCATCTCTATTGCCGCTGCGTACGTTCTTGACAAAGCCCGCAATGGCGCCATCGTAGCCGTGCATGAATTAATTGGAACCATTGGTTTGCCGGAACTCTTTTTATTTATCGGCGTTGCTTTGGTGGTCGGTGGCGTCGCTTCCATCTTAACTTTATTTCTTTCCAAATCTTTTGCCAACCTGATTACCAAACTGCCTTACAATAAAATTATCTGGGGAATTATGATTTTCATTCTTCTCCTGACGTTCTTTTTCGATGGCTTTATCGGATTTATCATATTATTAACCGCCACTGCTATCGGAATGCTTTGCTCATCATGGGGTGTCGCAAAAAACCACTTAATGGGCTGTTTAATTATTCCCGTGATATTGTATTTTATCCTGTGAAATAAAAACATTTATTAAACATAATTCATTTACTTCTTTTAATTTGATGTTGGGGAAAAAGAGGAATTTGAGACTCTGGAACGAGGTGTGTTTTTCCAGAGACTCTCAACATCTTAAATTCTATCTGGAAAATTGGAGATTATCCCATTCACCTTCAGCTCTTTAAGCTTTTTAATTTCTTTAAGCTTATCCACCGTCCAGACAAAAACGTTTATGTTTCTCTCGTGAAATTTTTCAACAACTTTCCTATTTATTTGACGCAAGGGGATATTCACCGAAAATGCATCCAGCTCTTCTATCAACTGAAAAATTTTTCCGGGAATCCTATGTAAGAGAATCCCGATTCTCACTTGAGGCAAAAGATTGTAGAATTTTTTTAATTCCGAATGATGAAAAGAACAAACAAAGAAATCATCGTAACTCCAGCTTTTGTATTTGACAAATTCAGTAATAATCCTGGCTACTGGTTCTGCGGTATTTCCTGCTTTTAGTTCGATGTTCATTTTTGCTTTGCGATTCACCGCATTCAGAGCTTCTTCCAAAGTTGGAATTTTTTCTCCTTTGCCAGCATCGTACTCTTGCAATTGTTCAACTGTCAAATCTTCTACTTTTCCCTTTCCGTTTGTCGTTCTGTTAATTTTCGGGTCATGGATAATCACTACCTTTTTGTCTTTAGAAATTCTAACATCACATTCGATCAACTCCGCGTCCAGAGAAATAGCTTTATGAAAAGCGCGAATAGTATTTTCCGGTTCGTAACCAGAAGCGCCGCGATGCGCAATTTTAATGACCATTTTTTTTGTTTTCTTTTTTTGAATTTAAATGTTATGACTTCACATTCTTCCCAGCAATTTTCCAGAGATGTTCAAAATGATTTCGGTAAGTTTCGGCAATGGCTTCATTTTTAATCATCACTGCCATTACCGGAATTCCCCATGTTACTATTACTACTTTGTTTCCATAGACAAACGTGTTCGTCGGATTAAATTGTTTTTCTGTTAAGAACCGATAATGTGTAGTGGGAGCTAGTTCTTTCTCAAAGAGGAAAATACCTAGCTTCTTAATGGTTATTACTCTTTCTTTAATATTGTTAATTCTGAGATCTCTAAAATATTGTTTCATGAAAATAGGCAGTGCTTCTTGATACTTCTGATCATCAATGCCCGTGATAAGAACTTCTTGTTTAGTCTTAATAATGTCTTTAAGGAAATACTTTAATCCCTCATTTCCCTTAAAGACTTCGACAAAGGTATCTTCTTTAGGGATTTTTGTCATTGCTTCCAGTTCGGGCAGGATTGCCTCTACAGCCTGCTCTTGTGTTTCTAATTCTCTCTTTTTATCCTCTAAATATTGCTTTATTTTAGTGGGATCAGTGGCCTGGAAGTACTTCTTTGCTCCCCTGTAAACATGAGTAACTAAGCCTTTATCCATCAATTGTTCAAGCTTATCATAAACGTGCACTCGATAAATTCCGGTTTGTTTACCTATTTCATAGGCTGTACTTGAGCCTGATTTGAGCAGATGGAGGTATATTTTTATTTCGTTCTCGGTCAAGCCTATTTTTCGCAGGGCTTCTATGTTCATTATTTACTCTAAAATAAAAGCAGATATTTAAAGTTTTCGTACTATAATAGAACGACATAAA
>CAZCXW010000038.1:0-13345 GCA_964502785.1 uncultured Methanosarcinales archaeon | reverse complement strand
TGTTTTACCCATAATATGCTTGTGAGGTGCTGCTAATGAAACTTGCAACGAAGCCATCGTTAGGAAAAGTTTAAATAACACTCTTCGGAAGAAAACTTCCAAGCCACGGTCGCATAACCTGGTATTGCGCGGGATTGCTATAATGCGTTGATGTGAATGGAAATATCCTTCGATGATCATCAAATCCCTGCAGATATCCCGTCCCTCTGGGATCCCCGGTTCAAATCCGGGCCGTGGCGCTTTTTTTCTTTGAACAAAAAGTAATTAAAGTCTAGTTATTTCTGTTGTTTTATGAGAAGAGAAATCGAAAATTGGTGGAAACAAGCACTGGCTGATTTACGCAGCGCGAAAAACTGTATAAACTCAGAAGACTATTATCTTTCTGTTTTCTCAAGCCAACAAGCAGTGGAAAAATCTTTGAAAGCTTTATGTCTACTTCTTTTTCGTGAAATACCACAAGGACATTCCATTATTTACTTAGCGCAAAAAACTAAATTACCAGGTAAGATGCTTTCTGGTGTACGAGACCTCAATCCTGAATATCTTACAACGCGTTATCCTGATATGGCTGCAGGTGTGCCAGCAGAATTATATGATCAAGAGATTGCAACAAAACACTACCAAACAGCATAGGAAGTTATCTCATGGGTACAGCAGCAGATTCAAAAATAAAAGACTTTATGAAAAAGGTACGTCGAAGGTACAAGGTAGATAAGGCTATATTTTTTGGAAGTCGTGTCCGTGGCGACTATTTTAAAAATAGTGATTATGATCTAATTCTTGTATCTCCTGATTTTGAGGGGATTTTCTTTACAAAGCGAATTGCTGAAATGTATCAATTCTGGAGTTTTTTCCCTTTAGAAATAGAACCTTTATGTTATACTCCAAAGGAATTCGCGAAGAAAAAAAAAGAAATTGGCATTGTCCGAGAAGCGGTAAATGAAGGGATAGAGATTTAGGAACATTTATATAGATTTTTTGTTAGTATATTTATTATGAGAAAAGAAATTGAGAATTGGTGGAAACAGTCGCAGGATGATTTTGACGGTGCGGAATTTAATTTTGGAGGGGAAAAATTCTATATTGCTGCATTTTTCTGCCAACAATCTGTAGAAAAAGCGCTTAAAGCTTTATTTCTTTTTGAAAAAAAAGGGGAAGTTCCTCAATCGCATTCTTTAATCTATTTAGCGACGAATACTTCTGTTCCCGCGCAGTTTTATTCATTCTTAAAAGAGTTAACTCCTAAATTTATAGATACTCGATACCCGGATGCTTCTGTTGATTTACCTTCGCATATTTATGATAAAGAGAATACAGTACGATTACTCAATAAAAGCAGAGAAATATTACAATGGATTCAAAAAAAATTGATAAAAAACTAGGACCTTTTCTAAAAAAACTCGAAAAAAAATTTCAGCCTGATGCAGTAATCCTTTTTGGCAGCCGCGCCCAAGGAACGGCTTGGAAAAGAAGCGATTACGATTTTATTCTAGTTTCTCCTTCTTTTAAGGGGATGCATTGGCTCGAAAGGATTTCACAAATTGTCAATTTATGGGATCTTCCTTGCGATATTGATGTTTTGCCATATACTCCTCAAGAATTTACTAAAAAAAAGAAAGAATCTTCTGTTGTTAGATCAGCGCTGAAGCATGGAATATCTCTTCATCTTTAATGTTTAAGATAGTCGCAAGCTTTATATTAAACTACTGCTTAGTTAAATTTTATGCAGGAAGAAGTAAAACAATGGCTTGAACAAGCATATGCGGATCTTAAAACAGCAAAGGATAGTTTTACTTCTGAGAATTTTTACGCAGCCGTAATTTTTTCTCAACAAAGTGCAGAAAAAGTTTTGAAAGCGGTATATATTTTAGAATATCAAAGTTTCCCTCCAAAAATCCATGATTTGGTGGAATTGGCACGGAGAGTTCACGCTCCCAAATATGTTTTAAACGAAGCAGCTAAACTTACTGTAACTTATTTTTCATCGCGATATCCAGGAACAATGCCTGAAATTCCTGCTAAATTTTACACTAAAGAGAAGGCGATAGCACATTCTAAAGAAGCGGAGGTAATTATACAATGGGCAGAAAAAAAGATCCAGTTGTAAACTCATTTTCGATGTTAGTAAAAAGACATTTTTCCCCTTGCAGAATCATTCTTTTTGGTTCGCGAGCGAAGCAAACTTCTCATAAAGATAGTGATTACGATTTTTTACTTATTAGTCCTCGTTTTAAAAAGTGGGAGTGGGAGCGGCGTTCTGCTGAAGTATATCTTTTAAAACAAAATATTCCTTGCGCAATGGATATAATTTGTTTAACTCCTGAAGAATTCGAAGAACGTAAAAATAAAATTGGCATTGTTCAGGAAGCATTGAAAAAAGGCATCGAAATAGCTTAGTAGATAGTCAGGGCAGTTAATCTTAAATATTAGTTCGATTTTTCATACTAAAATGAAAGAAAAAATTAAAGCTTTATTTTTCAACCACACTTTGAAGAGATGGCATTTTAAATCTCTCCTCGAAGAGTCTGGAATAAGTCGTGAGCGCCTAGGTTATTTTCTCGCAGAATTAATTAAAGAGAAATTTGTCATCCGCGTTAAGAAAAAATGGAAGATGCCCTACTATATCTCTAATAGAGATTCTGTTAAATTTCGTATCGAGAAAAAATTATTTGGGTTGCGGCTTCTTGAAGAAAGTGGTCTTTTTGAGGGTTTACATTCCTGTAAAAATATAAAAACTGCTATTTTATTTGGAAGTTTTGCGCGTGGTGATTGGAGTAAATCTAGTGATATAGACTTGTTCATTTATGGTGATGATGCGGAATTTGAGAAAAATATATATGAAAGAAAACTACAGCGTGAAATACAACTGTTTTCGTATTCCAATAAAAGTGTACTTAAGAAAAATTTAGATTCGAAAGTACTATCTAACATTGTTAAGGGTTTTTTTATTACAGAAAGCATTGACCCGTTTGAGGTAGGTATTAGTGCCTAAAGAAAGGTCAGCACAGCAAGTGTATGAGCAATATTCTACAGAAGGGTGCTATGAGGAAGCTCATTTGGATAAAGATGAGATTAAGAAAGTACTCATAATGGTAATGGAAGATTATCAATTCGGAAAGGATCTCCGTACTTTAAAAAATCCAAATTGGCGAATTATCTTTAATATAAATTATGACGTCTTTCGTGAACTTTGTGATCAATTATTGCGTTTTGAACGTCAAAAAATTAGTAATCATCAAGGATTATTTGCTTTTATTGTAATTCATTTTAAAGATTTAGAATTATACTAAAATGCGCTAGAATTCGATCATTATTTAGCGTATTTTATATATACTAAAAGCACTAAATATTCAAACTTATTGTCAGTGCTTTTATATATATAAAGGCAATTAAATATATTCAAAAACTAATTGCCTTTAGTATATATAAAAATCATTAATAGGTTCAATTTCTAATGATTTTTAGTATAGATTGGTATTTTCTTGAAAAGATCAGAACAGTGCGCAATAAAAATAAATATCAGAACCTAGATATAAGCAAAGTGATGTGGCAAGATAATGAATTGCAATTTGATCTTTATATATCTGCACTGAAAAAAGAAATTGAAAGAAGAATTTCATTATAATTTCCGATAGTTTTAGTATTCTTGACTTACGTTTGTATAGTCGGCACAATTCGAAAAGTGGGTGATTTTGCCGTTTTTTTCCAAATTTGTTCGAAAAGAATGTATCTATCACTCACAAAACGGATTGTGCTGTATAGTCGCAACCTTTATATATCCTAGAGATTTCTTTTTGCTTACAAAAAGATGAGGTTATAGATGGATGGAATAGAGGCAGGGAAGGAGGGTAAACCTTTCTTGATAGCTGGTGTTACTGTTATTGTTATCATTGCGTTATTTATAGTTCTATTTTGGTTTGCGCCGAAGGAAGGTGTAGGTGCCGGGAAGGCGATTCTGACGACGCAGCAGGCACAGGTGGTTGAAGACAGCGGAACTCTTTTTTCTTCTGGATTCTTAAATAATCAATACACTTTATTAAAACATTTTGTACGTGAACCAAATCCTATTTGTCCCATGGGCTCCAATCCTATTCTTGACACATCAGGTGCGCTCTCGTACTGTAGCACTGCAGGCACAAATCATTTCGGCTGGGTAATAGTAAAGTTAAATACGCCTACGCTATTAAGAGACATAACTTTAACATTAGCCAATAGAAATGAAAACAATCCAACCCCTGGGACTAATGATGCTACTAGTGTAGATATTTTAACTTCGGTTAATTATGATGGAGTTGCGCCCCCTAATTGGGTCTTTAAACGACGTGTAACTCTCTCATCGCCTACCCTTGCTCTTTCTGTAACCGTCCCTATTACTGAACAACAACCTATTAAAGCTATTTTGATTGCGCGAGGTGGTCAAGGAAATGGGTTTCCGGATCCCCGTCTTAATAGTATCGATCTTGGAACTTACCAATGTAATAGTGTTAATGGACAAATAGTTACTGTTAATAATTTGGTTGGAGTTTGTCAGAATGGTGTTTTATCAACTGACCTTAGTTGCTCACAATTAGGTTTGACACAGGCTAATGCTTATTGTAATGGTCAGCAATGGATAACAACCTGTACTCCTATCCATTCCACGGAATTTCTTTCGTCTGGATCTGGTTTGCAACGTGATGGTTGTTGTCAAAATGGAAACAGTTGTGTTGGTGGAACCCCTGGAGGCTCACAGCAATGTTACACTGACGGTTCTGTTATAGGTCAATATTTTTGTTCCAATAAAGATTGGTATGAATGCGATGTTTCTCCCAATGATGGACAAGTTCGAGGCAATTTCATTTGTCAAAGAGGTGTATGGGTAGCACAGCAGTGTAGTCCGGGAATTAAGGGACTTGTACAAGGAAATACTTATTGTGATGGAAATCGCTGGCAGCCTTTACAGACCTGTGACCCAGCTGCAGACGGAATGTTGGTTCCTGCACAGAATCCCATTGTCTTTTGCGACAAAAACAGCGGGTGGCAAACATTAGCTGCTTGCACCCAAAATCAAAAAGGAGAATTTTTTCTCTCGACTGGAACAACTACTTCCAATCCGTCTGCTAATGCTCGTTTAGTCTGTGACGGCACTGCGTGGCAAGTCTTACCTCGGGGACAAAATGGCATCATTGCTCCTGCGCAAGGCGTTCCGTTAGCGTATTTTCAAAATAGTCTATGGAACTCTTTGGTAAGTTCTACTAATCTCTGTGACTCAACAACCAATAAAGGAAAATCTCTCGTAGGAAAATTGTATTGTGAAGGATCACAATGGTCAACATCTTGTTCTGTCCCAAACACCCCTGTTTCTGTTGGTGGTGTGGTAGTAGGAACTACAACTGATCCTGCAGCTTGTTGTCCTTCAAGCAGCTGTTATTCCAATGTTGATAGGGGGGGTAGCCTTTTGCCAGGTTACAAAGGAAATTCTATTTGTCTTGTAGAAAATCAGATTGACTCGTCTCATGGAGGAATTAGTTGGTTATGCTCTGGCGCTTCTTTATATGAATGCCGTCCAAGTAATGCGTTTTTCGGAACAAAAACAGAGGGAACTTTCACTCCCGACAAATCAAAATATTGTAATAATGGACAATGGCAAACTGTAACTCAAGGTTGTACTGTTAACAATGCAAACAGCGTCTTAGGCCAAGCGTATTGTAACGGACAGCAGTATGTCCCTTGCGGCGATGTTGCAGGACTTTTATGCATTCAAGAACAATTAAATCAACCGTCTACAAGTTACATGTGCGATACACAAAATATTGGGACAGTGAAGGCAGGTACGGAAGGAAGCTTCTATTGCAGTTCGCAGCGAACATGGCTGAAATGCGAGCAGAGTACTGTTGGTAAAATTCAGGATGAAGCGTTTGTATGTGCTGATGCAGGAGCTAGCGCGACACGACGTTATCTGTGGGCTCCTGTAAATTGTCAGGCTTGTTTAGCAGGCAATCCTGGGAAATGTATTGGAAGTCCTACGGTTGACGTGACCACAGGACGATCGAGAGTAGGACAACAGGATGAATATTATGCTGATACTACTTTAGTTTCAGTCCAAGGCGTTCCAGGATTAAATACGCAAATAGCGACTAAAATTGGCTGTGTAGATGATGTAGTTCCCCAATGCACTCGGAATGGCAATGCTTACTATGTAGATCAAAGTTATGTTTCTGGCACAATTGATAGGACAAATAATCCTCTTTGTGGTAATAATAATCGTTGGCAGATATGTCCCCAGAATTTTGCGGGTTATGTCGCAAGCGATGGCGGGGAATACTTGTGCGGTAATAGTGGTTGGGAGCAGTGCAGTTCAACTATGCAAGGACAGCAACGCGGAGGCTTCACCTGCACAAACATCAACAACAAATGGCAGTGGTTCAGCCAGTTTGCTTGTTCTCCGTCGGGAAAATATAAATTGCGTACAGGAACGGGAACAACAGGAAACACGTTAATGTGTGATGGCTCGCAATGGAGAGATTGCACTTATTTTGATACGAATCCTATTCTGGATTATAATGTTAATTTTCAATGTCAGCATCCTTCTCGAGCTGTTAATGCTCAGTCCCGGACTATGATTCTAACAGAGACAGCCTGCAACAATAATTTAGATGATGATAATGATGGAGTTGCTGATTGCGCTGATAGGGATTGCTTTGAAGCTCTCGGTCTGGCGAATAGCTTTACGGTTACGTTGAAGCGATATGGCTGCTTGTTAGCAGCTGTGGATTCTGAGTCTACCGGGGGGCTGGCCGATTTCCAAAACATTCATCTTTGTGATCAGGGCACGGAGCGTTTAGCAAGTGTTGCGACTCTTTGCGCAACGGGAGGAAGCGCATTGTCTTTGACATCTGGCAAGGTCCAAGTTCAATCCATGACCTCATTAAAGACAGCTGCTGTGAAGCCTTTTACGTATGCAAGTGATAAATCTATAACATTCCTCTATTTTGAACCTACTTCAGGCTTAAAAGAAGTCCATGCGTCTTTCACAATTGATATTACTACTGTTTCCCAATCATTCCCTTTAAGCAACTTTGTGCCGAACATGGCCACCGGACAAAAATTAGTATTGAAACAAGGCAATGAATTGTATATGCTTTCGTTTCCTTCCAATGCGACATTATTTTCATTTGATCAACTGCAGGTCATGCGTCTTCCGACGATGCAGACGTATCCTGCGCAGCAATATGCGGGAACGAATGATTATATCTTTTATGTTGAAAATCAACAAACTATCGTGGTCGGTGTAGACCCTGCTAATGGACAGGTGAGTATTACTTCTCGCGATATTGGCACTCAACTTCCTGAAATAGCTGCAGGTTATGCTACGCCTTACAATTTATTAAATCAATTAGAAGTTCCGTTTACACAATCGACGCCGGTGACGATCACGAATCCTTCCGAAGTTGGAGATATAACCATATGTCGAAATGATAACCCTGCAGATGTAACACAGGTTTTAGTGTGTCGAACGCAAGCGCCAGCGCAATTTTCGCTACGTTTAGGGAATCTTATATCAATTCGCATCGGACAAAATGATTATGCGTTCCTTTACGAATTAAAAAATAATCAAAAAACAATCAGCGTTTACCAAATTCAACATTCGACGACACCACCAGCACAAGGTTCTCTCATCTATAATGAATTCATCAACGCCATGGTGCAAGGCAGACGAGTTGCTTTTGAATTAATTGATGAGCAAGGCGACAGCAATCTCTATTTAGCAGAACATCCCGTACAAGCAACATTCTCATTGCAAGATGTGAAGCTGAAGCAATATACGACGG
Source organism: uncultured Methanosarcinales archaeon (assembly GCA_964502785.1). Taxonomy (GTDB): domain Archaea; phylum Nanobdellota; class Nanobdellia; order Woesearchaeales; family GW2011-AR9; genus JAGVYE01. Next base: position 5,534 of record CAZCXW010000038.1, on the reverse strand, counting down.
CGGGGATGACAACGTTCCCTGCTTCGGGCAGTGTGGATCGTGTCGAGTTCATGGTTCTGGAAGGGCGCATCACTGTGCAGCGTAATTATGGTGTGCCTCCACCTCCTTTTGATTTAATTGGCGAAACAAGACGTCAAATTGCGGACATGCCTTTGAATTTAGAGAACAGAACTTTTACTTCATTCTCATCTGAGGTTCCAGTGCGAATTGACGCACCAACAAATTATGGGATAATTTCAGCAGCACCAAACGATATTGCGTTATTCCAACCAACGTTTAGAGTACAAAGAACAGCACCATCTGTACGTACGTTTGATCTTCCTTATCGCGTGCCAATTGTTGATGCTCAGCCGGCAAGTTCTGCAATTCCCGGACCACGAAATACCTTATTTTATTATCATACGGCGGAAATTAATGGGGTCGTTCCCATCAAAACTGCATCTGTGTATAGATTATATGAATTGCCTACAGCAGGAACTCCTCTCTTCCATATCTTTGATAACAATTTCATTACCTCATTCACGCAAGGAAATGAACTCGCGTTGAAATTTGAAAGTTCTTTGGAAGATCAAGCTCAGAATTATTATTTGTTAGGATACCAAGGGGCAGATCCGACAGTGCAGTTTTTCGACATCAATAAAGTTACGTTGAAATCATTGAAAGATGCAGCTTCTTATTCTAAAACGATAAGCGGTCAGCAAGCATTATTTAGTGTGCCAGAGGGAACTGTCAATGTGACTATTGTTACTGATCAATTAGGTGTGGATAAAATTAAATTTAGCACAATCGCGCAGATACAAGCGGCGACAACGCAGCTGGCGCGAGATTATGCTTATACTCTTGGTGTGACGGATCAAGTGTTAATAGGTTTCCCTAATCCGCAGTTGTTCAATATGTGCAATGTCAATATTTACAATGCGGTCACAGCTGCAAATGTTTGTTATGGACAAGGAACAGCGGCGCAGACAATTATCGTCAATGGAGTTACGACTTTTAAAGCGTCTGACGGATCAATCTTCCTCTTAGAAACCAATGGCAGAACGGGTGCCAATAAAAAAGTCATAATTCGAAAAATGATTAATCTCAATGATGTGACTCCTACGTTTGATTTCCTTGGGAACCTTAACTGGACATGGTTTGCGAATCATGTCGTAAGCGGGGACGTACCAGTGTTTAATATTACGGGAACGTATTATCTTCCTTTAACTCAGAGCAGTCTCCTGCAGGACTTGCAGTTTGCTCTCCACAGCAACATCGGAACGCGCTTCCCGCTGCGGAATGTGCTTTCGGAATCACCAGTGCTGTTTAATGGCAGCTTTGTTTTTGGTCCTGATGTGGTTTATGTTGATCAAATGCTGACGGGTGCTGATCCAAGAAGTCAAACTGTGGGTGCTAAATTTGCACTGCAATCGTATGAATATTTACCGGAAGACCTTAGTGAAGTAATGATGAATGTAACGACGGTAGCAGCAAGTCAGGTGTTGCATTTTACGGTTATTCTTAATGGCATTGAATACACATTACAAATTACGCCTTCAGCAAGAAATCCGAGATTAGTATTAATTAATTTATTACGTGAAGGAAATTTACGTGGTGAAAGCACATCCCTCTTACAACGCTACTTTGCGGAAGGAGACATGCGTAGAATTCACGTGGAAAATGAAGAAGTGGATATCCGTGTAAAACGGATTTATCTCGGCGATGATCCAAGCAATGAACGATTTTATCATGCAGACATCAGTGTAAGGAGACATTAAAATGACTATATCACCAGTTGTTCAGCAGGAAAAGAAAAAAGTACTGGCAGGAGTAGGGATTGCGGTTTTTGTTCTGCTCCTGATAACTATTCTAGTTGCTATTTATCGCGGCGGAGCGGGGCAGGCAATTTTTATCGCCCAGCAGCCGCAAGTAAGCGAAGTTAATTTGGTTCAAGAAAAATCCGTGATTTTTACTGCGTTGCCGCAGGATGGGCAGTCAACAAGGAGAGCTAATGTCACGATTGCATTGTATCCTTTTGCGTGCGATGGAAATAATCTTTGCGACGGTCAAGAAAGTATCATTAGTTGCCCGATGGTTTGTCAAGGAATAAGCGATCCTTCTGGATTATATCAATATGAATTTAATGTGACACGTCCTGATGCAAATACATTTCACTTTGCATTCACCGATCGACAAGGGCAGTTGGCGGCAGAAGATCAATTTATGGTGGGAGTAGATGATACAACACCAATATATTTAGATGAATTAGATGATATTCCTGATGTCGAAGTAAAATATAGCAATAACCAAATCGAAATAACAAATCTTCATTATCATTCTACAATTAATGCGCGAATTTGGGTATCAACTGTTGATGAAGCGCCTGCGGCACCTATTATTTATCTAAGACCGGGAGAAAGCTTAGACCTTACTGTTAATGCTACTACGGATGTCGCTTCACCTACACTCACGGCAACCTTGCAGTCTGTGGCCGGAGTTTCCAACCCAACAAATCTTTTGCCTAACCCTGCGCAGAATGTTGCTGCGAGAATGACTTCTGGCATTATCCAATGGACTGCTCCGCAGCAATCAGCTGCATATACATTAACCATTCAAGCAAGTGTCACTGGTGTCAATGAAATTACGACAGCACAATATACAATTGCCGTTGGTGGTTTGTTGTATTATGTTCCTGCAGTATCAAATAAGTTTCCTGAATTAAAAGTTGCCAATATAACAGTATCGCCGACAGTTGAATTTAATGTCACACTTGCGGGAACGAGAGAACGGCAATCTTTTGCTTTGCCTTGCATGCCTACAACAGATGTTGCCCAATTCTTTATGGATTCTCAACATCAAAACGTGTATCGCCTTTTGGGATATGATGCACAGCAGCAAGGTTCAGTCACAACGATACGCACAGGTGGAATACCGCCATTATTAAATCAAATTTCTCAATGGGAGTTGTTTAAAGGCTATCTCCTCCAGTTGCAAAATCCAATGGCAACCCAAGTATCAATTACTTGCCCCAGACAGGAAGCATTTATTCCGACGGGGAAATCTCCTTCGCCTAACGAACAAACTCTGCTGCTTCCCGCAGGGTGGAATTTAATTTCTATTCCCGGTGTGGTGCCGTATGCTTTAGAAGAATATCTGCGATCTGGAACATTTAATGTTTATGAATGTCCTCAGGGCAGCCAGTGCAGTAATACACCGCTTCCGGCGGGAACTAAATTATGGCCGGGAAGAACATATTGGGTGTACGCAGATAATGCGTTAACATTGAGGTATAGGGTCGGATGAAAAAATTAATTATTTTATTTTTTGTATTTAGTTTGATCTCCATGAATGTTCTAGGACAACAAACGCCGCCTTCTCTTGATGATTCTCATTTCTTTTATGGAGATGTGCAAGGCTTATCTACTGAGGGATACACTTTACGGACACGTAATGGGATTCGGGAATTTTCAGTTCCAATTACGAGCGGCCAATATGGGTATTCTCCTGTTTTGCGTGTGCAGGGTGTTTCAGGCGATACACTGAAGTTTTTTGTCGTTAGTTCTTCCGGATTAGATATCAAAGAAGTTGGAGCAGTTCAATATCAAGCAGGAGGAGTAACAGAACTTGATTTTCAGTATACGGAAACGGTTGTTTCACAAGGACAGGTCCTTTCCCCTCAGCCATCGGAAGAACAAAATATTTCTCAATCTGATACGGTTGCAGCTCCCATCGGTGAACAAGCGGCAGCGCAAACATGCATGCAGCAATGGTCTTGCGGCGCGTGGTCTTTGTGCGTGAATGGGATTCAATCGAGAAGTTGTCAAAGGGTTGATACCTGCGATCAAGATTTAGCAATGGGAATCGTTAGTCAAATTGTGGAAGTGTCAAAACCAGTTGAAACACAAGCGTGTCAGGCTGTTCCAGTAAGCGTACCACCGGTGACTGCCCCTGTCGTGCAGCAGCTCTGTACTCCGGGAGCAAAACAATGTCAAGGAATTACGTTGCAGCAATGCGCTTCTGATGGAAGCCGATGGAATATTTTGCAGACCTGTTCTGCCGGATGCGATTCCGCGCTTCAACAATGTACGCCAGTGTCGCAAGAAACGCCGCGGAAAGAACAGCCTTCGTTCGCTTGGGGAACAGTTATCATTATTTTTGCTGTACTGATTATCATTATCGGCGGCGCGGCGGCTTATCTTATTGAAGAGCGTAAAAAGTATACGCCTTTAAAACAGTATATCCTGAAAGCTCGAGGAGAGGGCTACAGCGACCAGCAAATTCGCACGAGTTTGGTTGCCAGCGGCTGGAATTTGAGAAAAGTGGATAGTTATTTGAGAAGATAGAGCGTTAATAGTTGTTTCTCAAAATTTGTCGTCGTTAAATATTTCGTCTCTTTATAGTAAAAAATGCTAAAAAAGAAAGGTATTTATATCGGTTGGTCATTTTCCTAACCATCTGGTCAAATAATTAACCAAGAGGTCAATATGGATGAACTATTCAAAAACAACACTTACAAAATATTGGAACTCTTTATAGAATTCCCTAACAAAGACTTTTCAGTTCGAGGTCTTGCCCGAAACTTGAAGCTTAGCCATGCAACTGTGCTAAAATACATTGCTGATCTTGAAAAGTTGAGCCTTATCAAAAAGAAAGAAGCCACTCTTTACCCAACTTACTTTGCCAATAGTGAAAGCCAAAAGTACAAATTCTATAAAAGAAACTGGCTCATTTTTAAAATAACAGAATCTGGAATTATTGATTATATCCAAAAAGAGACTTTACCCTCATCAATCATATTATTCGGTAGCGGCGCAAAAGCCACATTCACCGAGAAAAGTGATATTGATATTTTTGTAGAAGCAAACGAGACAAAATTAGACCTTACCAAATATGAGAAAAAACTAAATCGTAAAATTAACCTCTTATTTGAGCAAAATATCAATAACCTCTCAAAAGAATTAAGAAACAACATTGTTAATGGCGTTGTTTTATATGGTTTCATCAAAATTAACGGAGGCTAAACATGGCAAACGAAATGAACTGGAAAGAATGTGTTGAGGATGGAATTATTACTCAATCAATCCCAGATGAAGAACGTTCAAACCAAATGCTGATGATGGCTAATCTTCGACTGAAGTTTTGGGATAAGAAAGTTGCTGATGAATTTATCGTCCTGAAAGTTGAGGCTTATTACGACATTATCAAAGAGCTTCTTTTTGCTCATCTCTACAAGAACGGCTACAACTGCACGAATCATCTTTGCCTCATTGCCTATCTCAAAGAGAAGATTAAAGACTTTGACTTTGAAACTCAGAAAATTGACGAATTGAGAAAAGTAAGAAATGAAATAAATTACAGGGGACTAACTATCAAGAAAGATTACCTTGAGAGAAACGAATTAGAATTCAAGAATATCATTAAACGGCTAAAAGAAGAACTGAGATAACGCTCGTCCCCCCACGATAACATTAGACTGGAAAACTACGACAGCGCCTAGAAGTACAGCAACTCAAAAACTCTTCGGCTGATGCCTTGTCCTCCCCACTCCGCTCGGA
>CAZCXW010000037.1:5999-13706 GCA_964502785.1 uncultured Methanosarcinales archaeon | reverse complement strand
ATTCGTCAAAGACTTGGAAGATACGTGAGAAAGACGTGCTCTTTCTCCAAGTCTACCATTAATCACATTAAAGTAACTGGATTGTTTCTACAAGAATACAATTTAGAGAGGTTATCAGTCAAATGATTACACTACCTAAAAATCAACTAGAACATAAATCATTTCAACTTATCATCCTTGCCGCAATATGGGCATCGAATTCTTGTCGCTCCCGTTTCAGCAATGCTGAAACTGTATTTGCAGCGCAGACACATCCGATGTTGTTTTGACACGGACCGCGGCGACACTGTTTTTGGCACGGAAACAACGACCGTTTCTTCTTTTGGCTTGTAGATATTGCGCACGGGATCCTTCTTAAGATAACTGCTGTCGCCACGATGTTTTAAGATATCGCAGCACGCTTCGCATAGAAGCCAATTTTTGTCAGCATCCCTGGCAAAGAGACGAACATCAGCCAAAGGAACTTGCGCTTTACAGCGTTCACAGGTTCTCGTTTTTCGAATGTCCAAATCCATATTTTCCCCCTCTTTTCTAATTAATTTGCTTTCTAAAGCGGAAGTAGTTTAAATACCTTTCTTGAAAAAAGAGTAGTTATATACTCGTAACTATACGAGGTAAAAGATATTTTTGAGATTTTGTAATTGGAATTCTCCACACAAAAGTTTTATCAACAAGCAGCTTAAACAATATTATTAAGGGGCTGTAGTCCAACTTGGTAGGATTGGCGGTTCGGGGCCGCCCGGTCGGGGTTCAAATGCCTGTTACAAGTTTATGGTAAAGGATGAAAGTCCTCGCAGCCCCATTCTTTTGGTTCTCTATATTGTTGCAATTTTCTGTCTTTTATTCTTATTAATACACTGAATTTTCCAGTTGGACAAATTGTTTCTCAAATGTTATTCTAATTTACTTCTAATTCTCCGCCAGGGACAATCAAAATATCTTCTTCTTTTTCAAACGTCATATATTCAACATCTCTTGCCCCATAACGGACGAGAAGCGGCCCTTCCCATCCTAAATTCTTGAGCATTGTTTTAGCCTCTTCAAAACTGGCATGGGCAAAATCTTTAAAATAACAATTTCCATATTTTGTAAAAATATATTCAGCGGCGCGTCTGCCGCCTTCGTGAGTCTCGTAATAGTTTATTTGGTCGCTTAAAGTTTTTTTAGGTTCGTCTAAGGCATATCGCTGGAACGCTGATTCTCTTGTTCTCTGTCCATGCTCACGCAATTGTATCAATGTATCATGCTTCTTCACCGCAAAAATAAAAGATCCATAATCAGCCACCATTTCTCTAAGATTTGTTCTTTCTTTATTCTTTCTGTCCTGCTCGAAAACTGAAGGATTAACAATGTAATGAAGAAAATGAGTCGTTTCATGGGCAAGGGAGGATCCGTAAGAATCATTAATTGCGAACTGATTTAATAATACTTTTTGCTCCTTGCATATAAAAGCTGAAACCTGTGCTAAACGAACCTGAGGAGTGATAATCGCTGACGTATCGAGACCGATTAAAGGGGCAAGATTATCGATAGCATATTGCACTAATGGTTCTAAGGTAAATTCTGGATTCCTTACCATCATTACATCTTTCATTTCTTTTTTCCTACTTTTTTTATTTCCTCAAGGGTCGTGGCTTGTTCTGCTTTTTTATTGTCTCGAAATTGAATAAATCGAGGGAAGCGCAGCGCCCATTCTGCCGTATGGAACGGGCTTTTTGTGATCTCAGCGGCAAGGACCTCAATAACGAAAGCAGGCTCAAACCAAACATCGGGTTCCATTTCTTTTTTGCAATTGACGCGGGCTGGCTTTTTTTTCGCTTCGTATCTCTTTAATTTTGGAGGGAGTTCTTCTAATATTTCGTCCGTGAAGCCTGTCCCTAATTTACAGACTGTTTCAAACATATCTTCTTTCTCGTTGTACGCCGCGCAGAGCAACGCTCCATAAACACCGCTTCTGCGTCCTCGTCCATAATAACCTCCAACGATCACTAAATCAAATGTATCAACCATGCCTTTAGCATACTCCTTTTTCCATTTGATCCAGTGCCAGCCTCTGGTTCCAGCCTGGTATTCTCCATATAACGATTTGACGATTATGCCCTCATAGCCTTGCGCAATCATCTTCTGAAAGAATCTGTCAATCTCTTCAACGTTCTCAACAATAGTACGATCGGCAGGCATGATGGAATTATTTTTTTGAATTTTCGTTTCAATAATCGCCCAGCGTTTCTCATACGTTTGATGCAGGAGCGATTCCTCATCAACCCATAATAAATCAAAAATTTTTAATTGGACAGGAATTTTCTTTACATAATCTTTGACATCATACTTTCTTCTGCGCTGCATGAGAGTCTGAAAAGGCAGATGTTTCCCTTTTTCATCTACGGCAATGATTTCACCTTCCAGAACATATTCCTGCGCATTAACATATTTTTTAAGGAACTCTACAAGATCAGGAAACTGATTTGTAATATTATCCAGGCGGCGTGAGAAAAGGGAAATTTTCCCTTTCTTGTCCTGATGCGCCTGCACACGCTCTCCATCATATTTTGCTTCCACCGCGATTTTCCCGGTAATCTTTGCAGGAATTTCAGATAAATCCTTCACACGTTGGGCAAGCATCATTTGGATCGGCACACCAACATGAATATCCATTTTTTCCAGACCTTTCAGTCCCTTTCCTGCAAGTGTCTCGGCAATGATCTTCACATCCGGACAAATATTATAAGCCCTTTCTAAGAATGATTTATTTTTTTTATCGCTGGTGTAGGCGATTGCTAACGCATCTAACACGGTCATATCGCCCACCCCCATGCGCAGTTGTCCTAAGGCGATCCTGATGACATATTTGCTTTCTTTCGATGAAGCTTTGCTCAGCAGCGAGGCTAATATGTTTGTCTTAAGATCTTGCGAGCCATTTCCAGAAGAAGAGGCAATTTTATGCAGTTTATCAAATAATTCATGGATCGTGAGCGTACCGCTGGGGATGAGAGTTCGCGGTTTTCTTTGCAGAGCTTTTTCCGCAGTCAATCCCGCATCTCCAGTTTCCTGAAGGAAAGTCTGAATTTTAGGGAGTTCCTGCCCCGAGGCAATGGCGATTGCCCGCAGAACTGATTTCTCAGCTATCCCTAAGAGGATATCTTCAAAGTTTGACGCGATTTTGCCCAACGTGAGGTACGACACTAAACCTATCTCTTCTTTTGATGTTTGCTTAAAAAATTCTGAAAGCAGCTCTCGCAGCTTGTTTCCTGAAGAAGTCTGCTCCAGTTCCTCGTACAAATTAACAAGCTTCTGAAAATCCATAAGCGACAGAGAGAAAGGAGTTATTTAAAGGTTGTTGTGCCTTGCTATTGACATCTGCTTTTTCCACTCCATATATTTACTGTGGCGGGAGAGGAGCAGTATTTTTATACAAAGAAAAGCAGATTTTAGTATATGATTATGGCAATTAATGTAGTTTAGAAATGGTTTACTGATACCCATGTACAAAATCTACATTCTTCAGAGGGGGCGTGAATTTCTGCTTCTAACACTTGAAGCGCTTTCTTAAAAATACTTTCAGCGTTCTTGATATTGACTTTAATCTTTACCAAATCAGTATTAAAACAAACATGACCTGTCTCTTCAACCTGATGAGGATGATAAAATAACAGATAAGTATAATCCTCTGTCTCATAGCCATTCTTTCGTAAGAGAAAATTGTAAATGTCCATTTGATCTTGATAATGCTCGTGCGTATCTTCTTTTAACGGAAAGCCTCTTGTTTTATAATCCAAAACTATCAATTTCTTTCCTTTCTTCAGAAGATTATCGATTGCTCCATGAAAAAGATTGCCTTTCTTGTCTGTCCATTTAATACCTTTAAAGTTGCTTCTCCAGACTTTGAGGAGTTCTTCATCATCAAAAAGCTTCACTTCTCCGTTCAGTTGTTGAAGTTCGGGAGGTAGTTCGCCTTTCTTCATAAAGCGGTCAAAATGTTCTTTGAGAACTTTATCCATACCTGATGGCAAGCTGGGAAAGATGGAATCTGGTCGCTTAATATTCTTGTTAAAATTGAGCCAGAAGCATCTAGGACAATCTTTCAATAATGATAAGCTTGATGGGCTGAATTTGTAGGTCATTTTTGCGTCAACTCTTGCGTCAACCGTTCCGTCAACTGGTTTTATCTTTTTGTTCAAGCAGTTTTTTTGTCATCTTATCAAAGTCAGACTCTATATACTGTGTCTTGTTAAATACTTCATATTCTTTGAATGCTTTTTGTTCAGCTTCTTTGAAAGAAACTTTTCCTTTATATTCCAATATCTTATACTCATTGAATTCTAAAAATTTATTTACGCTTTCAGCTAAATCTTTCATTTTCATAACAATTCTGTTTTCTATTATCCTCTCAATATAATCAAAGAAGCTGGAAACAGTTCTTTCTAATTTTTTGATCTCCGACTCAGTTAAATAATTCTTTGCAATAATCGTATCGGATTTTAAGATTCTGCCTTCCGGGGAATTTTTCCACGTTGTTAAGCCCATAAACTGCTTTTTAGCATCAGCTTTGGAATAAATGATCTCTGCCGCAGTCTGGCCAGTAATTGCATAATGGAATTTGTTTTGCACTATTGCATAAAAATCCTGAGTAATTTCAGAATGGGGATCATAATCTATGCTGCATTCCGCAAAAATATCAGTAATCTTCTGGTAAATTCTTCGTTCGCTGGCTCTGATAGAGCGAACTCTTTCCAAAAGCTCTGCAAAATAATCTTTACCGAAATATTTGCCATTTTTTAATCGCTCATCATCAAGTGCAAATCCTTTGAGAATATATTCTTTCAATATTTTTGTTGCCCAAACCCTAAATAGTGTTGCCTGTCTGGAGTTGACCCTATATCCGACTGAGATGATTGCATCTAAATTATAAAAAATCTGCTCTCTTTCTATATCCCTCTTGCCCTCTTTTTGAACTATTCGAATTTTTCGAATAGTTGCGTTTTCGTCTAATTCCTTTGTTTTAAATATCTCTTTTAGATGATAATTGATGGTATTTACTTCCACGCCAAACAGCTCAGCCATTCTTTTTTGAGTAAGCCAAATATTCTCTTCATGTAAAAAGACATCTACTTTAATCCCGCCTTGTGGAGAGGTGTATAGTAAAAATTCAGTAGTTTCCTCTTTTGCTTTCTCTTTATTATTCACTTTTCCCGCCCTCTCTTCTTCAACTCCTCTTCCATCAACTTCTCAAACTGGCGAGAAACTATCCAGCCCTCTTTCTTGCATATCTCTCTGTATTCATCATACAATTTGGAATTGACTTTCAAAGTGATATTTTTACTTTCTTTCATTTGCATCCCCTATCTGAGACTAAAGAGCAAGTAATTACACATACTTATAAAGATTACTGCCCTATTGTATTCTCACCCCGTACGATTAAAAACTAATGAAACTACAGAATTTTCTCCACGAACGACTAAACGCTTACCGAGATAACTTAACATAACAAACGGCAGTCCCTACAAAGCATCGGCAACACAAAACTCTTAAATCCATGCGCCAAATGATGTTCGAATTCTAGTGCATTTTAGTATATAACATTGATTATGTTTAATTTTTGCCTCACTAAACTAGAAGAAGCATCCGCTTATTTTGATGACTATTTTGGCACTGGAACTAGATTTAGAAGTTCAACTTGTGGATCTAAATCTTCTAAAAGAGCTGCTACTAAATAAAGATGTGAAGCTCCCATAATTCCCACAGAATTACTATCATCTTTATGACCCTCCCTTATACCCCTAGCAATAGCATCATTTCTTTCTGGATCAACTACGCGAAGAAGGCTTGCTTTAGCTTGTGCAGATAATCCTACGGTTTCTCTTTCAAAAACTTCAGGATCATTTCCCATTGCTTGCAAATATGCCGCTGTCATTTGACTTCTTTGATATTCAAACTCAACCTGTCCCCTAAAATCTGCAATATGTGTTTTAATAGGAAACTGCAATCCATAAAGAACTTTTGCTTTCATTTCTGGAGTTAGTCTTTCATTTTGCATACCGAATGCTTCCCTTAACCCTTCAGTAAATCTTTTTTTTGTACCAACGCTACTTGCAGATAAATCTACATAGTTAATTTCAACTTCAGAATGATTTCTTTGATAGTCTAATGGACACTTTACTTCAAAGCCATAACTCCTATTTTTGAATCTGGCTAATTCTAGCAATTTTTCTCTTTGGTCTGGAGTTAAAACAAATCCTTGTTTAGTCCATTCCTCAATAGTTTCTTCATGTACTCTCATTTTATCATCAATACTACTAGAAAGAATTTCTTTTGCCCTATCATCAGAAATTTCTAAAAATATTCTTTTAGGAGAAAAATCTTTTAGCATTTTATCTAATCTATACGGTCCATCAGGATCCGTATGCGCTGTTCCAATTAGATATATATCTCCCATGAGTATAAGATTTCAAAAGCTAATTTATAAAATTATCTCTAAAAAGTAACAACTTGTTCCAATCCCGTATTTATTGATATTTTCATTGATTATCATTGACTCTGGAGATTGAACAATAGAACGCAGCTGTTTATCCGCTTCCCAGAATTCTCCCATTTCAACCTCGCTTGTCAAATGGCTGTTGTGGATAATTTTCGAGACAAAAAATATTGAGCATTCTTAGATCCACTTTTAGAAAGGTAAGGCTTTAAATAGTTCTTCTTAATCATCAAATCATGACCGAATTAATCGAAGGGGAAAGCTATGACCCCCATTTTAAAGTAAATAAAAGTGGAATATTTGCAGACTACATAACGGTGTGGAATTCTCATTGGACAGCCTATGAAAATATTAGAGCGGATACGGCAAAACGGAAACAACTTTCTCCAATTGATTTAAACATCATTAAAACATCCATAGAAAAGTATGAAGAGTACCTTTGGAGGAAATATCCTTTAAAGGCAAGGCAGATTCTAAGAGAAAGCAACTCGGAAAACGTCACAAAAATAAACGCCTTAGTGCAACTTTTTAATAAAGAGCTCGCAAAAGGACAAGCCACTCGGGAAAAATTTTTAAAGTATTACGCCGCAATAAAAGCTTTAATCAAAGGATGCTAACTCCTTTTTCCTTATCGAGTAGGAACATAACTTTTATAAAGCAAAAACGAAACCTTCCGACACTATCTCATGACGAAAATTAATCGAATAATGGCGCATGGATTTAAGAGTTTTGCGCATAAGACAGAAATTCCTTTTGAGCCTGATTTTAATTGTATTTTAGGTCCTAACGGCAGTGGGAAGTCCAACATCGGTGACGCCCTTTGTTTTGTTTTAGGAAGGCTTTCAGCCAAGTCGATGCGGGCGGAAAAAGCGGCCAATCTTATCTTTAACGGGGGCAAGAACAAGAAGCCGTCTTCGGAAGGCACGGTGGAAATTGTCTTTGACAATGAAAAAAAGATTTTTCCTCTTGATGCCAAAGAAGTTGCCATCTCCAGGATGATTGCCAAAAATGGAAACAGCACCTATCGGGTGAATGGAAGGAAGCTGACACGCTCAGAAGTATTGGATGTTCTCTCGCATGCTAAGATCAACCCGGATGGTTATAATATCGTCCTGCAGGGAGATATTACCCGGTTTGTGGAAATGTCGCCTTTGGAGAGAAGAAAAATCATTGAGGAAATCAGTGATATTTCTTTATATGAAGAAAAAAAACAAAAAGCTGATTTAGAGCTGCAA
>CAZCXW010000037.1:992-5989 GCA_964502785.1 uncultured Methanosarcinales archaeon | reverse complement strand
AAGCTCAATAATGCGGACATTATTTTAAAGGAAAGGAAAACCTATCTTAAAGAGCTTAAAAAAGACCGCGATCAGGCTCTGCAGTTCAAGGAGTTAAAGGATAAGATTGATTCTAACAAGGCCACGCTCGTGCATCAGCAGATTCAAGAGCGGGAAGAAATAAAGCAAAAGAATGATCAAGAAATCAATGCCAATCAGGGAAAAATTGATGAAGCGGAAAGGAAAATAAAAGAATTAAAAGAAAAAATTGAAAATACAAAGAAAGAGATTTCTGTCATCAATAAAGAAATTGAAGAGAAAGGAGAGAAGGAACAGGTGCGCGTGCACCGCGAGGTTGAAGATCTTAAAGTCGCGATCGCCCGTGATAAAACCAGAGTTTCTACGTTAAAAGATGAAATCAACAAAATCCAGCTGAGGAAAGATCAATTTAAAGAGGAAACTTCAGAATTAGAAGGAAAGAATAAATCTTTTCTCGAAAGGCAGAAAGAATTGCAACAGCACATTCTTCGCAAGAAAAAAGAATTGGAAGATGTAGAAAAAGCTATCGGGGAATTTAAGAAAAAACATAATATCGAATCTTCCCGGGAGCTGGATACGACGATAGAGCAAAAAGAAAAGCTTATCGAACAAAAACAAGAAGAAGTGCAGGTCATTCGCCAGCAGCAGCAGGAATTGCTGCGGGAAAAAGACCGTTTGGAATTCCAAATTCAAAGCATTGATGAACGCATCAGCAAAGTTAAAGAGGTTTCTGAACAGAATAAAGAACAAATCAAGCTTCTGCAGAAATATAAGACTGATTTTAAAGCGGCAACCTTGCGCTTAAATCAGCTTTTGGATCAAGACAGCAGCTTTGCCGCGCAATTAGGAAACGCCAGGAAAAAGGCTTGTGAGTTGCAGGAACAGCAGGCGCAGTTGAATGCTAAGACTCTCTCTATGCAGGCAGGTCTTGCCAGTAATGAAGCGGTTAAAAACATTCTGCAAAACAAAAAGAAGTTCAGTGAAGTGTATGGAACAATCGCGGAATTAGGACAGGTTAATAAAAAATATGCGGTTGCTTTAGAAACGGCGGCAGCCGGAAAGATGCAGCATCTTGTCGTTGACACGGATAAAACAGCGGCGGATTGCATCAAATATTTGCAGCAGAATAAGTTAGGCTCGGCATCTTTTATTCCCCTCAATAAAATTAAAGGACAAGAAGCAAGCATGGAAGATAAAACCTTGTTAAAACAACAAGGAGTGCATGATTTTGCTCTTAACCTTGTTTCTTTTAAAACACAGTATCGGAAAGCTTTCACGTATGTTTTTGGCAATTCTCTTGTTGTCGAAGATATCGAGATGGCGCGGAAAGTAGGGATCGGCAAAATAAGAATGGCTACTCTCGATGGCAATCTCGCGGAAGCGAGCGGGGTTATGAAAGGAGGATTTCGATTAAAAAGGGAAGCTGCCGGATTTCAGGAAAAAGACAGTTTGGAACGCTTGGAGAAAGTGGAACAAGAGCTGGAAGAAATTCAAAGTATTATGGTTAATATTGAAGCGAAGCGGGGAGCGAATGAGCAGGAAATCATGGCCCTGCGCAATGCAAAAGCGTCACTGGAAGGAGAAGTCATCAAACTTGAAAAGAGCCTGCACCTCGGCTCTGAAGATCTTGATGCTTCGACTGAGCTCAAGAAAGAAGTTGCAGCTCGATTAAAAGATGTTGAAGGACAGTTAGTTTCTATACAAAAAAACATTACAACAATCAATCATGATTTGGCGGCGTTGAAATCTGACAAGCAAATGCTGCGTTTGCAGGTAAGCGAACTGCGCAATCCCCGCCTTCTCGCCCAATTGCAGGCTTTTGAAGAAGCCAGGCACAAAGGACGCGAGGAAATGGTGCGGCTGGAGGGAGAAGCAAAAACAAATACGACGCAAATCGAGCAATTAATAACGCCTGAGAAAGAGAAAATCAGTGAAATCCTTAAACAGCATGAGAAAGAAGAAACTGCGTTTAAAGAAGAGATTGCTTCATTAAGCTCAGCTATTATTGCGCATGAACGGAATTTGACGGAAAAAGAAAAAGCCAGCAAAGAATTTTACAGCAGATATCATGCTTTATTCACAAAACGCGATGAAGCAAGCAGCGAGATGAATAAAGCAGAAAATCTCATTGAATCTATTCGTGAAAAAGCGCGTGGAAGCGAACGCGAGTTAAACTTGATGTCTTTAAAGAATGCGGAAGTAAAAGCCAAGCTGGCGGGGTTGCAGGAAGAATTCGCGCGGTATAAAGACGTTCCGCTCGTCAAACATAAGCCGCTTCAGGAAATTCAGGGAGAAATCAGCAAATTTGAAGGGATGCTGAGCCAAATGTCGGCGGTGAATATGAAGGCTTTGGAAGTGTATGAACAAGTTGAAAAAGAGTTTAATAGCCTGATTGAGAAGAAAGGGGGGTTGGAAAAAGAAAAAACTGATGTCCTTACATTAATGAATGAAATTGAAACGAAAAAGAAAGATCATTTCATGACCACATTTAACAGAACTAATGAGAATTTCTCGAGAATCTTCAGCACTTTATTTAAGAAAGGAAAAGCCTATCTTGAGCTTGATAACCCTCAGAATATTTTTGAAGAAGGTTTGAGCATTAAAGTAAAATTAACTGGAAATCGCTTCATGGAAATCAAATCCCTTTCCGGGGGAGAAAAGACGTTAACAGCTTTAGCGTTGATTTTTGCCATCCAGGAATACCAGCCTGCTTCATTTTATGTCCTTGATGAAATTGATGCCGCTCTGGACAAGCAAAATGCGGAAACACTTGCCAAATTAATCAGGCAGTACGCAAACAGAGCGCAGTATATCGTGATCAGCCACAACGACGCCCTTATTTCAGAAGCGGATACATTATTTGGCGTCAGCATGGTAGACAGTGTCAGCAAGGTGACAAGTTTGAAGATTTAGGTTTTTATAGTTTTGATATAATCAGCAATATAACTTAATAAGAACAAAAAGTTATTAAAGAACCTCATTTCACATTGTTCTATGTCCGTTGATGATGTAATGACAGAAGAACTTCTGGGAGAAAAAAGGCAGATACGCTGGCAACAAAGAGACCCAAGAAAAGTGGAGGAAGTAGCAAGAGGAAAAATAGAAGAATACTTTGCGGAAGATCTAAGTGACTATACTCCTTCCGTTTTTGTGCAATACCTGATTGAACCAGAAAAACTGAGGATTTGGGATAGAGTGATAGGAAGATCTCCTATTTTTGAAGATTGGATATTTCAAGGAGGCAGGCGGGGTGAAATTACGATTTCGGCCTTTGGAAGAAAAAAAGAAGAATCGCAGGTAAAGTTGGGAGAATATTTAGCAAATTCTCAAAGGGTGTTATTGACTTTTATGTTCGGCACGCGTTATAATAACAATTGCATCATTGATTGTTATGAAGAAATATCTAGAATTGGAGTTATTGTGAAAGAAGAAAAGGAGCTCCCTTAATGTTTATGTCTCTTTAATCTTTTGGCTCTAATTTCAAATACTTTTAATATATATACTCGGACAGAAAAAAAAGAATTAGCAACATTTAAGAAGCAAATTTAATTTCTCTGCATATGTTAAAAAAAGAACAGATTAATGCCCTGCGAAAAAAAGTATTTAACAAAAGAATCATTGTTTTCTTGGTCTTAGTTCTGGTTATTGAAGCAGTCGTTATGGCGAGCAAGAAGGGATTGATCAACGCTTCGCCATTTGTTATCAATGTCTTAGATTTCATCCTAGTCGCTTCCATCTCTTTGTTAGTTGCCAATATCATAATCCGCTTTACGGTAGAAAGGGTTTTTGTCGTCTTTGACCATGAAACAGAAGTAGAGCAGCGGATTTTCCTCAGCAAAATATACAGTTTTTTTATCTATACTGTGGCATTAGCCGTGATTCTTTCTCACATCGGCGTTTCCGCAGAAAATATTACGATTTTCCTTGGTTTAGTGACCACAGGACTGGCTTTGGCAGTAAAAGATTTTTTAGTTTCTATCCTTTCCTGGATGATTCTTTTGTATAAAAAACCATTCCGCTTGGGAGACGTGATAAAAGTTGAGAACGATCTTGGTGAGATTTCGCAGATTGGGGTTTTTTTCGTTACCCTCCAAAATGAAGATGGAAAAATAATCAAAGTGCCAAATAAGATTTTTTTGGAAAAAATAGTTCAGAATTTTGGCAAGGGTAAAATGGTCAAAGAATTGCGCTTCCCGCTAGAAAAAACAATTCCAATCGGGAAAATGAAAAACATCGAAGATCAGTTGCGAGGAAATTATCCCGTTGAACAGCTTCAGGTTTCCAGCGATATCACCAACAATCATCTGCAGATGGTTATCAGTTATCAGTGCCAGGCTTGGGAATTACGAAGAATCACCACGGCTTTCATCGATATCATTAATCGTGATTATAAAGATTATCTTAAAGAAAATAATTAATGTAAGCTAATGAATGTAAGCATGAAAAAAAAGATTATTCTTATTGCGTTTCTCATTTTATTTTTCGTAAGCAGTTGTTCCTTTTGGAGTTCTTCTCAAAAGAAGATGTTTCCTTCCGAAAAAACATTTTATAAAAAATCTGACACCGGCACTGATGTATTTCGATTAACCTCAAATCTAAGCAATGATTCCATTGTCTATCAAGAGCCGAATTATTTTAGTTCCGATAACACCAAATTTCTTTTCAGGTCAAATCGAGATGGCAGTTATAAATTATATCTTCTCGATTTAGAATCAGGAAATATCCAACTGTTATTTGAACGGGATTGGGGCTGGATGCCTACCTGGTCAAAAGAAGGAAAAGAAATTTATGTTGGTGATTTCGGAAGTATTTTAGCAATTAATTACGAAACTCTAAATCAAAAGACGATTCCATTTCCTGGTCTTAATTTAGCGGAATTTCTTCACCTTTCCCCGAATGGAGAAAAATTAGTGTTTGCCGAAACATTTTTAGGGGATCATAAAATTCTCTCTCTTGTCACAGTAAATGGGGAAAGCTAT
>CAZCXW010000037.1:0-982 GCA_964502785.1 uncultured Methanosarcinales archaeon | reverse complement strand
GCTATCAAAGAATATATCAACAGGATCAAAAAAATGAATTTTATTTGGATCATCCAAGTTGGATTGATAACGAAAATATTCTTTTTTTAACCCGCGGCATGAACAGAAATTTCACGGGAGAGTTTAATCAGCCATATATTATTAATATTAACGGCAGCTTTCGAAAATTACCACGAGAATGCTCGCATTATGATGTCCATCCTCAAGGGAACAAAATTTTATGTGGCAATGAGGGCTATATTATTGATTTGCAAGGAAACATCCTCCAAGAATTTTCTGAAATCAGAGGACATGGCGTCTGGGCTCCAGATGGTGATAGATTTTTAATGACAGGTGATCCTGTACCTGTGCCCGAGGGTCAATATTTTGGAAAAATTGTGCTTTTGAAATTTAGTTCTGATGAAAAGATGCCTATCGTAAGTCACGAGAACACCTATGACAGTTCATTAGCGGTGCACATCCAGCCCAATGCGCAATTTTCCCGGGATGGAAGAGCTATAATTTATGAATCAGATGGAGGTAAAATGCAGAATTCTGATTTATATCTAGTAGAAGTTGTAAGATAAAGAGAATTTTGAAAAACTCAAAATTCTGCAAATTTAGAGCAGGAAATCAATTTTGCAAAGTTCTCTTAAGAGAATTTTGACAAACTTAAAATGCAAAGCTCTTTAAAGAAATTAATTTAGTTAGCAACTACTTGTATCCTTTTTCCACGCTTTACAATTTTTAATTCGTAATTTGCAATACCCTGCGCTTTGGCCCAGACGTGAGCGCTCTCCTCTGTGGCAAAAGTTTTTGCTCTGTGCACTGCGAGTTTAGGATGAAAAAATTTGTAAGGGTTTAGACGAGTGCCAAGACGGTAATGTCTTTTCATCCTCGTGTGAATTTTGTTCATGTGAAATCCTCCTTTAGTACTTGGAAATCTTCCTCTTTTTAAAGCCTTCTGTCATTTTTAGCGCTTTAGTTTATTCAGTGTCAAAAT
>CAZCXW010000036.1:9691-13751 GCA_964502785.1 uncultured Methanosarcinales archaeon | reverse complement strand
TGAAAACAAAGATGCTTTCGTAACTCCTCAACTGAAGGATAAGGGCGAATAATTCCTTGTTCTCGGGCAAGTTCTAAAAAAGTTTCCCCTCGCCACGATCCATCAAGGTGAACATGAAGTTCGGCTTTGGCGATTTTTAGATAATCGAAATCCACCTTTTAATCCTCTACAGTCGCTTTAATCCTTCTCACGCCTGCCGCACAGCTCTCTTCTTTGAGGATCTTAAATGGGCCAATTTCCTGAGTATTCTGCACGTGAGGCCCGCCGCAGAACTCTTGAGAATAATCGCCCACGGAATAAACCGAAACACGTTCTCCATATTTGACGCCAAACTCCATTTCTGCTCCCAAAAGTTTGGCTTCTTCAAAAGACATTTCTTCCCGCCGCACGGGCAATTTCATTTGAATGATCTTATTGACTTCATCTTCGACTTTTTGTATTTCTTCCGAGGTTAATTTTCGTTCAAAATTAAAATCGAAGCGCAGGCGTTCCGAGGTAATGTTGCTTCCGCGCTGATGAATATTCGTTGAGATGACTCTCCGCAAAGCTTCATTCAACAAGTGTGTTGCTGTGTGCAGGCGTATCGTCTTTGGAGAATAGTCTGCCAAACCGCCTTTAAACTTGCCCGCCGTAGCCGTGCGGGATAAGTTTTGATGGCGAGCATATTCTTCTTTAAACACAACTTCATCTACAGTGATTCCTTGCTCTAAGGCTAACTCCTGTGTCATCTCCAAAGGAAAACCATAACTTTGAAACAGTAAGAAAGCATCTTTTCCGTTGATAACCTCTGTTTGTGCGGCCATTTTCTGGAACTCCCGCAGCCCTTTTTCCAACGTCGCAGAAAAGCGTTCCTCTTCTTTTTCTAACTCTGCAAGGATACGTGCTTGATGCTGCGGCAATTCTTTATAAAAATGACCATATTCTTTAATAATGATTTTTGCCAGTGCAGAAAGGAAAGTTGTTTGAATTCCCAGCAGTTTACCGTACCGAATCGCTCTTCTGATTAAGCGCCGTAAAATGTAGCCGCGATCCACATTGGAAGGCAGGACATCATTTTCATCCCCTAAGACAAAGACGGCAGCCCTGATATGATCTGCAATGATGCGCATTTCTCTCTTTTTTTGTTCATAAGAGACACCGCTTAATTCTGTGATTTTTTGTATAATCGGCTGAAATAATTCCGTCTCATACGCGCTTTTTTTTCCGCTCAGAACGGCGATGGTTCTTTCCATTCCCATTCCCGTATCCACATTTTTTTGTTTTAAAATGTCTAAAGTACCATCTTCTTTGTGGTTATACATCATAAACACGTCATTCCAAATTTCTACCCAGCGAGAATCATGGGGATCGAATAATTTGGGTGGATTTTCATCTCCAGTCCAATAAAACATTTCTGTGGAAGGCCCGCATGGCCCCGTATCCCCCGCGCTCCAAAAATTATCCTTGCCAAAAAAAACTATTCTCCCTTCAGGGATGCCTAACGATTTCCAGAGCTTAAAGGCTTCTTCATCGCGAGGCACGATGTTATCGCCTTCATAGACGGTGACAGCCATCATTTTGAGAGGAATATTCAACCATTTTTTACTTGTAAGAAACTCAAAGCTCCATTCGATTGCCTCTTTCTTAAAATAATCACCCAGCGACCAATTTCCCAGCATTTGAAAAAAAGTATGATGCGTATTATCACCGATATTCTCAAAATCCACAGTACGCAGGCATTTCTGCACATTTACAATTCTTTTCCCAGCCGGATGTTTCTGTCCATTAAGATACGGCACCAGAGGCTGCATTCCGGCCGTTGTGAAGAGAACAGAAGGATCGTTCAAAGGGATTAATGAAGCAGAAGGAATAAAAGCATGCCTTTTCTCTTTAAAAAAGTCAAAATACAACTCTCGTAATCTACCATGGTTCATAAGAAAAATATAATGGCTGTTTATTTAAGAGTTTTTCGGCTGTATGATACACTATTAAACTCAATGAATGACGGCTAGGCCAAGATCACAACATTTGTTGCAAAGAACATGAAGCAGGTACAACGCGTTCTGTAATTTCATCGCAGGGAACTGGGATATCAGAAAATAATAAATCTGTAAGATCACTACCTGGTCCTAACGTGGCAGGAAAAGGTGGCAAAGAATCGTAACACGTCACTATCCCTGTATGTCCACCAGGAGTCTCAATATGTGGATAAAGCGGACGGCCTTCAGGAGTTCTTCCCGCCGGCGCTAAAATAGGGCGCTCAGGAAGAACAGGAGCAGGGGAATCCATGGTAGATTTTTCTTCTTTTTTAATCATATCTGGTCTTAAAAGAATTGGTTCTGGAAAAACTTCAGCAGTTGAACAATCATAGACGGAAATAATCGGATCCCTGTGGCCAGATTCCATCAACGCAATGGCGGCCATCTTCTTTTTATTTAATGTTTCATGAGGACCTTGTTTCTTACTTTGGATGTCCATATCTTTGTCCGCCGCATCTTTCATTGCTTCTGTAACCCGGCGAGTGTTTGTATTATCAGGAAGGATTTTTTCCCACAACCCATAACACATAAACTCAGCGAGAGGCTGGACAATAGTTTTTGCCCAGTGGCGGATGCGAAGATAAGGATTTTGGGTTGAGAATCCTTCCGTTTGCAAAGCAGCACGGATTGAAGAAGCCTCAAAAAAGTCTCCTTGATCTCCATGAATTCGCACATAAATTCTATTCCGCTGATTAATCGTTTCGACATAAAGCCCAGAATTATTGGTATGTGTAGAGTGCATTCCACTTTTTTTTCCACTATATTCTCTAGAAAGAGAGAAGATCCCTTCTAATATTTTTTTTCTGACTAAATCCGTTAATTCTTTTCTTTCCGTCCCATATACATCGTATGTCAATGTAGCAAAAAGAGGCGTTGGAATTTCTCTGTTTCCGATTTCCCGATTGTATTTCTTCATAGTAATATGTGCAGCTCAGCCAAGAGCTTGCAGGTTATTTATAAAAGCTTTGTTTGTTTTTGTGTTATCCCTAAATTATTTTCTTAAGAGAACTTTGCAAAATTGATTTCCTGCTCTAAATTTGCAGAATTTTGAGTTTTTCAAAATTATCTTAAGACAAAGCTCTCTAATTTAATGAAAAACTTCTCCCCTCAAATCAAAAATTCCCGTTTTTCCGATTTGAACAGTCACAACATCTCCAAGTTTATAATTTCCTTCCACAATAACCTGTTTGTATGCATAATTTCTGCCAATCCACTGTCCTTCTTCATGTCCCTTTTCATCAATGATGATCGTTCCTTTCCACCCTAACCACCGTTCATTTTGCAATTTAGAGAGGTTATGAAAAATATCAGTCAATACTCGGGAACGATGTTTTACAATTTCACCGGACAGTTCTTGCAATTCTGCGGCCGGTGTTCCCGGACGCGGCCAAAAGCGGGAAATGTTGATAGAATCAGGTGTTATTTTACGCACTGCTTCCAATGTACCCCAAAAATGTTCATCGGTTTCCGTGGGATAGCCGACAATAATATCGGTCATCACATTCAATTCCGGAATTTCTCGGCGGAACTTTTCAACGGTAATGATGAAATCCTGTACAGTATAACGCCTCCGCATCTGCTGTAATATATCGTCATGTCCTGCCTGCAAAGGGATATGCAGAAACTTGAAGATTTTAGGATGTTTGTACAGCTCGGCCAACCTTTCTCCTATTTTAGGAATGTGATCAGGATTTCCCATGCCGATACGAATTTTAAAATCTCCTGGCAAGGCGGTGAGTTCCTGCAGGAGCGCCGGTAAATCCGTGCCGATATCGAAACCGTAACAAAAAGTATCTTGGGACGTTAACCAGATTTCTTTTACTCCTTCCTGCACCGCTTTTTTCGCCTCTTGTATGATTTCCGGAATAGGGTATGAAACTAAATTGCCCCGCGCTTGTTTTGTTTTACAAAAAGTGCAGGCCCCTAAACATCCCCTATTGATGGGAAGAATTTCGACAATCGGATTTTTTCTTACCCGCGGCAGCTTTAACGGCGGCATCTCATCGTCATTGAGAATTTGCAGAACATTATCATGAAGCGCT
>CAZCXW010000036.1:0-9681 GCA_964502785.1 uncultured Methanosarcinales archaeon | reverse complement strand
TACCACCTGCACTACGTTATGAATTTGTTTGGTGCCAACTAAAGAATATTCTTTCAGTTTTTGCGAATCAGCTTGTGGGATACAGCCGGTGATGACGACCACTTTATGGGGGTATTGCTGTTTGAATTGATCCAGCATCTTAAAAAATTCATTCTCCGCAGGAGATTTTACCGTGCAGGTGTTAAAAAGGACAATATACGCATCCTCTATGGAATCCGCCACTTCAAATTTCGCTTGTCTCAGCAAGCCCGCCATTTGCTCCGCATCAGCCTGATTGGCGGAACAGCCTGAAGTATGGATATAAAAGGAAGTCATCCTCATTTTCGGGGCTGCCTTTTATATAAAGATTATGGGCGCCAAAAAGAAATTTACAAAAAACCAGTTCTAAACAACTAAGTAGCTACTAAATAATGACATCAATTTCGAAATGTTTATAAAGCCTATCGACTTATAGAACCATTATGGAATACTTTGATATGCAGAATCTTAAAAAGATCTGCTGCGAAATGCTGCAAAAGAACCAAGAAACAATGAAGCTAGAGGATGGCACAACGATAAAAATCTCTTCTGTCAGCTCCCCGGGTGTAGGCATCGAGACGGGAATCAGCGACGAAGGCTGGAGAAAACGGGCACAACTTTAGGACTACTTTTAAGTGGTTATTTTAAGGAAAAGTTTATAAATAGCGCATTTTAAGGAGAGATATGATGAAGACATACAAACCAAGTTATATTGGAGTGGGACTGATTTCCATAATTGCTTGCAAAGAAGCTGCACCTGAAATATCTAATGTTGCAGAATCACGCAGCAAGGATATGAGTATAGACGCAAATAAGCCTGTGAAAAGGCAGCAGCTTCCCCCAATAAAAGATAGGATTGATCAGGTTATTCAAAAACAGTTAGGTAAAGAGTACACGATCTCGGCTGAAGGACTGCTTCGCTTTTCTGGCGGATACACCATTCATTATGCTCCTTTTAGAGAATATATCTTTCCTGCCGGGAATTTCCGTGCAGGAAATGTTGCTTACATCTCTATTACTCCTGCTACATGCTCCAAAATGCTGGTAAGAACTGAAAAATATGAATTTCCTTCCAATAACATTCTGGGGGAATTATTCAGACTTGCAGATACTAATAAGGATAAAAAAATTTCAGTTCAGGAAGGACAATCTTTCGATCATCGAATGTGCCGCACAGGCGCAAAACGTTTGAAACAAGAAATGAGCGGTGATTAAGAGGCCAATATGTTTAAGAAATTACAACAGTTATGTGAACTCGTTGCTGCGGATCATCGTCTCGGCAGGAGAGATCTTCTCGCGGCCGGCGCAGCAGGAATGGGGTTAACTGCTTTGACGCATGCGCGATCAGCATTAACAGCTACGCCACACTGGGATGTTCATTACAACGATTGGGAAAAATCACTAGACGCCGTTCTTGATTATGAAGATCAAGTAGCGATGATTCTTGGACCGGATGTTGCAGCTGATCTTCATCTTGTCCGCAGAAATGATAATGACCAGTTCGGATTGGTGTACGACCGGAATGGCACGGAAGAACAAGCCCAAAAAACTGCAAAACATCACGGGAAAATTCTCCGCAATGCTGATCTGGAAGGCGCAGAAGCCGTTCGTGATGATAGATATCATGAGTTGTATAATATTGTTTATGGCAAAGGCCCTAATTTAGGCGCCCTTAAACAAAGTTTCAAAACCGTTTATGCTCACTTAGGCAATGGCGTTGGAAAAGAATTGTTTATCGAACAGATAGGACAAGAATTTGCGCTTGTCTACAGAAGACGCGGTGAACCGCAAGAGACGCTGGAAAAAGCGCGGCGCCATGCGCGATTGTTAGCGGGAACTGGGATAATGGCCTCAATCATCCGTGAACGAAACAATCCTGTTGTCTATAGTGAAAATCAATTTCTTGCTGCGCAAGAACCTGAAGAGCCTGCTCCCAAAGTGCCGCCGAAGATGAAAGAAGAACCTCGTCCAAGGATTCGCGCACCACTCCAGCAGCAAATTGAAGAATATATTCGTAGTCTGCGGGGGAGAGGGAAACTTGCTGCCCATGAAAAAACAGCATGGGTGGTATATGATTTAACAGCAAATCAAAAATTAGTAAGTATTAATGAGGATACACCCATGCAAGCGGCCAGTATGGTCAAACCTGCGCCGATCGGAGCAATTTATCTTAAAGAAGCAGAACTTAGACATGTACGATATGACGCTCAGGCTCGCCGTAAGTTTCAATTAATGATTCAAAACAGCAGCAATCCATCCACCGATTGGATGATTCGAAAACTCGGCGGTCCAGGAAGAGTTAACGCGCTTGTTGATAGACATTTTCCGGAAATTTTCAGAGACACAAGCATTGTAGAATATATCGGAGGCGGCCGAACTTATCGTAATAAAGTTTCAGCCCATGATTACAGCAGATTTTTGTATGCTTTATGGCATAACCAACTGCCTTCTTCACGCGAAATGAAAAGAGTGATGGCTCTTCCCAAACGCAATAGGTTGTACAGCGGCGCTTCCCGCGTGCCGAGTGGAACGTTAGTATATGATAAAACTGGAACGACCGCGAGATTATGCGGAGATATGGGAATTTTAGTAGGAAGAAATGAAGATGGAAAGCGGCGCGCTCCGTATATCGTCGTGGGCATCATCGAAAGTGGAACGCGAAGAAGCCATTACGGACAAAGGGGAGAAATCATTCGTGAAGTTTCCAATATGGCCTACGATTTCATGGCTGACAGATACAATTTAAAGAAAGTTAAAAAAGACTGATTAAAAAAGAATGATTAAAACTTAAATCCCAAGCCTTTCCAATATTTTTTCTTTCTCAAACTGTTCCAGATCTTCATACTTTTGTCCTACGCCGAGAAAGAGGATTGGCTTCTTAATCACGTACGAAATGGATAAAGGCGCGCCGCCTTTATCGTCCACGTCCGCTTTGGTCAAAATGATCCCATCCATTTCCACTAATTCGTTAAAGCGCTGCGCTTGTTCAACGCAATCATTTCCAGTGATACTTTCGCCGACAAATAATTTTAAGTCTGGTTTTGTGACGCGGATGATTTTCTCCAGCTCCGCCATTAAATTGGTGTTGGAATGCAACCTGCCGGCGGTATCGATTAACACGACATCAATTTTAT
This sequence comes from uncultured Methanosarcinales archaeon, assembly GCA_964502785.1. GTDB lineage: Archaea > Nanobdellota > Nanobdellia > Woesearchaeales > GW2011-AR9 > JAGVYE01. The sequence goes on along the minus strand of CAZCXW010000036.1, from coordinate 6,529 downwards.
TTTTCTCCGCATAGCGCACCGCATCAAAAGCGACGGCTGCAGCATCCGCGCCATAATCATGTTTAATAACTTTCACACCCAAAGCATCGGCATGTTCTTGCAACTGCTGGATAGCTGCTGCGCGGAACGTATCACACGCCGCCAAAACGATTGAATGTCCATGTTGTTTGAAATAATGTGTTACTTTCGCGATGGAAGTTGTTTTTCCTGCCCCGTTGATGCCGAAGAAGGCAATAACATAAGGCTTCTTTTCCTTCGCTTTCTGCAAGAGATCTATCTTTTCAGAAGAGAGGACTTCTTCCATGGTTTGGCGCAAAGTTTCTTCTATTTTCGTCTGGACATCCCGCGGCAATGGCCTGTCCACCAATTCTTTCTGAAGATTATTCTTCACTTTTTCAATCACAGAAACGGAAACATTATTTTCTAATAAAGCCACTTCCAAATCCCAGAACAATTCCTCAAATTTCTCTGCGGAAATGGTTTTCGTCGTTAATGTTTGCTTGACTTTGCTGAAAAAAGATGTTTTCTCTTCAGGAATCTCTTCCTGCTTCTGCTCTTCTTTTTTTTGCGGCGGGGCCGCTTTTGGTTCTTCCGCTGGCTTTTCTTCAACTTTTGATGCAACAGATTCTTTTGCAATAATAATTTCCTGCTCCTCTTTTTTCTTAAACAGCCTTTTGACACGGCCAAAAAAAGAAGGTTTGGCTTCCGCTTTCATTTCTTCTTTCTTTTCTTCAATTACTTCGGGTTGAGAACTCGTTTTTAGAATAATTTCATCCGCGGGCGGTTTTTCTTCAACTTTTTCCGCATTTACTTTTTTAGAGATTAATTCTGTTTTAGGTCCTTTAACCTCTTTAAGTCCTTTAACTTCCAATTCTGTTTTAATTTCCGGTTCTTGAACTTCTTTAAGATATGCTTTCTTCTGTTGTTTTTTCTTTTTCTTTCCCTCTTTTTTTCCTTCTTGTTCTTCCTTTCTCGCTGCTTTTACTTTCACTTCGATGTTTTTTTCCGTTGGAGTTTCTTTTTCCGAAATAACTTCTTTTTCTTGAGAAACCTCTGTTATTTCTGCTTCTTCTTCCGTCTTCTTAGAAAAAACGCGCAAGGCGTTTTTAAGTTTATCTTTAAGTTTTCCAAACATAGAATTTACTCCGCATCTTCCACTTGCTGATAAATTTCCATCGCTTGTAGATGCATTTGCTGCAGCAGAGCTTCCCCTTCTTTTAATTTGGCGTGGAGCTCTTTTCGCTGCGCTTCCAGCATTTCCATAACTTGCGCAAAAGTCTTTTCAACCGCTGTGTCCGCGCCGACGTTCACCAGCAAATGTTTGTTATCATTTAAAGCTGCCTTCACAAAAATGCCGTTGGCAACAGGACACATCATTTCTTTTTTTAGGGGGGCGCTTTCAAGCTCTGTGAGCGCTTCTTTGGAAACATCAATTTCTTCAAGATGCCCGGAAATCTGCTGGAGCTGTTCCGATATTTTCTCGATGTGCTCCTGCAGCATCTTAAACTGCATATATTTTTCCTGCATTTCCCCTTCGGTAGCCATACTAGATATTTAGAGCAGTTTTTTATAATACTTTTGGTAAATATGAAATTCAGATACTGTTGGGATAATAAATAAACAAGAATAATAATCCATATAAAGAAGTTCCACGAGCAGTCTGTAAATGGGAATGAAACATCATCTGGCGTCATATAATTTAGGAGATCGCAAACTTAAAGCTGATGAAAGAATTGTTGTTGGCACAAGCCCCGAGGTGCTAGAAGTTCATCGAGTATCTAAACATTTAGGCGTGCACAAATACCAAGGTGATAAGATTATTACGCATAGGGTTTGGTTAGATGGTGAGTACCTACCTACGTTTATGACCAAAAAATGTTTTGATTCGCAAGAATTTTTTCGATACAAAGATAGGTACAAAGGACCCCATAATGAAATAGTTTATGGAGAAGGCCTCAAAGGTAAAACCATTTATATTGTCCATACGCAAAAAGTCGGATTTACTCCACAGGACCTCATGAAGCGTGTGGAATTAATTGCCAATACTGCTAAATATAATGGCGCGGAGGCAGTAGTTCTTCTTTCTTATACTCTGGATTTTGCTGCTCAAGAACGAGGCGTGCATGAAGAGTATAATCTCCGAATGAAGACAGAAAAAGATAAATTAAAATTTGATGGGCAGGCGCCTTCTTTACAACTGCTGTTTCAACAGTATTTAACTTCAGGCGTTGACACAATTATAACTCCCCATATTCATGCGCCGGAAACTGCGCAAACTCTTTGTAAACTCGTTAATGAAGAATTTGCTCCCATGTATGAAAGAGCTCGGCAGATTAACTCGACACGACGCTATCAATTAAATTTAGTAGAAATTGATTTAGCTCCAGTGGTCGGCACTTTTCTTGCCGATTTCGGAGCCTCTCATCTCGACTTCGATTTAAGCGATAAAGGTAAAAATATGTTGTTTCTTGCTCCTGATGTAGGTGCTACTCCTTATGTTAAAAGAATAAGGCAATCCTCGGGACTAGAAAATTCCGCGTTGGCAGTCATGAACAAAAAAAGAGCTGCTGATGGGGTTGGAATTGAACAGCTTGAACTGGTTGACACGATTAACTTAACAGAGCGTGGTATTGAAGGGATGTATGCTTTCAGTGCAGATGATAGCATCCGTTCCGGGACAACCATGGAAAATAATGTTAAAGCCATTCGCAGTTCTTCTGCGGAAGGGCTCCGTGACCCTAAATTGCAAGGAAATCTAAAAAGAGTTGCTGTATTTGCCACGCGGTCAAATCTAGACAATTCCGCGATAAGAGTTCTCCAATCTTCTTACATTGATGATATCGTCGTCACCAATGCCGATCCGAGAGCGCGCGAGGGAATGCGTATCCTCACAAAAACTCAATTGATGTGGATTAATTTTGTGATAGGAGCTGCCGCGATTGCAGTCGAATCTGGAAAACATCCCAACGATATCTTAACACCGGATTACATAAGAACAAAAAAACTCATTCGAATGGAATTGCCTCACGGCCACCGCTTAGCTGATGATACCGAAGAAAGTGATATAATTTAATATAAGCTGAAATTTCCACAAGCGTTACATCTCTCTTAATTTTCTAATCTCATTTTTTGATCATTATTGGCTCTACTTGTCCACGCAATTTTTCTCTTCACCTGTTCATAGCAAAACATATCTTCGGGAGAGGAAATCTTTTTATTTCCCGGTGAAAATGAACTCAAGGGAGGCGATAGCTTTGGATGTTATTTCCATGCGTGATTTTAGTAAAGAGGAAATTCTCTGCATTTTAGATACGGCAGAAGAAATTAAGAGGGCAATTCATAATTCCCAAGAGAGGGAAAAATTCAAAGAGAAGCATGGGCGGGACCTTGCCGAACTTCTGGAAGACAAGTATATTGTCACTCTTTTCGTAGAGAACAGCACTAGAACAAATTATTCCACCCGAGCAGCCGTTTTACAAATGGGTGGAAAAGTGGATGGTTTTCCCACGGAAGATTATACTTCTTTAGGCAAAGGAGAAACCTGGGCGGATACGGCCGAGATGTTTGCCGGGTACGGCGCTCATGCTTTGATTATGAGAAGTTCCACGGAGGGGCTTCCGCGTTGGACGAAAGAAACTTTACAGAGAAATGACGAACTCATGAAGCAACAGTATCATGCTTTAAACCTTGATTACGGATATGAAACACCGATGATTATTAATGGAGGGGATGGAAAAAATCAGCATCCGACGCAATGTTTTATCGATCTTTTCACGATGAGAGAAATTGCCCGCAAGCATGGACAAAATTTAGAAAAGCTTTCCTTGGCTCTTACCAACGATATCGCCAACAGCCGCGTACAGTCCTCGATAATGTCCGTTGCTCCTCTGTTTCAGTTTACGTTGCATTTTGCCTACCCGCAGGGTTTTGGACCAAAACAACAGCGGTTAGAAGAATTAAAGAGAAAGAATGTTTTATTTTACGACCATCAAGAGAACTTGAAAGAAGCCTTGCAGCAGGCCATGATTGCCGTTCATTGCCGGCCACAGAAAGAAAGAGTTGGAAGCGGTGATTATTTTGATCGGGTAAAGAAATGGGGGATGATCACCAAAGAATTGTACGACACATTTGGGGAAAAAGCGCCATATCTCATGCATCCCAAACCAATTGATTCTGAAACTTTTGAAGAAATTCACCATTCGATGAAATATCATCATTTAAACATGACTAATGTACAGGCTTCAAATGGGTTGTATATCCGCATGGCGTTATTGGCTCTCGGTTTAGGTCGAATAGATTCTCCATTTGCAGTTCAGGCTGCAGAAAAACAAGAGAGATCTTTAACTTTGGATAAACTTCTTTTAAACGAAGAAACCAAAGTCTTACAAAATCCACGGACGGGGTATATTGAAGGCAATGGCATCGTTTTAGACCATATTCCAGCGGGAATGGGAAGAAGATTAGCAGGAGTGCTGGGACTAGAACGGGAAGGCGTCTCGAAAACTATTTCTGACTATATCGTCGTTGAGAGCGGGAAAAAACCAGTAAAAGATATTATCAAAATTCATGGGTTGTATACCCTCTCGTCGGAACAATTCGAAGTTATGGCCCTGCTTGCCCCTGACATTACGCTCAGTTATATAGAAGATGGAAAAGTGAAGCAAAAAATCCGGCCCAAACTTGGCGACCAAATAAAAAATGCTATTACCTGCAGCAATTCTGATTGTGTTACACGAGTTCAAAAAGAACATGCTGCCCCCTCTCATTATGTTGAAAAAGAAGGAGAAAAAACAGTCCTTCGCTGCCATTATTGTGAAACGGCGGAAACTATTTCAACAATCTATAAAGAGAATAGATTCAGATACATTGGGGAAAGAGACTAAAGCACGATTTCCGTTCTCTTTTTGTTGAGTGTATCTGCCCGCACCGAAGCCTGGCAAAAAGTTTGCACAAGGCGAATAAGTTCCCGTGTTATTTCCCGCAGCTGTTGGTCCGTGACGGGAGGCAACGCATCGAGATGAATAAGATAAGTTTTAGTCGTTTTTCTCGGCTTGGTCCGTGAACAATGTTGGTAATCTAATTTCGCGCCAAGGATTCCTTGGCTATCTTTATAATATAGTTCTCTCTTCCGGCCTGATCTTCCTGCGGATAGAAGAAAAGTGATCTTGCCTTTAATTTTATCATAATCATCAACTCCAACGGGGATGAAATGCTTCAGAGAAATAAAATAAATTAAATTCTGAATAACATTTGTAGTCGCCACCGTTTTCTTGGCTAAGACATTTTTCATGAGCTTCTCTAAAGAAGTTTGATAATGTTTGGCTTTTCCTTTCAAATCTTCCATGGCCGTTGTCCAGTTTGAAATTAATTCTTCATATTTTTGTGAATCTTCATGGAACATCAGACGAATAAAGCGTTCTTGTTCCTGCAAAAGATGCCGTGATTCTTCCACCATTTTCTGAGAAGAGGCATCGCCGACGCGAAGAAAAGCAAAACAAAGCCGAGGATGAAATCCAGAAAAAACTGTCGGCAAGATAGCAATTTTCATGGTTTCTTTTTCTTTTCGTCAGCTGTTTTTTTCGGAAACAAACGGGCAACGGCCCTCCCCACAATCCCTTTCCGCTGACTCGAATAAGGAAGGTCATAATGAATGTTAAGGTTATCTAAATCATACTTAATATCTTGGAGAAGTTTGACTTTTTTCCGCTCATAATACACTCGTAACAGGGTAAGCAAGAGATAAATTCCCACCGCTCCGCCTAAGAAGAGAATCAATTTCGTAATGAAAGGACCAATGATTTCATCCAGCTGATTTATTCCTAAGATATCACTTCCCTGTGAAAGCTCGGTAAATTCCACTTGCGCGTATGTAAACGGAGTGAATAAGAACAATAAAATAATCAAAGCAACATTTTTAGACTTCATTTTTTCCTCTTTTCAATAGAGAAAGCATTTTATTGTTTTTATATGTTTCGATGATATCCCTTAACCTTTAATCCCCAAAATGTTTATAAATAAGGCTTGAACTGAAAATATGCTGTATAGCCCCGTGGTGTAGCGGACTAATCTAATCTCTCAGGAGGTTAAGAGTCTAGGCATAGAGCCCTTTGGTTCCTTGAAAGGAAATGAAAGGCTTTGACCTCGGTTCGAATCCGAGCGGGGCTAGTTTTTTCTCTCGAAATATTCACTTATGCTAAAGGCAATTAGTGTAATTAGTTTTCGAATATATTTTAAATGCTTTTATATACTAAAATGCGCTAGAATCTGCTCTTTCCACCAGTGTGTTCACTGGTGGTCTGTTTTCTTTGACAACCCCACAGCTTGCTGTGGTTGTGTTTTTTATTTACTTAAAATACGGAAATAAAAAGGGATTTTTGTTGTTCGAAAACCACGGAATGGCTCTCCTAAAATAAGAACAGTATTTGGAGAACAGTGTTGCGGCTTAGACATTTTTGTGGCATTGCCAGGAATGCCATCATGAGCGCTCCAAGTTCCATGGAGAGAAAGATCATGAATCAAATATTTTCTT
>CAZCXW010000035.1:0-14131 GCA_964502785.1 uncultured Methanosarcinales archaeon | reverse complement strand
GAGCGAGGCAATTTCGATCAAACAACTATTAAACGCAGTTTTAATTGCGGTTAATAGGAAAATGTCAATAAAAAGCGTAATTTTTATTAATAAACTGTCAGCACTGCTGGTAATGGAAGAAAAAAGACAGTATATTAAAACGTTGCAGGAAGAACTCGCGTTACGAAAATATTCTCGTCAAACTACAAAAACATATGGAAACATCATCCAAAAGTATCTTCAATCAAATTCCAATCTAAGAACTTTTCTCTTACAGTATTCCGATAAAAGCAATTCAACCATCCGCACTGCTTATTTTGCCTTAAAGTTCTTTTATCAAATTGTTCTTAGGCAACCATTTGAAGAAAGCATACCATTGGCAAAGAAAGCTCACAAACTACCTTTGGTTCTAAGTAAAGAAGAAATTAAACTAATGTTTGATTATACTTTTAATTTTAAACATCGTCTCATATTGATGTTTTTATACTATAGCGGGATGAGGTTAAGTGAAGTTGTTAATCTTAAATGGACTGATTTAGATTTTCAGAGGGAAATAATCCATATCAAAGGTGCTAAGGGCAATAAAGAAAGGATCGTTTTTTTCCATTCTAACCTTAAAAATAGAATAATAGAATGGTTTATTCCGAAGAAAGAGGGATTCATTTTTGAGTCTAATTTTGGGAAGAAATATCATAAGCGCACTATCGAGGTTATTGTACGGTCAGCCGCAGAAAAAGCTGGAATCAGAAAACAGGTTACCCCTCATACTTTGCGTCATTCTTTTGCGACTCATTTATTAGAAAACGGGGCTGACATACGTTCCATTCAACAATTATTAGGTCATGCGCACTTACAGACAACCCAAATCTATACTCACGTGGCAAATAAAGATATCGTCAAATTAGGGAGATTATTGTAAATGGAAAAACTGCAACTTCTCTCACCAGCTGGAACTTTTGATACGCTTGTCGCGGCTGTAAGCAACGGCGCCGATGCAGTATATCTTGGCTCAAAACTGTTCAATGCACGCCGCTTGGCCGGAAATTTCACCCAAGAGGAACTAAAAAAAGCCGTACAGTATGCGCATCTGCATAATGTTAAAGTGTTTCTAACTCTTAATACATTAATTAAGAATCATGAAATTGGTCCATTCTTACATCAAGTCAGCAGCGCTGTACAATATGGAGTAGATGCGTTAATTCTTCAAGATCTAACATTTGCACCTCTCATCAAAAAATTTTTTCCACAATTAAATGTCCATGCTTCCACGCAAGCCACAATTATGAATTCACCTTCGATACAATTCTGGCAAAAGGATGTTGATGTTTTTGTTTTGGCGAGAGAATTAACAAAGCAGCAAGTGAAAGAAATGTTTGAAAAAACGCGGGCGCATCTGGAAATATTTGTTCACGGCCATTTGTGCATCTCTTATTCAGGGCAATGCCTTATTTCTTCGTTGATCGGAAAACGTTCTGGAAACAGGGGCTTATGCGCCAGCTCGTGCCGCAAGCAATACAACGGTGATGAGTACTTGCTTTCTGCAAAAGATCTTTGTATGATTGAAAGCATTCCAGACATTATAGGGAGCGGGGCAAAAACAGTAAAAATTGAAGGAAGAATGAAATCTTCAGAATATGTGGCCACAACAACCAGAATTTACCGGCAGCAGATTGATGCGTATTATGAACATAAAAAAATGCCGGTTACTGATGAAACCATGAAAGATTTAAAATTAGTATTTAATAGGGAATTCACGCCTGGATTTTTTAATGGTGAAGAAATGATTGTGGATCCGATTATTCCTTCAAAACGAGGAATTTTTCTAGGAAAAGTACAACACGAATTTTTAACATTAGAAGATGATCTGCAACAATTTGATGGTGTTTCTACCGTATTTCAAGGAAAAAAGGAAGGAGATTTTGTAAAAAAGATTATTACTGAAGAAGGAAGGGAAATATCAAAAGCAAAAAAAGGAGACAAAATAAAGCTGTTAGTTCCTGGATTTAGGAATGGCGCGCAAGTTTATGTGTTATCTCAGCATCAGGGGAGGAATTTGCTGGGAGAAAAAAAAGTGATTCCTTTTGAGATTTGCCTAGAAGTGCGGGAGGGGTTGTTGCCAAAAGTAACAATTACATTGCAGAAAAGAACATTTTCTTTTGAGTTAAAAGTCAAGGCAGCTGCTCCTCAAAAGCATGCGCTTACAACAATGGATTTAGATCTCGAATTACGGAAGTATCATAGTATTCTTTTTTCTATGAACTCTATTGATATTAAAACGGATAACTCTTTTCTTCCCAAAAGCGAAATCACCACATTAAGAAAAGAACTTGATCAGCTGCTGCTAGATTTTCTCGTACCGGTAAATACAGAGAAAGAGAACATCCCATTGCCCATATATAAGAAAAAATCAGCGCGAGAGAAGAAGCTGCATGTTCAAGTATACAATCTAACTGATGTGCAGGAGGCTTTGCGGGCTGGTGCGGATGTGATTTATTATGACATTTTTGCCGATGATTTTGCCCAGGCACGTACCCTGGCTGCGGGAAAGATCGAATTCTTTGCTTCGACTCCGATGGTTTTAGCAGATGAGCATTGTCAAAAAATTAAAGAAGTTGTATCAAAAACAAAACCAGATGGAGTGCTCGTGAATAATGTAGGCGTCTTACAGCTTAAACTTCCATGCAAAATTATCTTAGGATACCAAATGAATATTTTTAATGACCAGCAGTTGGAATTTTACGGCCATCCTGCAGTTGCATCCATCGAATTGAATGCTCAGGAGTTAGCTGCTTTTACCGATAAGGAAAAGTTAATTTATTATGCGCAGGGAAATCCCGTTGTCATGACCTTTAAGGAATTATTGGATACCGATTCTCTTACCGATAAAAAAGGATACACATTCCGCCTGCGGAAAACAGCAACGGGAACGACGGAAATGTTGTATTCCAAAACAATCGGGCTTTTGCAGCATACACCTGAAATTCTGCAAGCAGGAATTTCACAGCTTTTCTTGGATATGGAAAAAGACGTCTTTAAAACCGTGCAGGTTTATAAGAGATTATTGAATGGAGAAAATGTTTCAGTGCAGGGATTTAAACGCGAGGCGACGCTCGGCAATCTAAGAAAAGGGGTTATGTAAACACCCTCATCAGGCCCGGATACTGCTCCCACTGCCTTCTTCTTCTTTTTCTTCCGGTTTTAATCTTAGTGTTTCATACTCTGCTCTTCCCTCTGATGATTTGAGAGGATGGGTCAAGTGAATCTCGTAAGGAGCTTTAAAAGAGTCTTGAAAGTCCTCATATTGCGGATGTAACTCTTTGAGTGGCACCGCCGCTGCTGCAGAAGGAGCGTAGAGAGCGCCCAACATCGTAACCAAGAAAGTTAGTCCTTGCTTTCTCATCAATTTCGCCTATTGAAGATAGATCACCTATTAAAGATAGAGATTTTGAGCTATATAAGACTTGCGACACACTTTGTCAAAGAAACCAATCACTCTCATTGACAAGTAAGATTCTAATCCCTATTGGTGATTCATAACCTTCTTAAAATTCTAAAAGTGAAGCTCGAAACTATGTGCGGGATCGTTGGCTATATCGGATGGCGTGAGGCATATCCTTTTCTCCTTTCTGGGTTACAACACGTAGAATATCGCGGGTATGATTCAGCGGGGATATGCACCCGGCACAATGGAGAATTGCTCGTACATAAAAAAGCAGGAAGAATGAGTAACCTTACCACTAGGCAATTGCCTGGAACACTGGGTATCTGACACACGAGATGGGCAACGCATGGGAAACCTGCAGACTGGAATGCGCATCCTTTTTTGGATGCTCAACGTCAATTTGCGATAGTTCATAATGGGATTATTGAAAATTATTCTGAACTTAAAGAAGAACTGCGAAATGAAGGAATTATTTTTACTTCGGAAACCGATTCAGAAATTATTGTTCATTTCATTGCAAAATATTTTCAGGGCAATCTTCTGGAAGCAGTGCAAAAAACACTGACGCGATTGCAGGGAGCATATGCCTTTTGTGTCGTCAACAAGCACGCACGGGAAATCATCGGCGTCCGCAACGGCAGTCCTTTAATTATGGGGCAAGGAGAGCATGAAAATTTTTACGCTTCCGATGTTTCCGCGTTGCTCGAATACACAAAAAAAGTGGTGTATCTTGACGATTTCCAACTTTCTCGAATAACAGAAGAAAAAATAGAGATTTATACTTTTCAAGGGAAAGCGCAGCCGGTAAGAATAACAGAAGTGGAATGGGATTTAGAGAAAGCGCAGAAGCAAGGATTTAAGCATTTCATGCTGAAAGAAATTTTTGAACAGCCGGAAGTCATGAAAAAGACTCTGAAAATTTCTGTTAATGTATCGCAACGACCACAACGAATCATTATTGTTGCCTGTGGAACCGCAAGTTATGCTGGATTTTTAGGAAAATACATTATCGAGAAAATTGCGAAGATACAGGTTATTAATGAAATTGCTTCCGAATTTCGATATAAAGAACAGCTTTTTCTGGAGAATGATTTAGTAATTCCCATTTCTCAGAGCGGAGAAACCGCAGACACTTTAGCTGCAGTTCGTTTGGCTAGGGAAAATAAAATACGTACTCTAGGAATAATTAATGTAATAGATAGCACAATGGCGCGAGAAGTTGACAAAGTTACGTATACGCAGGCAGGACCAGAGATAGGGGTAGCTTCCACAAAAGCTTTTATCGCGCAAATCGCGATGATGTATCTGCTCGCTTACACATTGGCGGGAAAAAAATGGGTCTCGGATGGGATCGTTGAGAAGATGGAAAAAGTCCTTTCTCTAAATGGGTGTATTCGCGAGATTGCCGCCAAATATTATCTGCAGCAAAATTTTCTGTATATTGGCCGGGGCGCAAATTATCCATTGGCCTTAGAAGGAGCGTTAAAACTCAAGGAGATTTCTTATATTCATGCCGAAGCATATCCAGCAGGTGAATTGAAGCACGGGCCCCTTGCTCTGGTTTCGGAAGAAATGCCGACGATGGCGATTTGCCCGCAAGATGATTCCTATGTCAAAACGATGAGCAATATTGAAGAAATAAAAGCGCGGAATGGAAAAATTATTGCGATCGCTACGGAAGGGGATGAAAAAATGAGCAAAGTGAGCGATGATGTGATTTTTGTTCCGAACGTGGAGAACTTATTATATCCTTTCGTGATTACTATCGCTTTACAATTGTTTGCCTACCATGTCGCTGATTTAAAAAGCTGCGATATTGACAAGCCGCGGAATTTGGCGAAGAGCGTGACTGTGGAATAAACTTTTGAAATATGTATTTTATAAATGTCAAATCAATGAAAAATTTATAAAGAATTAGGTCATCAGGAATGGGAAGGTGCCATCAAAATGGGTTTAGTTGAAGATTCACAAAGCATTTTTGAAAGTAAGATTCCAAATGGTACTATGCTCGTGAGAACGGCTTACGGAAGTTTAGATATTGAAATTTATGGAATAAGCGGAAGAGGCATAAAATTACCAGTTGATAGAGTAGAGGATTTCATTACGGAACTTGGAAGAAGATGTGTTGATCCTCAGGTGACGTACCAATTAGGAAACGCTCGTGACACATTCGACGTTCCCGGCTCTAAACTTTCACAAGTATCTCAATATCTTCGAAAAGCAAGAGACTGTGGTGTTTTTCTTAACCAATATTATCAGAGTTTCTAATGGGATTTGATTCCTCACTCACCCCGCGAATTTTCTTAGATTTAGACTGCACTCTTTCTGATACCCAAAAATACTATTTTGGAGAGTGTCATAAGTTGCATCCGATAACTGGAACAAGCATTGAAAGTCTTATTAAAGAATATCATTATGTGGAAAATGTTCAAGAGTGGAGCAGTGACAGTACAGTGATGGAATGGGTGGAATGGTTTAGGCATAATAATGACGAGCAGGAGAATCTCCCCCTCCTTCCTGATGTAAAAGAAGGAGTTGCCCGCATTGATCCAAAGATAAAAATTTCCTATGCCAGCGGCCGGCCGCATGAAGTTTATAGGGGAACAAAAAAATGGCTTGAGAAACATGAATTTCCGGAAGGGCCTCTTTTCTTGCGCCCAAAAAATATTCCAGGAAATCGCTGGAGGGAATGGAAAGCAAGATTCATTGATAGCATCTTTCCTTTTAATCAAGGCGGGGTTGATGACGATTCTCTTCTTCCACAAGCGCTGCAAAGCTTAGGATATCAAGGTTCAGTGATTATCTTTGGTCACAGTAATCATCCCCTGGCGAATGATCGGTACATTCCTTCTCTTTCGTGGAAGGACGTGCCCGAGAAGATTAACAGAACTTTTTTGAGATATTCTAGTTCTGATGATTTTTAGAATATATAATTCTGCGATCAATTGATTTTTGAATATATCGTTCGCTCAGTACAAAACCATATAAATTCTTTTTGTCTCAGCAAAGAAATGAAATACGCGCATTTGGCGGATATCCATCTTGGTTCTTGGAGAGAGCCGAAAATGAGGGACGCCTCGACGAACGTTTTTCTCAAGGCGATAGATCTGTGCATGGAACAGCAAGTCGATTTTATTCTCTTTTCCGGAGATATTTTTAACACTTCACTGCCTTCCGTTGATACGTTGAAAATAGTCACCCAGAAATTAAAAGAATTGCATAATAAACCTATTCCAGTGTATGTCATTGCCGGTTCTCACGATTTTTCGGCCAGCGGGAAGACGATGATTGATGTTTTGGAAAAAGCGGGATTGCTGATAAATGTATGTAAAGGAACAGTGAATCCGGAAACACAGGAACTGCAATTGAAATTTACGATTGACGTAAAAACAGGGGCTAAAATCACCGGTATTTTGGGGCGAAAAGGGCAGCTGGATAAAATATATTATCACAATTTGCAGCGGGAAAATCTGGAACAGGAATCTGGGTACAAAATTTTTATGTTCCATACGACGATAAGCGAAATGAAGCCGAACCATTTGGCAGAGACCGAAGGGCAGCCCGTTTCCTTCCTGCCAAAAAGATTTAATTATTATGCTGGGGGCCATATTCACCACCCTACAAAAATAGAACTTCCTGAATACGGAACACTTACGTATCCAGGAGCGCTCTTTCCAAATACTTTTGCGGAGATTGAGAAGTATAGTCCTGGGGGGTATCAGCTCGTATCGGTGGAAGGAGAGCAGCAGACCGTAGAATGGATTCCCGTTAAATTGCTCAACCATGTCAGCCTGAACGTCGATTGTTCTCATAAAAATCCTGAAAAAGTTACAGAAGAAATTTTAGAGCATTTTCAGAATAAAGATTTAACTGATGCAATAATTACCCTAAGAATTCACGGCCAACTTCAATCAGGAAAAATATCTGGCATTGATTTTAAAACTATTTTTCAAAGATTACAAGAGCAAAAAGCTTTTTTTGTCATGAAAAACACAGCGAAAGTGATCACAGAAGAGTTTGAGGAAATTTCTTTAGGGGAAAGAGATCCAGAAAAAATGGAAGAAGAAATCATTAAAGAACATCTGCAGCAGATTAAGCTTTTTGATGCAGAAAGAGAATTTACATTGACAAAAACGCTGCTTAATGCCCTCAATACGACGAGAAAAGAAGGGGAAACAGTAAGCGATTTTCAAAAACGAGTTGAGAGTGAAATGGATAAGATTCTGCCATAAATTATCTTTTTCTGTTGGCATCTGCTTTTGAATAAGCATAGTATCCTACAACTGCCCCAACGACAATTACAATAATTATCCATAACCAACTCAAATTGACAAAGATCCGACTGAACGTAGCAATTGCTCCTTCTCCATTGGCAAACGCTTGACCGGCAAGAGCATCCCCTGAACCACTGCCTTGTCCAGCTGCTGTTCCTTGTGTATCACCTGATTCACCAGAAGTCTCTCCAGATCCACTGCCACCATTCGAAGAACCAGTTTCGGATGGAGAACTGTCTTCATTACTTTCGGTTGTACCGGTTGGTGCAGCATTACCTGAGCTGCTTCCTCCACCGCCGCCACCCGAGGAACTACCTCCGCCACTAGGGCCTGATCCACCGGCATCTGTACGGAATGATTGAGTCACAGTATTTAAATTTGCGACATTGTCATTACAACTTACTGTAAAGGAATAAGTCGTATCTGGATTCAAATTACTGGCAGTGATCGTTTGTGAACTTCCGCTGCCACTGACGCTGCCTCGATCAGTTATACAGGTTTGAGCGTCACTGCTTGCCGTAATATCAACAACGAGGGTAGATGCGGTAGAACTACTGGATTTACTTAACGAAATCGTTGGCGCAGTACGATCAATGACAAAAGTCATGAGTTGAGACCTATTTACATTTCCTAAGCTGTCATTCGCAAAGACCGTAATATTATGAGCTCCTTCGGGAAGTGTAGAAGCGTTGATGTTAAGATTCCAGTTGCCGCTCACATTTACTGCCGTAAGATTGAACGGGTTACTGTCATTGCTTACTTGAAAAATGACTGAAACCACATAATTTGTTTCATAAACGGTAGTATTAATAGCGCTGCTTTGGTTATCTCGAGCAAATTTACTGCCATTACCAGTTATAATAGTGATAGCAGGTGCGCTACGATCAACAATTAACGTTACTGTCTGAGTAGCATTGGTATTGTTTCTTTTATCAATGGCATAAAAAGTAACGGTATGCGTAGCCTCAACAAGTGTTGAGAGATTTTCATTATAATTCCAGTTGCCACTTACATTTGTGGCGCTGCGATTGAAAGCAGTACTGCCATTAGAAAACTGAAATAAAACATTTTGCATTAAATTTGAATCTAATACTGTAATATTAAACGCTTGAAACCCCGTCGTGCCGTTTGCTCCAGTAGTTGCTGGATTGCTTAGTGTTACCCTGGGAGGAGTGATATCCAACCCTTGAAATTTCTTAATCCACCAGTCACGCCCGCTATTACTTGCTGTGATATTAGTGCCGTAACCAACAATAGTAACATTGCCACTGCTATCAACATCTACAGCCACGGCCCTATCTGAAGCGCCTATTCCATTAGCAAATGGACCCGTAAAAGTTAGATTCCATTCTGGGATTAGCTCTATACCCGAGGAATTAAATTTCTTAATCATCCAGTCATCGTTACTTGTTGCATTTGAAGAGTTAGCTGCAAAACCAACGACGTAAACATTACCTTCCCGATCTACACCGACGTCAAGAGCACGAGCATTGCCAAATCCAGTAATGTTTAAGAAAACTGTTCCAAGATCAGAACCAGAGCGATTGTATTTTTTTAAAACCCAAAATTCTTCTGTCGTCCCAAGAAGACTATTCCCATAGCCGGCAACATATATTCTGTCTTGAGAATCAATCGCGATACCAGTTGCGCTATCGACTGAATCTACACCCACGACTGCACTGGCATCATATGTTTTATTCCATTCCGTCACTTCTTCTGAACCATTAAAATAGAATTTCTTAATCCACCAATCTCCATTATTCGTTGCTTGCGCACGTCCAACTACGTAGACACTGTCTTGTGAATCTATGCCGACATCTTCTGCAATATCATTGCCCCCAAGACTAAATTCAGGCGCTATCCAATTGTTAAACGTTTTATTCCAGTGTGTTGTATTTTCTGCCCCGCTTGAATTAAATCGCTTAATATGCCAATCATTTCCGCTGGTTCCGTTCATTAGATTTTGCGCACTCCCCACCACATAAACATTGTTATTAGAATCGATGGCAACGGCATACGGAACAGTCGTGGCTGCTATCACTGCCGGAGTTAAATTGTACGTCAAATTCCAAAGAGTTGCTTCCTCAGACCCATTACTATAAAACTTATGGATGTTCCACAAATTCTGAAAAGCTGCTCCTGCGTTAGTATAGCCAACAACATATACATTATCATTAGAATCAATTGCGACACCTGATGCTTTTCCTTCGTTCAGTCCATCGAATGTTTTGTTCCAAGAAGTCACATTTTCCTGTCCTGTTTTGTTAAACCTTTTTATATTCCAATCTATAGAGCCAACAGACCATGCACCGACAACGTACAAGTTATCTTGAGAATCGAAAGCGATATCTCCAGCTTCATCCGTGCCCAGAGCTTGATCATACGTTTTATTCCAAAAAGTGAGATCTTCATCACCTTCTAATTCTGCATAGGTAATGATTATAATTAGTTGGAGGACAAGCAAACTAAAAAAGAAAATTACTTTGCGCATAGTTTTCTGAGTTCCTAACTCTCTTTAAAAATTATTGTTACAACTAAAAAGAAGTAATTTTTAATTATGCTTTAATTATTCCATTAGCTTAATAAAAAAATCACGTTCTTAGGTATCTATGGATGAACTTCAGAAAATCGCCTTGGAAACGATTCAGATGGGGAAACAAGCGATTATCTTCCTGCCGAGCAGAGCCAGCGCGGAAAAGTCAGCAGAGGAGATTGCCAAAGTCACTTCTTACCATTACCCTGCTTTTGAACAAGAAGTATTGAAAGCATCTTCCGTTCCCACGAAACAATGCCGAAGACTATCTCATGTGATTAAAAAAGGAATTGCGTTTCATCATGCCGGACTTGTGCAAAAACAGAAAGATCTTATTGAAGAAGAATTCAAGAAAGGAGCAATAAAAATTATTTGCGCGACTCCAACGCTTGCTGCCGGCGTCGACCTTCCCGCCTTCCGTGTCGTCATTAAGTCTTTGAAAAGATATTCTGGACATTGGGGGATGGATTGGATTCCTGTCTTAGAGTATCTGCAAATGGCAGGGAGAGCAGGAAGGCCTAAATATGAAAAAGAAGGTCAGGCGATTGTCATTTCAAGAGATGAAACGGAAAAAGAAGAAATATTTAATCGTTACATTTGCGGGATTCCTGAAGATATCTATTCTAAATTAGCTGTAGAACCAGTCTTGAGGACGTATCTTCTTTCTTTAATATCGACGGGGATTATCCGCGATGAGAAAACGATGAACGATTTTTTTTCAAAAACATTTTGGGCGCACCAATACAAAGATATGCGCAAATTAGAAGCAGTTATGGATAAAATGCTGGTGCTCTTGGAAGAATGGCATTTTGTGGCTGTCTCTGGCGCAAGGAAAGATGATTTCATGAGCGCGGCATCATTAAACTCGCCGCACAAAAAAATGCAGGCAACGCTCTTGGGAAAGAGAGTTTCAGAATTGTATCTCGACCCTTTGACAGCAAAGCATTTGCTGGATTGTTTGCATCATTTTACCGGGGGAAAAAATGAATTTTCATTATTGCAGATGATCTCAAATACTTTAGAAATGCGCCCATTGCTCAGCGTTAAGGCAAAACAAGAAGAGAGTATTCAAGAAGAATTAGTGAAACAATATGATTTATTGTTAAAAAAAGAACCAAGCGCGTTTGACGTTTCTTATCCAGAATTCATGGATTCCATTAAAACGGCATTATTCTTTGAAGCGTGGATAAACGAGTGTGATGAAGATTATCTTTTAGAAACGTACGATATTCGTCCCGGTGAGATTAGGGTTAAATTGGAAGCTGCTGATTGGCTTTTGTTTGCCTCAGAAGAGTTGGCAAAAATCATAGAAAATAATGAAGCGGTGAAAGAAATCAGAAAACTGCGCATCCGGGTGAAGGACGGAGTAAAAGAAGAATTATTGGCATTACTAAAGTTGAAAGGAATTGGCCGGATCAGGGGAAGAAAACTCTATGCCAATGGGATTAAAGATTTAGGAGACGTCAAGAAAACGGATCTTACGACATTAGCTCAAATTTTAGGGAAAGCCATTGCCGAAGATGTCAAAAAGCAGGTTGGAGAAGAAATTAAAGAAGTGCCGGAAGGAAAGAGGAAAGGGCAGTTGAGTATTAAGGGGTTTTAGTTAAATGTTATACAACAAGAGAGCCGTTCAGAATCCAGAACCAGTTACCAGAGAGCAGCTAGCCTTAGCTGAGAAATATGATCCATTCCATTTAACAAAGAGAGATCTCGAGAAGGTAAAAGATATCATCGGATCCGCAAAAAGTGTTGAAGATATAACTTTTAAGGTTTATCTGAATTATTTTTATGACGAGAAACATAAATTTCAAGGAACAAGAACCGCTCACGAAGTCGTGAGAGATGAACAAGGCCATTGCATTGAACTTAATACCCTGCTCTTTACAGTGCTCTCTGGTAAGGGTTATAAACCGGAAATTGTCGTGTACAAAAATCCAAAAGGTTACGACTGTGGTTCCAGCCCCGACGAATTCGGAGTTCACTCATTTGTTGTCGTACGGCACAGGCGATCAACCTACTATGCGGATGCTGTATGGGGCGATGTTAAAACACCAGAGAAAAGCTTAGGTACAGCCTCTGTACATCTCGATTATAGAGAATTTATTGCCTTCCATCTTCATGATGCTGGGGAGGATTTTGGAATCTTTCACAAAAAATATCGGAAAGCAATTGCAACGTTAAAACAAGCTGCTCGTATTGATCCAAACAATTATACCATTTTCGTTACCATGGGGGATGTCTACTTCCTTGCCGATGATTTTAAAAAAGCGACAACCTCTTATGAGAATGCCATCGCTATTGCTCCGACTCTTCTTGATCCGCATAAAGTATATGGTGATTTCCTGCTTGACGGCTACGAATCTCCTGAATTTGCGGTGCAAGAATACAAAGCCGCGCTGGAAAAAAGGACCAAAGATATACAAATTTTAAAAAGTTTGGAATTAATATTGAAAGAAATTGGTGAAAGAACTTTAGCTGCTAAAGCGAGAAAAATGAGGCAGAATGTGAAGAAAGGGGCGGCAGGACATTAAATTATTTTAAGGTAAACAGATCATTATTTTCCAACCATTTCCTGCGCAATTATTCTTTCTGCAGCTTCGAACAGCGTTTCGTGATTCTTCTCAGCCTCTTTCATCATCTGCTTAATTCTCGCAGGGATAATCTCTCTTAATTTCTCAATAACATAATCAAAATCTCTTCCTTGTACTTCACACATTGACAAAAACACTCCCCCTATGTTTATAATATAATCAGGAGCATAAATAATTCTTTTTTTCTTCATGTGCAACACTGAACGTAAATAATCAGCCAATGGATTATTAGCTGCACCAATAACCATCTTACAGTTCAGTTTCTTAATGTTCTCTTGTGTTAGTATTCCCCCACAGGCATTAGGTGAGAAAATATCACATTTAACCGCATAAATATTCTCTGGGCTTACCGTCTTTACATTGAACTCTTTTCCAACTGAGTGAAGAATCTCGGAATTAACATCAGTTACAATAACCTCTGCTCCTTCTTTAACAAGTTGTCTCACTAAATCTTTGCCAACACTTCCAGCACCCTGCACTGCAATCACTTTATCTTTCAAACTTTTGCTTCCATATTTCCATTTGCATAACTCTTTCATGGCAAGCAAAATCCCATACGCCGTAGGAATTGCCGTATCTCCTAAACCTTCTTTCAGCCCGTCAATAAATTTTGATTGTTCAGCCATGTATTCAATATCTTCAAGGTTGATATTCAAATCTGTTCCCGTCTGAAATCTGCCGTTAATGGTTTGAACAAATTTACCATATCTTCTTAACATTTCTGGGTTTTTTTGTGTTGCAAGATTTCCCATTATTACACCTTTTCCACCGCTGTAACCCCCATTGTACTTCTTTCCAATCATTACACATTTTTTGGTCATAACATTAACCAATCTGGTGGCGTCTTTTATTCCCTCCTCAACACTAGCATAATTAAGCATTCTCGTTCCACCATTCCCTTTTTCACCATAAATAGTGTTTAAAGCAATGATGAACGTGCAACCAGATTCTTTATCGTACTGAACATGTAACTCATTACAATTATTTTTATCCATGAATTCTTGTATCATTTAGATCACTTTTTCAGTTGTTATAATTCCTTTCTGATGCAATTCTTTCTTAAGCCAAATATACCAATCATCACCTGCAATATTGTACTTTTTGCAGAAAGCATCTATTTCTCTTTGCCTCTCTACTGTTGGATGTTGTAACATTTCAAAACAAAGTTTAGGTTCTAGGTTTGACAACGGGAGAATATATCCTTCTACTCCTTTCGATTCAAAACACAGATGCTCCCAGCCTTGAAAAATAGGAATATTTAATTTTGCTTGAACCAACTTCTGTGTAAATTCAGCAGAGCCACTAGCTTCTT
>CAZCXW010000034.1:905-14272 GCA_964502785.1 uncultured Methanosarcinales archaeon | reverse complement strand
TTTTAAGGTTTTTCTTACCACTCAAAAAAGGTACTCTTCATTCGGAGATACTGTAACTAATGAAATCCTTCTTCGTCGCTAGTTCTCGAAAGTATTACGATACCGTTAAAGAAATTAAGAAGAAGCTTGATGTTTTAGGTGTAAAAGGATACTATCCTTACTTTGACTTTCATGATGAATCCATAGAAACGAATGAAGAAATTAAGAAACAACTCACACTTAACCACTTCCCGGAAATAGATAAGATTGATGTTCTCTACATCTATGCTAAAGATGGCTATATTGGGTATTCTGTAACGATAGAAATCACCTACGCTTATGCCAAAGGAAAAGAGATTATTAGCTCAGAACCGATTAAAGAATTAGCGGTAAGGTCCTTGGTTTCAAGAGTATTGCCCCTTCAACATTTCATCGACTATGTTTCTTGACGATTTTTACTTTTCATCGAAAAGTTTATAAAAAGTAAGATTAATCTTACACAAAGAAAAGCAGAAAGAATCAATCTTCAGATTGGTTATGAATGCTTATCCTTTTTTCTGCTTTTCTTGTGTCACAGAAATCTGCCTGTCAGATGGCAGATTTCTCATGACATCTGTGATAAAAATGGCTGAACTTGAAATTACTAAAATGAGTTCTAAAGGACAGATTGTTATCCCTTACGAGATGCGGAAAGATTTCCAAGAAGGGGAGAAGTTTATCATTATCAAAGCTGGAAAACAACTTATCCTTAAAAGTGTTGCTGATTTTAATGAGAACATCGAAGATGATTTGGAATTTGCCCGTCGAACTGAAGAGGCTTGGAAAAGTTATGAACGCGGCGAGTTTAAGTCAGTAGCTGTTGATGATTTTCTCAAGGAACTCGAAAATGTTAACGATTGAACATTCTCCTCACTTTCTTTCAACCATCCGAAAAGTTAAGAATAAAATTGATGAAGAGCGAGTGAAGAAGCAGATTAAGAAGATAATTGAAAATCCCGAAATCGGGAAGCCCATGCGCTATGTACGAAAAGGAACGAGAGAGGTTTACATCGGTTCGTTTCGACTTTCTTATTCTTATCTTAGAGAAGAAAATAAATTAATCTTTTTGGATCTTTATCACAAAGATAAGCAATAATTTTTTTATTTTCTTTTTCTAACCCCTCTCTTTCTTCCACAATCTTTAAAAGTAATTTTCTTTCCATGTAACCAATGAAGAAGATTGTCGTTATTGGCGGTGGAACAGGCAACTTCACCGTTCTCCGAGGCTTAAAAAAATATGATGTGGAACTTTCCGCCGTCGTGTCCATGGCCGATGATGGCGGAAGCACTGGAATATTGAGAGACGAATTAGGCGTCCTCCCTCCTGGCGATGTCCGCCAATGTTTAGTGGCGCTTTCCGATTCCAGCAGGTTAATGCGTGATCTCATGAATTATCGTTTTGAAACCGGCGGCTTAGAGGGTCATAGTTTTGGCAATCTCCTCTTATCCGCCCTTGAAAAAGTCACTGGAAGCTTTGAAAAATCAATCGAAGAAGTAGGAAAAATTCTGACTATTAAAGGCAAGGTTCTCCCTGTTACGATTAACCAAGTCCGTCTTCACATGGTTCTCAAAAACGGCAGGCAATTGCATGGAGAAAGGGAAATTCTTCTCGCTAAGGAATCATTGCTTAACTATCGGACCATCTACTTAGAACCGTTTCCTAAAGCGCATACTCATGCATTAGACGAAATTATGAATGCTGATCTCATCGTCTTCGGACCAGGAGGACTGTATACCAGTCTTATCCCCAATCTATTAGTTGAAGGTGTAGGCAAAGCGTTACGAGAAACGAAAGCAAAAAAAGTATTTATTGTCAATATCATGAATAAGAAAGCGCAGACCCCCCATTTTAAAGCCTCTAATTATGTTAATGAGATTAGGCGTTTCATTGGCAAAGATATTTTTAATCAGATTATTATTAATAACAAAATTCCTCCCAAAGAATTATTAGATGCCTACGCTGACGAAGCTGAAATCATTGAAAATGACTTAGAGAATGATTCCCGCATCATTGCCGCCGACCTCTTAGAGAATGATAAACAGGAATATCAGAAAAGCGATGTTCTCGCCAATACGCGGGCTTTTATCCGCCACGACGCGCACAAATTAGCCGCGGAGTTGATGAATATTGTTAATAATCTTTGATTTAGATGATACATTAATTGATACGTTTGGCTGCAGTCAGCCTGTTAAATTTCGCATCGCGTTAGAGAAAATGATTGCCGCAGATTTAAAAGTAGATTCATTTGAAGCGGCCTTTCAACTCTTAATGAATATTAATTCTACTGCTTCAAATGGAAAAGAAACGCTGCATAAATTTCTTCAACAGTATCCAACATCAGAGAAAATATTCCAAACAGGGCTCGATGCTTATTACGGCGGTGAACAGCTTGATTTTCCGATCAATACTTTACCTGGTGCTCAAGAACTTCTTGCTCAGGTGCAACAACAAGGTCATCAATTGGTTTTGGTAACAGCCGGAGTTGAAGAAGAACAGTATGGAAAAATGAAAAAGGCTAAAATTCATCCTCATTTATTCCATAAAGTCGTTTTAACCGATGAATACGATAAGAAAAAAAAATATAAATCATTACAGGAAGAATTTTCCTGCCAGCCAGAAAATATCCTCGTCTGCGGCGATAAATTTAAAACAGATTTGCTTCCTGCTAAAGAATTAGGCATGAAAACAGTTCATGTCCGATGGGGACGTGGAAAAATTGATGCTCCCTTTCCAGGAGAAGTTGATTATTCCATAGCTTCCCTTCAGGAATTAAAAGAAATTATTGATCATTATGACCACAAAACCAACCGAAGCGGTGATTCTCGCCGCGGGCGAAGGGAAACGCCTCCGACCTTTAACGTATAATACGACCAAAGCATTGGTTGAAGTTAACGGAAAGCCATTATTGCAAATTCTTATTGAACAATTAAAAACAGCAGGAATTACTAAAATTATTGTGATTGTCAATCATTTCAAAGAAAAAATAATTGATTATTTTGGCAATGGTTCTCAGTTTGGCGTTACTCTTACATTTATTGAACAGAAAGAACGAAAAGGAAATGCCAATGCTCTGTTGTATGTTGAATCATATATAAAAGGAAAACGTTTTTTTCTCATCGCCATTGATTCTTTGTTTGAAACAGAGGTCTTATCACGGCTTCTCTCACATAGATCGGAAGGCGTTTTTACTGTTAAGGAAGTCACAGATACCTCTCGATATGGAACTGTGGCTATCAAAGGGAAGAACGTTTTGAAGATTGTCGAAAAATCAACTCAGCCCCCTTCAAATCTCGCAAATTTTAGTGTCTATATTTTACCTAGAGAAATCTTTGAAGAATGTAAACATGTTCCACTCAGCCCTCGCGGAGAGTATGAGATTACCGATGCCATTCAATCCTTGATCGATAAAGGTATAGTTTTTGAGTACGAAGTTAGTAAGTATATTCTTGACATCGGCACGCTGGAACAGCTGCGGGAAGCGCAGGAAATCGCGAAGAAGTTAGGATTGTGATTTTGAGATCATGAATTTTATTTTAGAAAGATATTTAGGGTAAATCTTGAGCATATGTTTCATTGTTTTCAAAGCTATATCTTGGTTAATTGTCAGATAATCATGGGCTAATCTATTCCTAAATCCTGCCGTCTTAGCCAATTCGATTAACTCCTTTTGGTCGAAAACAGAAAAACACTTCAAATCAATAAAACTATCATAATAACTTGAACTTATTTTTTCTTTTGTTTTCAATAATTCTTGATTGATTGAAGTTGCCGATTCTACAATTTCCTCTGCTTTTTTTTCCGCTGCATAGAATAAAAATTCCTGTAGCTCTAAATTGTTCTCATATTCCATTAAAATAGCTTTCAATTTCTCAAGAAGATCAACGACATTTTCTATTTTACTTTCGATAATATCTTTATTTTGGTTCATTGTTCCATCAGCGCGGCAATCTTTTTATCCAGCAAGTGGCTTCTTTCATTAAAAAACCGTTGGAAATCGACGTAATCAATAAAACTCTGCCATTCTAATGTGCTTTTCAATCCAGGTTTAGCTTCATAGAGAACAATTCCTTTATGTAAGATTTCAAAAAGTAGAAGGTGATTGTGTTCTTTCTTAATGTTTACGAGATCTATATCTGCTCTTTTGAAGAGACTCATTAATTCTTCATATAATTTTTCTTCATTAACAGTACGGGACGGAAGAATAGCAAGATCTATGTCACTCTCTTTACTTATCTTTTGAGAGGCTTGTGACCCAAAGAGAACAATCAGCCGCAAATGATACTTTTTTGCAATCTTTTCAAGAGACTTTTGATACAACTTAAAATTCATAATACGAAAGACGAGGCTGTTCTATAAAAATTTTTGCTTTGCCGAGATAAGTTACTCACTGGGGGGGGGGTAGTAAAACAATATAAACTATCATCTTTTACTTCTTCTCATTATTTATACAAAAAGAAGGTGAATCTAATGGATCAAAAAGAATGTAAAAGCAGTGTCATGCCATATATTGCCATTGTGGCGATTGTCGCGGTTGTGGCGGTCGTTGTTTTAGTGTTGAATGGAGGAAGTTCAACAGTTTCTGTGAATGACGTTTCTGATGAGAGTGCATTAGCGGGGGAAGCGCGGAGAACTAGCACTGCTCCTATTATTTCAACACCTCCAAAGAACAGCGGAACTTCACCCCGTAAAACTTTTATGTTTGAAACGTCTGTACATTCCAATCATAATGCAACCATTACTATCAATGGTATTAGCCATGAGTTTGACGCGGAGTACAATCCTTGGACAGGACAAGGGACATTTTTTTATGGGCAAGGGATTGGCAAAGTTGATTACTATGGGGGCGGTTTATACTTTAATACGAACGCCTCTGGAAGTACAGTAAACTCTTCAATAATTTTTTCGTATAATAAAGGGTGTAGTAACACAACTTATCAAGCCATTAACCCAACTCTCAGTTTTGGCTCTTACGCTGCTGTTACGATTGCTAGTTCTACTTATCGCAATACTACTGCCAACGGTCCTATATATCTTCTCGGAAACCCCGTGTTTTACAGGTATAATCTCCAAAAAGGGCAAAGATATAATTTACCGAATGGCGATGAGTTTGAAATGGGAAGTATAGCTAAAACTGCGTTTAGTGGAGATTTCAATTTCATCCTCCGCTGTAATTAATTTTTTTCTTTTCTTTTTTTTCCACAGCAGCCTTTACCAAACTATTTTCAAATCATATAGTTCTTCTTGATTACAGACCCAAAAATAGTTAAAGTAGTGTTATATGTTAACTATAGGTGATATATAATGATAAATAACACAACTATTCAACTGCCTCGCAATCTCGTAGAGGAACTTAAAGCCGCAAAAGAATATCCTCGCCAACCTTACAACGAGCTTATTTCAAAGATGTTACATCTCTTTAAAACAAGTAAACAGCATAATCATTATGACCGTTTCCTGTACGAAATTCAGCGCCAAAAAATGAAAGAGTTGTGGGACAATAAAGATGATGAGGTATGGGAAGATGCTTAAATCTGGAGATGTTGTTCTTGCTTTAGTTCACTTTACTGATAGTGTTGATCTCAAAAGGCGTCCCGCTGTCGTTTTATTTGAAGAAGATGGAAATATTGTTGTTGCAGGAGTTACGAGCAATACAGATCGTAAAGGAATTCCTTTAACTAAAAAAGAAGGAGCGCTGGTTGAAAGTGTAATCCGTCCTAATTATATTTTCACCATTTCACCGATTATGATTTCTAAAACACTCTTTTCTCTATCGCCTCTCAAAAAAAAGAAACTTCACGAAACGCTCTTGCAAAGACTAGAAAATCTTTCTTGATTTTCCACAGCAACCTTTATCAAACTCTTATTCTTTTCACAATGGATGGATGTCTACGAACCAGCAGAAGATTCTCACCTTTTGAACAAATGGATTAAATTAGCTGAAAATAGAGTATTAGATATGGGAACTGGTTCTGGGATTCAAGCTTTATCATTAATCAAAAGTCCGTATGTCCGTGAAGTTATTGCTGCAGATATAAATGAACAAGCAATAAAAATCCTTCAAGAGCATCTCCAAAAACACAAACTTCGGAAAATAAGAGCTGTCCATTCCGACCTTTTTCAAAATATTTCTGGTCAATTTAATTATATTATCTTCAATCCTCCTTACCTTTCTCAAGATAAAGGAATTCAGGATGATGCTTTATATGGCGGGAAGAAAGGCTGGGAAATTTCCGAACGCTTCTTCCAAGAGGCTTCAAAGCATCTTTTTCCCGATGGAAAGATTCTTTTCCTCTTCTCTTCGTTAACGAATAAGCGTAAAATTGATGAAATAATAACCCACCGCCTCTTTCAATATCAAGAACTCGACAAAGAGAAACTCCATTTTGAAGAATTATATGTATATGAAATTACGAAAACTCCTCTCCTTCGTGAATTGGAAAGTAAAGGACTCAACAATATTCATTATTTCACACATGGCAAGCGGGGTATTATCTACAAAGCGTTCATGGACAAAAATAAACACATCAAATCTCATCTTCCCAAAAAGGATATTGTTCTTGCCGCCATTAAAGCAGAAAAAGAAGGAAGCAAAGCGGTCGGGACAATCAAAAATGAAACAAAATGGCTCCAGATTCTTAATAAATATCATATCGGCCCTTACTTTTTCTTTGCTGGAGAGAACTATCTCGTCTGCCAATTTATCGAAGGAAAATTCTTAGAAGTCTGGACAGAAACCCGCACTTCATCAGAGATCATTAAAGTTCTCAAAGACATCCTCCATCAATGTTATATCTTAGATACATTAAAACTCACCAAAGAAGAAATGCATCATCCCTCTAAGCATATTATAATAGATAGTAATAATGATGCAATACTTCTCGATTTCGAACGCTGCGCGGAAACGCTCAAACCAAAGAATGTTACACAATTCTTAGAATATCTCTGCCGCCTGAAAAAGACACTTTTCAAAAGAAACGTCTTAATTGATACTATTCATTTACGTACTATTGCAAAAGAATATAAACAAAAGTACGCTTGGAAAGTGTTAGAAGGGGTTTTTGCAGGGAAATGAAGAACAGGCTTTAGTCTACTTTCCTAACTTCATCTCAAAATTATCAACTTAAAGTCCATTCCCTAATAAAACTTTAACTCTCCTTCGCAATAAATGCCTTGTTTTAATTCCACTGGCCGCCAGGAATCCTGGACAAGCGTCGCTCCTAACCACGCCGCCAGTTCTTGTGGATTCCCTATCGTTGCCGAAAGGCCGATGATCTGCGGAGAAATGAGAGTCTTGAGAAGCGTTAATATAATCTCGACTGTCGGTCCTCTGGAAGAGTCATTGAGGAGATGAATCTCATCCACTATGACGGTTTTTACTTCTGAAAGCCAGGAAATCTTATGGCGCAATAGACTGTCCAGTTTTTCAGCCGTTAACACTAATATATTATACTTGCTTAAATAATTCCCATCAGATTCCACATCTCCTGTGGAAAGAACTACCTGGTACGGTGTGTCCTTGAATAACTGCAGGTATTCTTTATATTTTTCACTAGCCAGAGCCTTGAGCGGAACCACATACAATGCTTTTCCTTGTTCCACAGCTTTGCAGATGGCCATCGTTGCCACCAGTGTCTTTCCGGAGGCGGTAGGTGCGCATACTAGCAAGGAGCTCCCTTTCAGAAGTCCCGCGTCTATTGCTTTCTGTTGAATGGGTGTAAGGGAATTATAGAGTTGGTAATGCTTGTAAAAGAATGCCGGTAAAGGGAGTTCTTGGAAAATCATAAGCAGTTTTGGAGAATAGATACTATATATTCTTTTAGTAAATTATACTCCAGAACATTTAACAAGAACTAAGTTCTATAAAAAAAGAATTCATCATTATAAAATAATGACAGGCTAATATGTTAAAATTTTTAACTTTTAGGCTTTAATATCAAAAACTGGTTTTCTTAGAAGGTTTTTCTTGCGAAAGGCTTATAAATTAATTTCTGGTAAGAAGCGTTACTTACATCAAGAGCTCTATGGCTCTTCCCGTAAAATCGAAAAGGTTGGTCCGTTTTGTGGCATGCCTTTCGGAATTTTTATGAGAGGACGTGAGTGATGTTGTGGGTTTGTAGATTTAAACACGGAGGTGTGTTTAGCAAAATGAAAATAAAAAGAATGGTGAAACGCTTGTTTGCAGTTGGAACGGGCGTAGCAATGCTTGGAGCAACAGCAATGGGCGCAATGGCTGCAGATTTGAGCCAATACCCTGATATGTTTGTAACTGACGGAGTCTTCAATGGCTATATGGTTGTTGGTGAAAGTGCTAAGCCCATTGATAACTTAG
Organism: uncultured Methanosarcinales archaeon; assembly: GCA_964502785.1. Taxonomy (GTDB): domain Archaea; phylum Nanobdellota; class Nanobdellia; order Woesearchaeales; family GW2011-AR9; genus JAGVYE01. The sequence continues at coordinate 5,924 of CAZCXW010000034.1, read as the reverse complement.
CGATGACCGACATTGCGGCGAGCATGAAAGTGCGTTCTGCTGCAAAAGGCACAACAACAACGACAGTTTCTGGCGACGCATGGATGGTTGGAACTTCTTCCAAGAAGTTTGAAATGTCCAACAGTAACGCCAGCTCCAGTCAAATTTACGGAGAAACAATCCGTGATATTAACACCTTCATCGGTGATGAAGAATTGGATGCTTTAGGTGATGGAACATACATGACGAATGAAAACGAGTTTACATACCAGCAGTTCTTGTTCTTTGATGACCAGAACCAAGCTGCAGCTGATAGTAATACCGTAAAATACGACGAAAATGATGACGATGTCGACGCTGATTATTTCTACATGAAAAATGGGCGTCAAATTGCTCGTTACAGGTTAGAATTCGGCTCTTCCGCGCAGTCAGACGTTACTGACTCTGATGGGACATCCACATCAACAGGAGCGTACTTAGATGATTTCAGAAATACCGACATTACGATGTTCGGCCAAACGTACACTATTGTTGAAGCGACAAGACCAACTGCCGGGCGTACCACATCTGTTAAGTGGATATTAATGAAAGGCGCATCCCGAGACACCTTGCTTGAAGGAGAATCTAAAACCTATAAAGTAGGAGACAAAGAATACGATGTTTCATTGAGCTTTGTTGATTCCTCAAATGCTAAGTTTGTCGTCAACGGAGAAACAACCAACAAACTTGCGGTTGGAGAAACATACAGGCTTGCTGATACCAGCGAAATTGGTGTAAGTGAAATATTATACCAAGCATATGCTGGAGGAGTTCACTCTGCAACGTTCTATGTTGGAGCTCAGAAAGTAGAACTGCGGGACGACAACTCAACTGTAGCCAATGGAGCTTACAACATGAAAGTTGGCTCTGAAGATATTGACGGAACAACCGTAATCTTCACAGGTACGGACGACACAAGCACCGCTTCAATCAGTACTGTTGAAGTCAATATGACGGCTGGAGATGACTACTGGGTTGGCGCAAACCAAAAGTTGAGTGACGTTATTGCTGCGGCTGATGAAGAAAAAGAAGTTCTCATGGCTGGAGCTTTTGACATCGAGTACAAAGGATTGTCTGAAAAGGAAGTCAAAACCATTGGCTTACGAACATCTGGCGCTCGACGATACCAACTACGCCTTAACGACGGAGATGGCAATCAAGTTGACATCCCTGTAGCGTACGCTGAAGCACAATATAACATCAGCTTAGGTGAAGAATCTCAAGGTGCTGGTGCTCGATCTGGACAAAAACGCCTCCATTGGTTGGAGACTGGAAGCTTTATTAATGGTACGATGGAAGAAGCCAATGCGTTGTTTCTCCAACAAGGAAACATTAGTAAAGACGACTTCTTCATCGTAACTGGTGGATCATCAACAGATGGTTCTGCTAAGTCGTACTTAATCCAGTACAAAGGTTCTGACAGACAAACAAAAACGAGTCCAAAAATTAAGTTTAAGAACATGGGTAATGGTGAGACGATTGAGCACTCTGTAACATCGCTAACGGCGACGGGAACAACCGCAACTCTTAAGCTTGGTGGTTACTCGTTCATTGTACAAAACCAAACTGAGCAAGGAACAGACGACTTTAACATCGCTGTAGACATGAGCGGAAATGGTGCGATTGCCGCAGCTACTTCGGTAGACTTTGTAGATTTCTACGGATCGGTATGGAACCTTACCATTGGTGGTAACATCTCTTGGACAGGATCTGCCACTTCAGAAAGGTATCTAGAAATTAGCCAGTCTACACCAAACGTTGACGACTACGACAACTTCGTACCAGCAGGTGTCAGGTTAAACATAACTGCAACAAGCGGTCCGGAAGTTCGTGCAGCTTTAGCAACTCCTGGTCAGAGAGGAGCAACCTTTAACCAAGGTTTAACGTTAAAAACACCAAGTGGCGAAACAGAAGTGTCCTACGGTTATACCACGATGGGTACAAAAGTTACCTTCAAGTCACCTAGCGGAGATCCGCAAGAACTTGAGTTGGAATACCCTAAGGAACAACGCTTGCCGCAAGTATATATCACGAGCGGAGCTGTGTCCACGAGTAAAGCCAAAACAGGCGATTTGGTTGCAGTCCAAGTTGTTGACGCGACGAAACTCGATACGGAAGTATCCAATGTTGCGGCGCAAAACTTAATCGTTGTTGGTGGGCCATGTGTTAACACTGTGGCAGCAGAATTGTTAGGCAATCCTGCCGATTGTACGGATGGCTTCACACCTGGAAAAGCCCGCATTAAGTTGTTTGACAACAGCGGTAAAATGGCCATGTTGGTTGCTGGATACTCTGGCGCTGATACGAGGCTTGCAGGTAAAATTGTCGCCCATAGATGGTCTGAACTTACGGGACCGGAAGCAGTAATTGAAGGTACAACCTACAGTGATGCTACCATTAGTGCTCCATCGCCGGTAACAACGACACCAGCCACGACTAATTAGAAATAGCCATTAATTTGGCTTTTTTTCTTTCTTTTTTCTTCTCTCTTTTCAAAACTTAAAATTTCTCTCACAGAGAAAGTTTTATATTATAGAAAATAAACATAAGAAAGGTGATTACTATCAACTACCGCGAACATCTTCCTGTCGTGCTGGTTTTTCTCCTGCTTGTACTCTCTTTTTTTATCATCGAAGACCTTTTGCTTGCCCTTGTTTTGGGCATGATTTTAGCTTACATCTTTCATCCTATTTATACCAAACTTCTTCCCAGTCTTAAGAATAAAACATTTGTTGCGATTATCCTCTGCCTCTTAGTTTTCTTAATTTTTATCGTGCCCGGTGTTTTTCTCGTGAAAGCGCTTGTCGAAGAATCATTTATCTTGTATGCTCTTACAAAACAAAAATTGGCTACGGGATTTTTTCAGAACTGCACTAATGCCTTTTGTGAAGCTCTTCGTGATTTTAGCCGTGATCCTGGTGTGAATTTCCAGATTCAGGAAATTTTTAAAACAGCCACTAATGTTGTTATTAGCCGCGGTTCTAACATCCTCGTCAGCATCCCGCGTGTTCTCTTAAACCTCTTTATCGTCTTTGCCAGCATGTTTTATTTCTTAAAGGATGGAGAACAGTTCGAGCGGCGGTTAAGCGAGTTCCTCAGCATGAAAGAACGAAAATACACGTTCATTATCGGCCGCCTCAAAGAAATTGTTCATGGGGTGGTCTACGGTTATTTATTAATCGCTCTGCTGCAAGGAATTTTAGGCGCTTTAGGTTTTTTTGTATTTGGTATTTCCTCCCCTCTTTTTTGGGGCGGGGTTACGGCTTTCTTTGCTTTAATCCCAGCCATAGGGACAGGGATTATTTGGGTGCCAGCTTCACTTTTCTTGTTTCTTGACGGTATTTTCCAGAATTCCGATGCGATGATTATCAAAGGCATTGGGCTCTTTTTGTACGGCTTGCTCATCGTTGGAAGCATTGACAATATTCTCAAGCCAAAACTTATCGGGGAAAGGGCTAAAGTTCATCCTCTCGTTATTATTTTAGGAACGTTAGGCGGGTTGGTGGTCTTAGGCCCTTTGGGAGTAATCATCGGGCCATTGGTGCTTTCCCTTACATTGGTGGTTATGGAAACATATTTAGATAAAGATTAGACTAGATGATGATTGACAATATGATCTGGAGTGCAGGATAGTTTCATTAACCATAATCTTAGGCCTGCAATTTCTTTACGTACTCTATTAACTGTCCTAAATATTGTTCAAGATTAATGCCATCAGGGATATTCTTCAGAAAAAAATTATTTCCCAAGTTAATAGAATATGTTTTAAAAACCCGATCCAAAACATCTTTCTTTGGTTTTGTATTCATGATCTCTTTGTAATAGATTTGTTTTTTCTCAAAGCTGATCCTATCCCGATAGAAACGATATACGGAACTCGCATGATGGTAAGCGATAAGAACTCCTAATAAAACTACAACTCCGATAAGAATTAATGAACCTGTCTTCAAGAGACTTTCGTCTTTGCCTGTTAATTCCAATAATGAGATATTCACTAAAATTCCCACGTAGAAGACAATTCCCAAAACAAGAAGCGTAATCATTTTTGGCATAAGCGTTCTCGATTTTTTTTGAGGTAAAATATAAATTGGCGCATTTTGCTGAACTTCCATCGCCGCAAAGAAGTCTGCTATTGTTTATATGCTTTATGGGGGGCAATTTAATGTGTTCTTAGTCTTCCTTGAGGTTCCCATCTGACTTCCGGAAGATCTTTAAGTCTTCCAAAGTTTTTAGTGACCATAACTCTTTTCCCAGAAGTAATTATTAGGGCATGATATCCATCAATTCTTGGAACTACTTTTTCAATTCCTTCAATAACTACTTTTTTAAATTAATATTTACCTGATGTTTCATTCTCAGAAAACAAACCCAAGAATTCATCAGTGGGGAGATCTTTTCTTATCCCCATTTTTTTCCAAACAGTGCGATCTAATGTTTTTCCTAATCTTTGGGCGGGCTTCTGTTTGATATCTTCCAATATTTTATCCACCAAAGATTGAGTTTCAGATGCTTTAATGGGAGTCAAAGAATAAGCTTCCGCTAAATTGAGGTAACTTCTATAAAAAAGAACAGCCCATGAATAAGGGCCATCCCCGTGAATGAGAACTAATCTTTGTTCATCCGGTTGGTAATAAGCCGCATATCTGTGCATATCCTCTCTGAAAAAACCAATCTGTTTGCTTGAATTCTTCATTTTATTTAAAATAAAATGGGCCTGCCCAGATTCGAATTCCCCAAACAACGAAAGTTTTCTAATCACGCAGGGCTAAGCGAAGCGCATGCCCGCATTTTGATTAAACTTTCTTAAAGTTTACTGGGGATCCTCTCGATACAGAAAACGCAAGCGTTTAGCATAAACACTCTGCGTTTACGTCAACGAGATGTCATCAGCAGCGTTTAGAATAGGATTTCTAAACGTAGCCGCTAGACCACAGGCCCATCTTTAGGGGAAATCTTTATATTTTTTTAAAAACTTTGCCTTTTTTCATGAAAGATAAGGAA
>CAZCXW010000034.1:0-847 GCA_964502785.1 uncultured Methanosarcinales archaeon | reverse complement strand
CTCTGGGCGAAAGGCTGGCCTCAAGACATTAAAGCGTTCTGGAATGCGGAAGCTTTTATGTGGGGCGTTAAAATTGACAAAGAACGTCGTGAACTCATTGCTCAAGAGCTAGAATTTCTTAAAAAAGGAAAAAATCTTGATCTTGGCTGCGGTGCTTATTCTTACCTGCCTTCTGTGGGATTTGACATCTCCCCAAAGATGCTTGATTTCAACGAACAATGCACAGAAAAGATCATTGGAAGCTTAGAAAAAACATTGCCACTTAAAGACGAAGAATTCAATTCTGTGACGGCTATATTTGTCTTAAACTATATTATCAATTATCAGCAGCTCTTGCGAGAAATAAAAAGAATTATCAAAGCAGATGGAACATTTGTTGCCGTTCTGTATAGTGGTGAGATTAATGAATGGCAGCGGCAAAAGGAAGTTAATGCTTTTAGTAAAGAAAAGTGGAGAAAAACAATAGAAGAATGTGGATTCTTGGTTACAATGCACGAAAAAGAAAAACTTGTATTCTTTCGATGTTCTTAAGGACATGTTACTTCCTGGGGGGGGTAGTAAAGTAATATAAATGATTCTAGAATGCTTACTTGCAATATTAATTCAAAAAAAAGGTGATACAATTTGAAAGATGAAAAATCAAAAGAAAATAAAAGCAATTTGATTCCTTATATCGCAATTGTTGCCATTGTAGCTGTCGTAGCAGTCGTTGTTTTAGTTATGAACGGAGGAGATCCAAGTTATGTTTCTTCTGATTCGGAAGCAGCATTGGCAGGAGAAGCAGTCGCTGGTTGTACAGATTCCGATCCTCAGAATGATCCTTTCGTTTTTGGATATGTTCATTATA
>CAZCXW010000033.1:10314-14502 GCA_964502785.1 uncultured Methanosarcinales archaeon | reverse complement strand
AGCACGAACAATAAAAGTGGCAGTGGGTGTTTGCTGTGGAATAACAGGCTTTGCAATGTTCAATGGTGTATTTTCTGAGCGGAATCAGTTCAATGTCTGCGCCAAGAGTTTTGCAATGCTCCAAGCACCTTCTCAGTAATTCTTCTGAATTAGAATTTTCTAAAGCAAGATCAAATTCCTCTCTTGCTGAGCCGGATACACCTAAAACTTTAATTTTTTTGCTTTTTCTTGAAGCCATTTCTTTAGCTTCTTTTATTGTAGCTGCCCTTACTTTTTTGAATAATGCTAAGGTAGCTTTGTCAATATTAAGAGCTTTAATAATTTCTTCATCAGGCATCTCTTTTTTCATATTAATTTATTATTCAGGACAATATGTTAAAAACCACTGGTCATTAGACTGGTGGTAAACTCCGACATATATAAATATTTTTATTAAACGACTCTGTAGATGGAACACGAAACGAACGGCTCGCCATCACTCACTTTTGGATAGTGCCATTCAGGACTTCATCAGCGATCCAATCGAAGAAACTGGACTAACTTCTCAGGATCGGTTCGATATAAAGTATTTCCCTGAAAAAAATAATGAGAAGCAATTAAATGAGGAGTTAAGTCTGTAACAACTAAAAAAGGAGAAAGGTTATAAAATTCTTGAAAATTGGTTTCTAAATCCTCATCAATCTGTTGATTTTTATCAAGAACAATAACAAAACGGCCCCCATAAATATTATTTCCATACTTGTCTTGTCCTTCGCATCCCCAAGGGCAGCTTTGTTGCCCCAAAGAGAGTACCTCCATCATCGAAAATCTCTTTCTGTCAAAATCAACGGTAGGATTGACGTATCTCGCCGAAAGACGCGAAAGCAATCCTTTCAAACCGGAATAAGAAGCCCTGCTTTCCCATCGTTGCTGTTCTAAAACATCATCAGCTAGTTTTGCCATCTCGACATAATCAAACCCCATTTTTTGTAATACGTCATAATCTCTTTTTACAACATCCAGAAAGTGCTCGTCATGAGGAGCAAGAAACCCTTCTTTGGAGGCATCGCTCCATTTATTATTTTCACTTTTTGGTTTTAACCGTTCTTCAAGATCAAGTAAAGGGATGCCGCTTGTAAGTTCTTTGATAATATCAAAAAAATCGGGCAGCATAAAAATCACTCAGACTCATTATCCTTTAACAGTATTTCCACCACTGCTGCATAGGCCGGTCGGGCGATAAGAACACCAAAAGAAGCGCCGACAATCGTGGTAAGGGCAAATCCCTTTAACAAACCAGCGCCAGCAAACCACAGGGGAATTAACCCTGCAAAATTAACAAGATAAGCTCCAAAAACAATAGCCATCGCATTCTTAATTTTTGTTTTCCAATGAGTCGTCACTGCTGCTTCTCCGCCTAAAACACCATCAGTTATAATTATTAAATGATTCACTCCGCTGCCAATAACGATAATGATCCCGGCAATCGCCGCTAAATCCAAATTTGTTCCTGAAAACGCAGAGAAGCCGAGGATCAAGATTATTTCAGAAATTAACGTAAGAACCATCGGAATGATAATTTTCATTTTTCGATAACGGAAAACAACAACCGCTGAAACTGCGGCAAGGGCGAGAAATCCTACCAGAAAAACATTATTAAGAAATTCTTGGCCTAATGTCGGGGAAACTGTATCTAATTTCACAATATCCAATTTTACAGGCAAACTTCCCGTGGCAATCACTGTTTGCAGCCGTTTCATGCTTTCTAAAGTATTTGTCATGGCCTGCTCCTGCGAAGAACCGCTCCCCGAGCCAGAAATTTGAATCTGCGTGCTCGCTCTTCCCTTAAGTTCCGAACCAATTTTTAAACGATCAACTTCACGATCATCAAGAAAAAGAGTAATATCTTTGCTAAGGTAGCTATTCGTTCCTTCCCCAGGGACAATACTAAGTTTACTGGTAAGGGCTGCCTGTCGTTCTGCCGCTTCCTGGCTAAGCGAAATCGTAAAAAAGAAGTTGCAGGCATATCCATCAGCTACAGGAAAACAGCCTCGCTGCGGGTCTATTCCGGAACACTCCGCGCTTCGACAAACATAAGTTATATCTTTCTCACCGCCATAGAAAACCGTGTCGTTTCCTATTTTGGCTTCAAACTTTCCTTGCTTTGCCAACAGTTCTTTAACCTCGCTCTCCGTAACACCCGCCATTTCCACGAGAATGAAATAATTGCCGCCTAAATCAGCAGCGGAACGCACCACAATATCACTGAGGCCATACACATTCAAGCGTTCTCGCAAATTTGCAGCGGTTAATTCCAGCGTATCTTTGGAAACTGCTTCTGCCGGTTTTAATAAAACCCGCGTGCCGCCTTCGAGATCTAATCCTTTTCGCAGATTGCTCGTCGGTGAATCATATACTTTTAAGCCAAAATCAATATCACTATTTAGTCCTTCCTTTGTGATAAGTGTATAGACGCCTTTATTTGTTTCCACGCGAACAGTGCTATTGGCTGGAAATTGTTGCTCTAGAGTATAATAATCTACAGCAGATTTCACAGGCTCTCCTTCAACAGAAAGAATTTTTTCTTTTTGCAGCGGAGTTTGTTTAGGAGACGGAGAAGGAATTCCAGCGAGCGCTGCGGAAGAATTTTGAGTAATACTGCGGATCGTTGCGCTCTCATCCCACAAATGCGGTCTAATCCCTCCATTCAACGCTAGATAGCTAAAGAACAAAAATATAACTAATAGTAATACCCGCCAGTTCGTGAAGATTTTTTTAAGCGTTTCCATGTTTCTTTTCTCTCCTTTCGATATGCCAGCGGAATAATCCAACGTTGAGAATCCAGCTGTTGATCATATCAACAAGTAAACCAATAAACAAAATAAGCATAATTTGCTGGACGATATCATTGTTCACAAAAAGCAATGCGATAAAAACGGCAACCAATACTGTCAAAGTCATCGTCATTCCTGTATTTATCGCGCCGTAAATCTGCTTCATAAACATTTCCCGCGGCGATTTTAACACTTTCGAATTCAGCAGCATTTCCGTATCTACAGAATAACCCACGAGCATCAGAAACGCCGCCACACCGCCGGTGCTTAATTTGCTGCCAGTAAGATTAAAGATAGCGAGGGTTGTCACCACATCCGAGAACGCCACAAGAATGACGGATAAAGAAGGAACGACCATCCTAAAATACGCAAAAACGACGGTGGCCATCAAGACGAAAGCAATAAGCAAGGCCCACGCTGTCTGCAGAAAAAAACTCGATCCCAAAGATGAATCAATAACTTCGATACTGTATTTTCCTTCTTCCGTATATCCTTTATCTTTTAAGAGTTCCAACAGAGAATCTATGGCTTCCCTATCTTGCAGATCTGTTTCAATAGTATATCCAATAATTTTGCTGGTTGAAGTAATCGTCCTTACACTAACATCTGCCCTGGGAAATTGTTGCTGCAATTCTGTTTCCAAGAGAGAAAGAGAAATAGATTCTTTATAATCAAGGGTAATTGTTGAACCCCCTTTGAGAGAGATTCCTTTGTGGACAAAATCTCCCGTTGCGGCATATTGAATGCCGATTTGCAGCAACGCAAATAAAAGCAGGCCAAAAGGAATAAGCAGAAGCTTTTTGTAATGCTGCTCGTATATTTGTTTAATCTTCTCCTTCATGAACCTTCAAATTTGAAGTTGCTATATAAAGATTATGATAAATTTGAAATGGATATTAGACGAGATAAAAAGATATAAACAAATTCAAGATGAAAAAAAAGATGGGCAGTGTTGCAGATTATGAAGGACGTGAAGCAACTGCCATTGGTGACGGTAAAGCTGCTTTATCTGCCGCGCCTTGGCTATTTAATAGAACTGAAAAAAGAACCCATGGTTTCTTTGCGGAATTGAGAAAAAGTCCCGTCCACCCTCATCATTTTTCTGTCCATTGCGTTGATGGCATTGGCACAAAGCTGTTCCTCACTGCCTGGAGCGGAAAATACGACACCGCGGGAATTGACGCGATTGCCATGAATGCCAATGACATGGCCACGTTAATTCACGCTTCTCCTTCCGAAGTGGATATTTATTTCGCTGTCCAGGGTGGAATTGAAGAGCAGCACATGGGAGAAATCATGAAAGGGTTCGTGCGCTCTTTAGAACGCATTCGCGCTCCCTATGCTCCTTACGACGTTAAAAATAAAAAAATGGAAA
>CAZCXW010000033.1:0-10304 GCA_964502785.1 uncultured Methanosarcinales archaeon | reverse complement strand
AAATGATTTCTTTAGGTGTCCCGGGAAAAGGCTGGGATGTTGGTGTTTCCATGACTGGATATATCCCAAAATATCAAGTTCCTTCCTTAAGTCCGAAACCAGGACACGTTATTGTAGGAGTTTCATCAACAGGAATGCATAGTAATGGATTTACTGCAGCGCGTCACGTGATCTTTAAACCTGATGTAGAACCTCGAACAGAATGGAAAGGAGAATACAAAGGAAAGTTATTGCCTGATGACAGACCCTCAATTTTACAAGGAAAGTCTATCTTAGATGCGATGTTAGAACCGACGGCTTTGTATACAGTAGAAGCAGCTCTTGTCGGCCAAACATTCAACAATCGAGATATTTATGGAATTAATATTACCGGAAATGGCCTTCATAATTTTAATCGAGCGGGAGAAAATGTTTCTTTCGAAATCACTGATCCGCTTCCGCCTCTCTCCATCCATCTATTGTTGGTTCAAGAATCGAAATGGAGCAATGCGGAAGCCTATCGGAAGCAAAATATGGGCATGGGTTTCGCGTATGTCGTGCCTTCATTGGATTCTGCAGAGAAAATAGTCGAGTTGATTAACCAACAGCAAGAAAATAGAGCTAAAATTGTGGGAGAAGTGAGAAAATTACCCGAGAGTGAAACTACGCTTCGCACAACTCTGCATAAAGAAGGAAAAGAAATACCCTTTGTAGGGTATACAAGCTAAGGAGAATTTTGAAAAACTCAAAATGCACAGAATTTTCTACCATTTTCTTTGATTGGTGGTGAACTTCTCTTCTTTGAAGCAGAAAATTCTTGCACAAAAAGGGATCATTTTCCCTTTTGTGTTCTGACAGATAACTTTGCAATTTAGGTGTAAAATTCTACGAATTTAGAGAAGGAAATCAATTTTGCAAAGTTCTCTAAGAAGAAAACTTCTTCTCCATACACGCCTTCACGAACCCCATATACAAAGGATTCGGCTGCAAAGGACGGGAAAGGAACTCCGGATGCGCTTGCGTGGCCATAAAATAAGGATGCTTCTCTTTCGGCAGCTCCAAAATCTGCATAATTTCCCTCCCTGGCGCTTTCCCGGAAAAGATGATTCCTTTTTCCTCGAAATTCTTAATATACTTAGGATTGCACTCCCAGCGATGTCGAAACCGTTCTCTTGCTCTCACAGAATTATATAATGAATATGCGTATGTTCCTTTCTTCACCTCAATGTCATGTCCGCCTAACCGCATATTCCCGCCTAACGAATTAATGTTCTTTTGCTCAGGAAGAATATCAATCACCGGGTGCGGTGTCGTGGTTTCTATCTCTGTGCTATTTGCCCCTCGCAAACCACAAACATTTCGCGCGTATTCGATTAAAGCCATTTGAAAACCGTAGCATAAGCCGAGATAAGGAACTTCATGTTCCCGCGCATAACGCACGCACGCGATTTTTCCTTCCGAACCGCGCGAACCAAAAGCGCCTGGAACAATCACCCCATCCACGTCCTTCAACTCCAAAACCGCTTTCTGTTCATCAAGCTCAGTCGTATCAATCCATTTCACTTGTACTTTAACCCCAAGATGAGTTCCTGCATGTTCCAACGCTTTCAAAATAGAAGCATAAGAATCTCTCAGTTGTGTATACTTCCCAGTCATCGCCACAGTAATCTCTTGGGCCAAAGTTTGGGTTTGCTCCACAAACCACTGCCACTTCTTTCGCGCTTCAAGATCATCTTTGACTCGTGATTGTAATCCCAACAAATTAATTGTATGCTCATCCAACTCCGCTTCTTTTAATAATTGCGGGATTAAATACACGCTGCTGCAATCATGGACACTTACAACTCTCTCCACCGGCACATTAGAAGAAACACTGATTTTTTCCCGAACTTTCCGTGTGACAAGATGATCGCAACGACACGCGATAACATCCGGCTGTACTCCGAGCGCCATTAATTCACGCAGTCCCAGCTGTGCCGCTTTGCTTTTTTGCTCTCCTAAAAATCCAGGCTCTAAAATATATGTCAAGGCCACATTGCAGACATTTTCTTTTCCTTCTTCATACTGCAATTCCCGCATTGCCTCAATGAAATAATTATTCTCGATATCTCCTACAGTACCGCCGACTTCAACGAACACGACATCAGAACCCGAAGACATCGCTAAATGGCGCACAAAACGTTTTATTTCACCCGTCACGTGCGGAATAAACTGCACATCCCGTCCTAAATAACTCCCTTTTCTTTCGCGATCAAGAATTGTCGTAAATAACTTCCCGCCGGTAAGATAATTGTCTTTCGTTATGTCCTTTTCTAAGAATCTTTCATACGTGCCGAGATCCATGTCCCCTTCTGTGCCATCATCTAAGACAAACACTTCCCCATGGCGGAATGGATTTAACGTTCCCGCATCGGCATTGAGATATCCATCAAATTTCATCAATGTAGTTTTTAGACCTTTTAACTGTAAAAGTTTCCCTAAAGATCCTGCAAAGATTCCTTTTCCTAAACCAGACATAACTGTGCCATACACAATAACAAACTTAGTTTTACCCCTTTGATAGCCATCAGGTATTGGATTATAAAACTCATGTTCTTCCGTCTTATGAGCAACTTTATCTAGAATTTCATTAACCATAGAACTTCCCCTCGAGTTTATTTTCACAAAAACGCTTCTTATTTAAGTAATTTACGTGCAACTTAACGGGGATGAAAGGAAAGGGCTTATAGAAACCTTTTTAGAGTAAGTGTTTTTAAGTGATGCTATGAATACCAAGCAAGTTATCGAAAAATATGGTTTGCATAAAAAAACATGGATACATAAAGGACTTCCCGGCAATCTGCACTACTCTTTTCCAATAGCTGAAGAAGCTATAAAGCCTTTTTACGATTATTTTGGAGATACTTTCCAATCTACGGTTCTTTTTACCCATGATAACTATCTTGATTGGTTTTGGTGTACTGAAGATATGGATCGTCTGCGTACCTCATTCTTAAAGAAAGTGAATGAAAGTAAGAAAGTGCTGGACTCTCTCCTAAAAGAATGGCATAAGAGACTAAAAGTGTTTGACCACATCATGCACACCATTGATAAAACAAATTTACAAGAATTATCTGACGAAGAACTGTCAGAATCTTACTATAAATGGTATAAAGCATACATTTCTGAATATGGACTCGCGATTGGTCTGCAAGACGCTTTTTCGATGAGAGCGGAAACATTTCTTATTCCCCATTTCCAAAATATATTGCCGACAGAAAACTTCAATGAACTTTACTTAATTTTAGTTAACCCAATCACAGAATCTTTTATTAGGGAGGAATTCAAAGATCGTCTTAAACTACTTTTAGATTTTAAAACAGGAAAAAATATTACCCTTAAATTAAAAACGCATACGCGTAAATACCATTGGTTGCAGAATAATTACGCTAGAGACATCTGCCTAGATGAAAACTATTTCAGAAAAAGCATAGAAGAAATTCAGCATCTTAATCCAGAAGAAGAACTGCAAAAATTAGAAAGCGATCTAGTAAAAAATAAGAGAAAGAAAAAAGAACTTATCAAACAATTAAAATTAGGCAAAGAATCAAAAAACCTCATTAAAGTCACAGAAGTTTTTGCATATATGCAGGATGAGCGTAAAAAATACGTCTTAATTGCTTCCCATTATGAGAATTCATTTTTGGAAGAATATGCACGAAGGTTGCAAGTTTCTAAAAAACTCTTAGAATACACCATCATCCACGAACTTTCTGAAATATTACAAACAAAGAAAGTGAACACAAGACTCTTAGAAGAACGGCAACAATTTTCATTTGCAATTTGCACTTTACAAGGTTATGATATCTTCTCAGGAAAAGTAGCTCAAGAAATCTTTGAGAACGCCTTTAAGAAAAAACAAATGGATGTGGCAGAATTAAAAGGCATTGTCGCCTCAAAAGGAAAAGCACAAGGAATCGTTAAGGTTGTTCTTAAAGTTCATGATCTCATCAATGTAAATCAAGGAGATATTTTAATTGCGAGTATGACCCGTCCAGAAATGATTATGGCCATGAAGAAAGCTGCTGCCATCATCACTGATGAAGGAGGTATTACTTCTCATGCCGCCGTCATTAGCAGAGAACTAGGCATTCCATGTATTATTGGCACAAAGATTGCGACTAAGGTATTGAAAGACGGCGACCTCGTAGAAGTAGATGCGGAAAAAGGGATAGTAAAGAAGTTGAAATGATTTCATAGAAGCCTCCCATAACCTTTATATACCATAAACCATTCTTTTTTCACTGTGAAAGTCATCGAATTAAAAGAGGTGCAGAAGAAGTTCCATCATACTCTTGTTCTGCAGGATGTATCTCTCAGCGTAGAAGAAGGCGATATTCTCGGGGTTATTGGGCAGTCTGGAAGCGGCAAGACGACGCTGCTGAACCTAATGGCGGGATTTACTGAACCGACTGAGGGTGAAGTCTTATTTTATACTCCTGCCCATCAGCAAGGCATCGACTTGAACAAAAACCTGCATAAGCTCAAAGGAAAATTAGGATACACTCCCCAGCATAATTCTTTATATCCAAAACTGACGGTAGAAGAAAACCTCTGGCACTTCGGCCTCTTAAGTGGAAAAGAGCGAAAAATGTTAAAGATAAACGTCCAGAACCTCCTTAATTTTACTCATTTAATCGAACACCGCAAGAAACTCGCGGAAGAATTATCCGGAGGGATGCAAAAGCGGCTCGATATTTCCTGCAGCCTTGTCCACAAGCCGCAGGTCCTCATTTTAGACGAGCCAACGGCTGATTTGGATCCTATTTTACAAAAAGAAATCCTCCATATGCTGCAGGAAATAAACAAGCAAGGCGTCACCATCATTATTGCTTCTCACCATCTCGACAGTATCGAACATCTCTGCAACAAAGTAATCATTGTCCATAACGGAAAAGTGCACAGTCACGGCCTCTTGGAAGACGTCCGCCGGCCTTACTTGAGAGACCATTTTACAATTACTCTAAAACCTGGACAGCGCAAGAATGAGATTATTGCCAGGATCCGCTCTTTCCCCATTAGAAAGATTGTTGACAAAGGGAATAGTCTCATCATTTACCCGGAAAACGTCCAGGAGACAACGAAACATATCCTTAATTTAATTAAAGAAGAAAGTTTATATCTGCATGATATCGATTTACGCCAACCTTCCTTGCACGAAGTGTTTGAAAACATCGTGCTCGGTGACAGGTAAAAAAAGAGGGATACACATATGGATGCCATTTGGCTGCTCACCAGCAAGAATCTTAAGATTTTATTCCGTTCCAAAGCATCGGCGCTAATTATTATCTTTGCTCCCCTCTTAATCATTCTTTTAATAGGCTTATCTTACAATACTTCCAGCCGTTACGGCCTGCACATTGGAGTTCATGCTCCCGTGTTTAATGACGATGTGAATGCATTCATCAACCTTCTGCAGGAAGAAGAATTTACCATCGCCCGCTATGAACAATCCGTTGAACCTTGCCTCGAAGCGATGAAAAAAGGGGATATCCATACCTGTATTGTCCTGCCGGAAAACTTGCAAATAGAAGGAAACCAGCAGAAAGAAGTTGTTTTTTACGTTGATCCAAGCCGGATTCAACTGGTTTCCGTGATTCAAAACACAGTCAATAAGAAATTTGATCTCAAATCAAAGGAAATTTCTCAAAACCTTGCTCAGGACTTAATCACACGATTAAGTGACTCGAAACAAAAGATTGAAGAACGAAAAACACAAGCGGAAGACACGAAAGGAAAAAGCGCCGCCGCCTCCAGCAGCTCAGCGACAGCCCAAGGGCGTTTGGGTGAAGTTGATCTCACTGATCCTGCCGCAAAATTCGATCTAACTGTTATTCAAACGTATACGCAGAATGTCGATAGCGCAAAAACGAATGTTGGAAGCGCTTTAGATGCTTTAGAACAAATGAATGCCACAGCTGGCGAGAAAGCCAATGTGAAAAGCTTTTTAGACGCCGCGCAGCTTAACTTAGTAAATGGCACGGACGGTCAAACCGTCACTTCATTATTTTCAGGAATTCAAAATGAACTAAATACTGCCATCAGCGCCATCAGCAACTCTAAAACCGATGTCGAAGCGGTAACAAACACACTACAAGAAGTGAACAGTCAATTAGAATCATTAGTAGCAGGATTAGAAGAGATTCGCGCCAATCTGGAAGCCCAGCGCGTGACAGAAGCAGGGACTCTTACTTCCCCTTTGGTTGCAAAAATAGAATCCGTGAGCCAGGCCGGAACATTCCTCAACTCTTTGTTTCCATCATTATTAGTATTAGTCGTGATGTTCAGTTCCATGCTCTTAGGCACGACGCTCGTGATGATTGAGAAAAACAGCCCGGCCTTCTTAAGGAATTATTTTCTCCCCATCAGGCCATCTACATTTATGATTTCTATTTATGCAACAAACCTTATTTTAATCATCATGGAATTGATCGTGATTCTAGGCGTGGCTTTCTTTTTTATTGAAGGCTTCCTCGAGACCCTCCCTCTCGTCGCTCTTACCCTGTTTATTGCTGCCTCTGTTTTCACGTTTCTGGGGATGTCCCTTGGCTACTTGTTTACATCCGAAGAAACTGGCGTTTTAGCATCTATTTCCTTAAGCAGCATTTTACTCCTCCTTTCCGGGACCATTTTACCGCTAGAAGGGATTTCCTCAAAAATCAGAGAATTCCTTTTTTTTAATCCCTTTGTCATTGCCGAAGAATTGGTGCGGGAAGTATTTATCTTTAAATCCCCGTTGGAAACGCTCTGGCTGGAATTGCTGTTCCTCTTTGCCTACGCCGTCATTCTCTTCATTGCCATTCTTATTTTTGAGACAGTAATGCATAAACACTTCGTCGGCAGATTCCTGCGCAGACATCATCGTATCCACCATTCCAGTAGCAAATTGGAAACAATAAAAGGATAACTTTTTATTTCTTCCCGCCTTAGTCTGTATATGAAGAAAAAAGTGCTCATTGTTACTGGTACGCCAGGCACGGGAAAATCAACTTTTGCCAGCAAACTCGCGAAGAAGACGCATCTGAAACACCTGGACATCCACCAGTATTATAAGCTTTTATCAGTGAACTATAACCAAAAAAAAAGATGTTATGACGTTGATCCTTTGCGATTGCAGAAACTAGTGCAACTGAAATTGCGCGAAAGCGCGCATGGCATCATCATTGATTCGCACATCTCCCATTTTCTGCCCACAAAAATAGTTGACTTATGCATTGTATTAATCTGTTCTGATCTCAAAAAATTGCAGAAACGACTGCAGCAAAGAAAGTATTCTCAGAAGAAAGTAAGAGAAAATCTGGACGCGGAAATCTTTCAGATCTGCCTCGTGGAAGCGAGAGAGAAAGGCCATCGCATCGCTATTTTTGACACCGCAAAGCGCCTCCCATGGCCTGCCGTATATCGGAAAATCAGCAAATCTTTATAAAACAACATTGACTCTTCTATCTTATGGCTTTAACCGCGCAACAAAAGATTCAGCTTAAAAAGTTAATCAAAGAACTCAAGAATTACCGAGCCCCTCATACGGAATTTGTTTCTGTATATATTCCTGCCGGATATGAAATAACAAAGATCATCCAGCACCTTGCCGAAGAACAAGGCACCGCATCCAATATTAAATCTTCTTCTACTAGAAAAAACGTACAAGGAGCTTTGGAAAGAATGATCCAGCATTTACGTCTTTTTCCTAAGACTCCCCCCAACGGTTTATCTGCCTTTGCCGGAAATGTTGCAGCAGGGGAAGGCAAGCAAGATTTTCGCGCTTGGAGTATTGAACCCCCCATAGCTTTAAATACGCGTATCTATCGTTGTGACAAATTTTTTGTGACCGATATTCTTGAAGACATGCTCACGGATCATAATGTTTATGGATTAATTGTGTTAGATAAACGTGATGCGACGATAGCTTTACTAAAAGGAAAGACCATCATTCCCCTGCAAAAAACACATTCGGAAGTGCCGGGAAAGATAAAAGCGGGGGGGCAAAGTGCTGCTCGTTTCAGCCGTCTGCGTGAAGGAGCATTGAAAGAACATTTCAAAAAAGTTGCTGATTATATGAAAGATCAGCTTCTTCCGTTAGGAAATAAACTAAAAGGCATAATTATCGGTGGTCCAGGGATTACCGTCAGTGATTTTATGGGGTATGATTATATTACTGGAGACCTCAAAAAGAAAATTATTGGCACTAAAGATCTCTCCTATACCGAAGAATTTGGGTTACAAGAATTATTGGATAGGTCAGAAGACTTGCTTGCAGAGGAAGAGGTAGCTATCGAAAAGAGAGCCATGCAGCGATATCTCATGCAATTCCGTGAACATCCAGGCAAAGTGACCTATGGTGAGCAAGAAACTCTGAAAGCATTAGAAATGAATGCCGTAGATACTTTATACCTTTCAGAAGCCCTGCCGGAAGAAAAAATTATCGAGTTAAGCGAAAAGGCGGAAAAAGGCGGGAGCATAGTGAAAGTTATTTCCACAGAAACAAGAGAAGGCCAGCAATTGAAAGAGTTGGGAGGCAT
This sequence comes from uncultured Methanosarcinales archaeon, assembly GCA_964502785.1. GTDB lineage: Archaea > Nanobdellota > Nanobdellia > Woesearchaeales > GW2011-AR9 > JAGVYE01. The sequence continues at coordinate 1,767 of CAZCXW010000033.1, read as the reverse complement.
TGGCGCGATCTTAAGGTTTGAGATTGGATAGTTCTTGCCTTTGCAGAAAAAATCACCGCCATGGTCAAGATATTAAGCACAATTCGAAAAGTGAGTGATTTTGTCGTTTTTTCCAAATTTGTTCGAGAAGAATGTATCTATCGCTCACAAAACGGATTGTGCCGGAGAACCAGCAGAAGAGAAGCTTGCGGATCTACCATCAACTGTTTTAGAGATTGCCCAGAATGAGCAAGAGATGGAAGAAATGTTAGCGGCGGGTTGATTCCAGTAACCACTTCCAAACTGGCTTAACAATTATTTTCTTTGTATCAACATCTATCTCTTCTTCCTGATCATTAGTAAGAATCAAACCAGTTTTAAGTTTGAATTGATTCATAGCTTCAAGTAATCCATTAAGCTCTCTTTCTTTATTTGTTTGAGTTAGATTCCAGCAAACCTGAACAACTTCTTTAACTTTCTTATTCTCAGCTACGACAAAATCACATTCAAATTTTTCAGAATAATAGAAAACATCCCCTAAATTTTTTAATTCTATAAATACTGCATTTTCAAGCAGCCATCCATCATCTTTCGTGAATTTTAATGAAATTTTAGGAATAAAGCCATTATCGACCACATAGACTTTTTTGTCGTTTATAATCTGTTTCTTCAGACTATAATCAAATTTATTCACTTGGCTGATAAAATAAGTCTCTTCAAGATAATCAACATATTTTTTAATGGTATTAGCACTATTTATTTTAATAAATTTTTTAAGAGAATTATAGCTGAATCTTTGAGAAACTGTTGTAATTAAATATTGGTAAAGTTCTTTAATTTCTTTAACATTATCCACTTTATATCTAGCAACAATATCTTTTATCACAATATCTTCATATACTCTTGTCAGAATTTCTGAATCACCGTATTGGATATATTCCGGCATTCCACCATTGACTAAAAAATCGGCAAAGTGTTTTTTTAATTCTGCACGGGTATTTATTTTGAAAATGGCCTGCTTATCCGGCTTAAAATTCTTGGAGGCTAAAAACTCTTCAAATGAGAATGGCTTTACTACAATATCGACATGCCTGCCAGTAAGTTTTGTTCCTATCTCTTTACTCAAGAGTTTAGCGCTAGAACCAGTTATAAAAAATTTGAATCCTGTATCATAAAATCTTCTCACAAAGATTTCAAAGTTCGTTATATTCTGAATTTCATCTATAAAGAAAGTCTTTTGTTCACCAAATAATTCGACTAACGTTTCGTATATTATGTTAAAATCCTCTGCTTTGAAGTTAAATAGCCTCTCATCCTCAAAACTAACATAGTAAAAATCTTTATCATCATATTGTTTTTTCATTAATTGTCTGAGAAGAGTGGATTTTCCACTACGTCTTAAGCCTGTTAAGACAACGACATGAGGTAATTTTGATTTCTTCTCTATGAGCTTTAAAATAGTTCTTTCAATCCCTAAAGGTTTTTGTAAGATGGCTCCTCTTTGTTCAATTAGAGTTTGCTTTAGTTTGTCTTTGGATATCATTTAGGTTAGAATGCTTAACTGCTATATAAATATTCGCATTCCCATTGAGAAAATTTGTGATTATTACTCATTACTATTGAGAATTTTTAAAACAAAAAAAAACGTTAGATTGTAGAGAGTGCCAAAATAGTTATTTATAGTATCAGTTTTAGAGATTACCCATTCAGTTAAAATAAATTGTCATCGTTAGAACGTATGGAATTTTACGAAGTTCGATTTTTCCCTCGATTTCCTCGTGAGGATTT
>CAZCXW010000032.1:0-14654 GCA_964502785.1 uncultured Methanosarcinales archaeon | reverse complement strand
TGACTATTTCTCCGTCCTCTCCATGAATCTTGAGAAAATCTTCTTTCCAAGACCCGGCGAGAAAAATGGAAAGCGGATAGAAAGGATACAATTTGCGGAATGTCTCTTTAAGATGATGCAAATGTATTTTTCCATCTTTTATTTTTGTTATCTCCATTTGAAATAAGTTTCTAAAATGATCTACGTTCTTCTTGTATTCATCAAGCATTTCATGTTGGAAGATATGATCCTCAACTTTTTTATGAATCATATATTCTTTCAAGTCTTCTTGGTCTTGTTTATAACGATACCAGACTGCCATTCTTCCTGTGTAGTGGAACATATGGTCTCTAAGTCCTTTCCCCCAGATCTTAGGGATATCGGAAATCCAACTCTCTGTCAGTAGTTGGTATGTCCACTGATTAAAATCACGCGCAAAGATATAAATTATTTTTTCACTCATAGTATCCCCTTAGTTCTGAAATTCAAAAAGATAAAAAAAGGATTTATTCCTTTTTTTCTTTGAATTCAGCATCTACCACGTCATCGGGCTGCTCGCTGCCTGCCGCATGCCGCCCGCCGTTTTCTGCCTGCTGCTTGCTGCCCGCCGCTCGCTGTCCTTTTGCCGCCGCTTCCTGGTACACTTTTGTGCCGATTTCCTGCACGAGTTTGTTGAGCGATTCAATCTTGGCGTTTATATCCGCAGGATCGCCGCCTTTACGCGCTTCTTCAACGGCTTTGATGCCATCTTCAATCTTTTTCTTCGTATCCGCATCAACTTTATCTTTAAACTCATCAAGCACGCGCTTCGTCTGGTAAACAACAGCTTCCGCATTGTTTTCCGCTTCAATTTTTTGCTTGCGGTTTTCATCATCTGCCTCGTTTTGTTTCGCTTCTTCTTTCATTTTTTCCACTTCTGATTTATTGAGGCTGCTGGAACCCGTAATTTTAATTTGCTGCAGCTTGCCAGTTCCTAAATCTTTGGCGCTGACGTTTAAGATCCCATTCGCATCAATATCGAATGCAACCTCAACTTGAGGGATTCCTCTTGGCGCGGGGGGGATGCCCATCAGGTCAAACTGGCCAAGAAATTTATTGTCACCAAACATTGGTCGTTCTCCTTGCGAGACCCGGATCGTTACCGCCGTTTGGTTATCGGCCGCCGTTGAAAAAATCTGTGATTTCTTCGTCGGAATAGTCGTATTGCGTTCAATAAGTTTCGTGAAAACGCCGCCGAGAGTTTCAATTCCTAAACTAAGGGGGGTGACATCCAATAACAAAATATCTTTGATCTCCCCGCCGATAACTCCCGCTTGGATGGCGGCTCCCAAAGCAACGGCTTCATCAGGGTTAACGGATTTATCTCCCTCCTTGCCTGCTAATTTACGCACCAATTCTTGGACCGCCGGAATTCTTGTGGATCCTCCTACAAAAATGACCCGATCGATATTGTTGGCTGTCATATTTGCATCTTTCAGAGCTTGTTTTACAGGCGACTCGAGACGTTTTAAGATACTCACGATTAATTCTTCGAATTTAGCGCGGGTAAGTTCTTCCTTAATATGCTTCGGCCCGTGATGGTCGGCAGTTATGAAAGGGATGTTAATTTCCACTTTTGTTTTCGTCGAAAGCTCAATTTTTGCTTTCTCTGCCGCTTCCTTCAGGCGCTGCATGGCCGTGGCATCATTCTGCAAGTCAATTCCTGTTGATTTCCTGAATTTATCAACGAGATAATCCATAATTAATTGATCAATATCATCCCCGCCAAGAAGGTTGTCCCCCGATGTAGCTTTCACTTCAAAGACTCCTTCTCCTAATTCTAAAATAGAAACATCAAAAGTTCCGCCGCCGAAATCAAAAACAAGAATGGTATGATCGTGCTTTTGCTTATCTAATCCGTAGGCTAATGCAGCCGCTGTTGGTTCGTTGATAATCCGCAAGACGTTCAGCCCGGCAATTTCTCCTGCATTCTTGGTGGCTTGCCGTTGCGTGTCGTTAAAATAAGCGGGAACAGTAATAACTGCATTTTTTACAGAGTGCCCCAAATATGCCTCTGCGTCTCTCTTCATTTTTTGTAAAATCATCGCTGAGATTTCTTCAGGTGTGTATTCCTTCCTGTCAATTTCCACTTTTTCAGAAGTGCCCATTTTTCTTTTGATGGAACGAATGGTATGGGGCGGGTCAACAATCGCCAGGTTTCTCGCTATTTGACCAACAATAATTTCTTCATCTTTAATATGCACCACGCTGGGGGTAATCCGCGTGCCTTCGCTATTGGGAATAATCGTTGGCTTTCCGCCTTCGAGGATCGCCACTGCTGAGAAAGTTGTCCCTAAATCGATTCCTACCGTTGCTCCTGATACTATTTTTTTTTCTGTTGCCATTTTTTTAATAACCTCCATTAATATCAAATTGTTTTTGTTTCATTTTTTTCATCAATGTTATTTTGTCTTTCCTTTTTTCCTGCGCTTATTTTCACGCGCGCATGTCTTAAAACGGAACCATGAAGGATGTAGCCTTTCTGGAATTCTTCAATAATTATTCCTTCCGATTCTTCAGAAGGAATTTTAAGCAGTGCTTCATGATAATAAGGGTCATACTTTTTTCCCACCGTTTCCATAATTTTAATCTCATACTTATCTAAAAGAGCCAGCAGCTGTTGATATATTAACTCCACTCCTTTCACAAATTCTTCATTTTGAGGTGCATTCCGCAGCGCCAGTTGTAAATTATCCATAATCGGCAAAATATCTAAAATGATTCTCCGCGCGGCAAATTTTTCCAACTCCACCATCCGTTTTTCATTTTGCTTGCGGTAATTTTCAAAATTAGCCTGCGTTCTTTGCAAAAGCTCTTTCATTTCCGCAACCGGATCTTTTTCTAAGTTTTCAGTGGACATCTCTGGAGAAGATTCTTTCTCTGGCATCATTTTTTCTTCAGGGGGTATCTTCTCTTCGCTCTCCCGCTTTTTTTCTTTTGAATTCGTCGCCTGTTTCATTTTAAATTAAAAAATTTATTTCACCTCGTTTCGCCATGTTCCAAGTGTCCTTATTCTTTCCATAGTTAAGTTGTGTTTGTGCATCACTTTGGTTTATTTAAAGTGAACATAGTCTATCTAAAATGGCTCCTATATATAAATATTGTGGAAAAAAAGGGCAAAGGTTTAAAAAAAACAATACTTTACTAAGGGAATATGGCGTATCGAGTGACGATGGTCAAAATTCGCCGCAGCGAAGGTGAAAACATCAACGAAGAACTGCAATGGCTAGGCAATTCTCTGGGGTTATTTGGTTTACGGGATCGGGACAGCAGTTGTTTTCGAGTATTTATTACCCTTGTTCGCGAGGCGCGGAAGAACGAAACGTTATCTTCCGATGATATTGCCAATCGTCTTCATTTATCGCGAGGCACAGTCGTGCATCATCTCTCTAAATTAATGGATGCGGGAATTGTCGTTCATGAAAAAGAAGGATACTTGCTCCGTGAGAATCGGCTGCAAAAAGTAGTGGAAGACCTGCGCAATGACCTTGAAAACATGTTTGCTGATCTACAGGAAGTAGCGAAGGAGATCGACGAAAAGTTAGGGTAGTAATTTTATCAGGATGCAATAACTGGTTGATTGATCCTCATCACTATGCTGAGTAAAGAGAAAAATTATGTTTGTAATGAACCTCTACAAAATGGACAATACATCCTTTTCATCCCTGGAAAAGAACAGGCTAATACGGCACTTTTGCAGTTAGAACATTCTTGCGGTTGACAGTTCATGGTTCCTCTTTTGAAGAAACAGAATTATAGACGCTCCTTAAAAAGATTATGAAAAGAAAAATTTAATCAGAAGCCAGTTTCCATATCGCTTTCAAGCCGACAATAATTGCGCCAGGAACAACAAAGATGACAATGTTGCTTAGAATTGATCGTAAGTAGAGTCCTACTCCAGGAATCAACCCCAAATTAACAATGCCAGCGAGCATCAAAGCGATGGACGCAACAAGGAATGGCTCCGTTTCTTTCGCTGTAAGGTTGAAAAGCCCAACCAAGAAACCAAGAATGACCAAACTCGTAACAAGAACTCTCGGCCCCACTAAATTACGGAAAAGCCCAGCAACAATCGCTAATAATAATCCTACAAAAAAAGCATAATGAGCTACACGATGAATTTCGATTTTTGTTTTGCTACCTGAACTAACGGCTTTGATTCTCTTCGCCATAATCCTATCACCTCTTACTTAGATATTGTAGTAAACAAAAGAAGTTTATAAAGATTACTCTTTTGAGTGGAAAAGAGATTTACCCCATCAACTTAATCAAGTCCACAATTCTATTGCTATATCCCCATTCATTGTCATACCATCCCATAATTTGGATTAAATTTCCGGAAACTTTGGTGAATTCGCTGTCAAAGATGCAGGAGTGAGGATTTCCTACAATATCCGAGCTTACCAATGGGAGAGAACTGTATTCAATAATCCCTTTTAATTTTCCTAAAGAGAGTTTCTTGAATTGATTATTTACTTCTTCCGGAGTTGTTTTTCTTTTTACTGAAGCAGTAAGTATCGTTACTGAGCCATCAATAATAGGAACACGTAAAGCCATACCATCAAGATGCCCTTGCAGCGCAGGAATAGTCAAAGGAACAGCTTGCGCAGCTCCACTGGGATGGGGGATAATATTTATGGCAGCAGCTCGCGCATTCCTTAAATCTTTATCGGGAGCATCATGCAATTTTTGTGTAGCAGTATAAGCGTGAGTGGTGGTAAAGAAAGCATTTTCTATGCTCCACGTATCATGCACGGCTTTAACCATGGGGGCAGTGCAATTCGAAGTGCAGGAAGCATTGGAGATGATCTGATCCTGCTTTTGGTTATAAGTATCTTCATTTACTCCTTTAATTATTGTTTTGATATCATCATCCTTGGCATCGGCGCTGAGAAGGACTTTTCGCGCTCCTGCTTTAAGATGAATGGAAGCAGATTCTCGTGTAAGAAAAAAACCAGTAGATTCAACAACAACATCAATTTTCAGGTCTTTCCATGGAAGCAGGGAAGGGTCTTTCTGCGCGAAGACGGAGATCTTTTTTTTCCCAACAACGAGTTCTTTTGGCGTGGCAGAAACGTTCTCATGAAAAATCTTGTGCACGGAATCATACTTAAGAAGGTGCGCTAATGTTTTTGTATCCGTTAAATCGTTAATTGCGACAAAATTAATGAGCTTATCTTTATAACCTGCGCGAAAAACCATCCTGCCAATTCTGCCAAAGCCGTTAATGGCTACATTGATAACCATGAAGATGCACCTCTCTTTAATGGGAGAACTAAAGGTTTATTGTTTAAATAACTTTTCCTGATGCGTCGTACTAACTTCACGGTAGAATGCTTGTAATTTTTCTCCCGCCATATGTAATTTTTCTATTTCCTCAGCATTAAGGCTCCATTCCTCAATTCTTTCGACACCATTTTTACCTAAGATTACGGGAACACCTAGAGAAACGTCTTGCAATCCATATTCCCCTTGCAAATTAATGGAACAAATCAGGCGTTTCATTTCATCTTTTATTATCACTTGCACCATTTCTGCTGTATGCATGGCAGGAGCAAAGATAGTTGCCCCTTTTTTCTCGATGACTTCAAGAGCAACTTTTCTTATTTTTTCTTGGAGGGCTTCTTGTTCTTCTTCAGAAAAGTTCTGTTTTTGATTATCAATCATTAGTTTGCTAAACAATGGCACTTGATTTTCTCCATGTTCACCGAGAATAAAGCCTTCTGACAGTTCTCCTAGCACTACCCGGAAACGTGCCGAATCAAGTTCTCCGCCAGAGCCGATGACTTTAAAGCGGTTAAATCCTTGGGCAAACAGATAACGATTGATGACATCCATCGGGTTTGTCAGCGTGATAATTATGCTCTCACGTGCATATTTCTTAATTTCATTAGCGATGGAACTCATGATTTTGATGTTTATTTCAGCCAGCTGCAAGCGGTCTTTCATCTCTGCCGTGCGTGGTTTTCCAGCTGTGATAATAATTATCTTAGAATTGACCAGATCTTCGTAACTGCCGCTGTGCACGTGCGTTTTACTTCGGCTGACGATAGCATGCTGAATATCCGCCGCCTGTCCTAGAGCCAAATCAGGCAGGATATCGATTAGAACTATTTCCTCTACAATATCTCGACGCGCAATTTCATACGCAATAGAAGCGCCTAGATTGCCCGCACCGATAAGAGAAATTTTAGACATTTTTATCCATAATTTTTCCGTTCAGTTATAATTTTTATGATGTTCCAAAGGAATCTTTTTAAACTCTATTAACACTAGTTCCAAAAATGCCTATTCGTCTCGTTGAAGAAAAAGATTATCTGCAATTGGCTTCTTTATATTCTGCTTTTTTTAAAGTTCATACAATCTTTCAACGCGAGCAGGATATCGTTGTGGCCTATCTGCGAAAAGAAGCGATTGAACGTGAAATCTTAATCTATGAAGAAGGAAATCTAATCAAAGGCGCATTAATTCTTGTGAAAGCAGGAACAAACAGAGACGGTTCGCATCAGCGATGGAAGTTTCGCCACATTGCCTTTGAATCAGAGCGTATTGGCCAAGAACTAATAAGGGAAGCCGAGACACGTATAATTCATGAAGCAACTACCGCAAAAGTAGAGTTAACGATAGCAGAAAGCGAAGAAGGAATCTCTTTCTACGAAAAACAAGGGTATAAAAAAGAAGGCGTTCTTATGCATCACTATCGCTGGGGCGAGAAATGTTTTGTGTTTGGGAAATCATTGCCGATAGAGTAAGGAAGCTATTTAAATCAATTCTATTTTAGCAGCAATATGTCTAACTTAGAAACTATCCCCTCTTCAGAAAATATCGAATTTAAAGAGAAATTTATTCAACGTTATTCTCAGCTTACCAATTGGGAAGAATTTAAGAGATATTCTCTTTCTTTTTTACGTCGCAGTATTCGCATCAATACCTTGCATGGTTCCATTCATGAAATTAAGAAGAGTATTAAAGCAAAAGGTTGGAAATTAGAGCAAATTCCATGGTGCAAAGAAGGGTTCTGGATTTCTCATCCAGAAAGAAGAGATGTTGGCAATCTGCTGGAGCATCATTTAGGAAAAATTTATGTGCAAGAAGCAGCATCAATGATTCCTCCTTTGATCTTAAAACCAAAACCAGGTGATTTAATTCTTGATTTATGCGCCGCTCCAGGCAGCAAGACCACGCAAATGGGAGCGATGATGAATAGTGAAGGTCTCCTCATTGCTAATGACTATAAAGGACTACGTCTACAATCGCTAGGACTAAACATTCAGCGTAGTGGTTTAACGAATGTCCTTATTACGTTAATGAATGGTAATAATTTTCACGGCTTTCAGTTCGACAAAATTCTCGTTGACGCTCCCTGCAGCGGGACGGGAGCCATCCGCAAGAGCCTTAAAACAATCAGAATCTGGAATCCTTTTATGATCACAAAATTAGCCAAACAACAAAAAGAACTGCTCACAAATGCTTTTCAGAATCTTAAGTCTGGAGGAGAATTAGTGTATTCTACCTGCAGCGTTGAACCTGAAGAGAATGAAGGGGTGGTCGACCATTTACTGAAGAATTGTCAAGATGCCGATATCGCACCTGTAAAAATATCTGGCTTGAAAAAATCAGAGCCCATTCTGAAATTTGAAGGAAAACAGTATGATCAAAGGATCAAAGATACAATCCGTCTTTGGCCGCAGGATAATGATACAGAAGGCTTTTTTGTGGCGAAGATAAAGAAAAGATAAAGTTCTTATTAATGTCGTGCAAAATGTCGAAAAGAGCATTCGCTTAGGATAAGTCTGAACCAATCAGAAAATAATATAAATCAAAGAAGAATGCTGGGAAGCATGCCAGATTACCTCAAAAAATACTTTTTCTTCACGTTAGCCATCGGGGGGATAGGCTTTTTAGATGGCCTTTTGAATTTGGCAGGTGTTTCTGTTCCAATCATATTTGATGTTATTGCTTTCATTTCTTTCGTTGTGAATATCCTTGCCCTGATTTATTTCTGGTATCGAAGGAAAGCCAGAATTACGTTCGTGCTTCCAATCTATCATCTTTTGTTCTTTGTATTGGCAACGCTCAGCAGCGTGTGGCTGGCTGTGCAAGGGGAAATGACAACAGCGATTTTGCAGGGTTATAATCTGGTTAGTTTAGTCGGCTCGTTATTTGAAATTATCTTTAGTCTCTATCTTCTTCAGAAATTTGAATTAATGCAACTTCCTTGGTTAGCCAAGATGCATATTCAGCGTTAACCTTAACATGAATTTTGGTTATGCACGGAATGTTGTAAGGATGTATCCTCTTCATTTCTTTCTCCAGCAAAGAGATTTTTTGTTCAATTGTTTTGATGATGAGAATCCATTCATTTCTTTTTTCCAATTTCCCTTTCCATAAATATTGGCTCTTGTTTGGAAAGTAATTCACACATGCCGCGAGCTTTTTTTGAAGAAGAATGACGCAGATTTTCTCCGCTTCTTGTTCTGAAGGAGCGGTAACATAGAGAAAAACTGGTTTTGATTTCATGATTCTACATTTCTTCAGGAGGGTGAATTCCTAATAAAGTCAACCCGTTTGCTACGACTTGACGGACGCTGTCGACCAGCGCCAGACGGAACTCTTTAACTTTTTTTTCTTCTGATAATACTGGGCAGGCATGGTAAAATTCATTAAATTTTTGCGACAACTCAAGAAGATAATGAGCAACAATATGCGGTTTATACTGCTCTGCAGCCTCTCGAACGATGAGCGGGAATTTGCTTAACAAAATAATAAGATCATGTTCTATCGGAATTATTTTCTCATACGATAATTTAAATGGGATTTTTTTTTCTTTCGCCAGAATGGAACAGGCTCTGGCATGAGTATATTGTATGTAGGGGCCTGTTTCTCCTTCAAAACTAAGCGATTCTTCCGGATTGAATACAATATCTCGCGCCGGGTCTGTCCGAATCATAAAAAATTTGATTGCTGCCAGTCCGATGAATTCTGCTCTCCGCTGGATTTCCTTTTCTGAAAGGCTTTTATGACGGGAGCGCACTTCCTTTTCCGCGAGAGAAGCCATCTCATTCATGAGATCATCAGCATCAACCACTGTTCCTTCTCTTGATTTCATACGGCCGCTTGGCAGATTGACGAGACCATAACTTAAATGATACAGGTTTTTGGCAAATGGGCGCTGCAATAATTCCTGAATCTTAAACAACTGTTGGAAATGCAGACGCTGTTCTGAAGCTACGACATAAATCATCGTCTCAAATTTGTAATCTTTATAGCGCTGCAGCGCGAGATAGAGATCTTGAGTAATATATACGCTCGTTCCATCCGCGCGCAGAATTATTTTATTTGGAATTCCATGATTTTCAAGAGGAGCAACAATTGCTTTCGTGTCATCCTTGGTAAAAATTCCTTTCTCCAACCCCTCGAAAACTACCTCTTTTCCTTGTTCATAAATTTCGGATTCAAAATATTCTTTATCAAATGAGATGCCAAAGCGTTTGTATGTTTTCGCAAACCCTGTTAAAACCCAGGTATTCATTTTTTTCCATAACTTTCGTATTTCCGGATCTTTATCTTCCCATTTTATGAGAATCTCCTGTGCTTCGTTTTTCAGTTCAGGATTTTCTTTCTGTTTTTGTACGAACAAGACGTAAAAATCACCGACGAAATGATCTCCTTTCTTGTCCGGTAATTTCCCTTTTCCCCATTTCTGATATGCCAACATTGATTGACAGATATGAATTCCTCGATCGTTAATGATATTTACAGGATGGACGCTATTGCCTTGGAAAGCAAGCAGACGGCACATTGTATTTCCCAGAGCCACATTTCGAACATGCCCCAGATGAAGCGGCTTATTGGTATTTGGTCCGCAATACTCAATCACCACTTTTTTTTTATTATGGGCAGAACCAAATTTATTTTTTTGTTTTTTGATGGCTTTCATTGTTTCCATCGCCACATTTTTTTTATCCAAAAAGAAATTAAGATAAGGCCCCGCCACTTCCAGCTTAGAAACAAATGCCGGCAATGTGATTCTCTTGCGAAGATTTTCAGCCTCCGCATGCGGATTTTTTCCTAATTTAAAACAAGGAAACGCATAGTCGCCCATTTTAGGATCGGGAGGCGCCGCCACAAGAAGCTCGATTTCTTGTTTTGATAGCCTTGAAGCTTTGACCAGAAGAGCGATAATTTCCTGTTTAAAGTCCGTATCCTGTTGCAGACCCATAATCTTTTTATAAAATAAGAGAACTTTATATACATTATGTTCATTTAACGCTCTCTCCTCAACGTTTATTTATGAGCTTTTACATTATCATTCGTGGACCATTAGGATGCGGAAAATCTACAATAGCTGAAAGGTTATCCAAAATCTTAAACGCAAAACATTTCGCAGTTGATAGGGTTCTTGATGAACATGATTTAACAAAAGATAAAGAAGCTGGTTATATCTCGCAAAGAAGTTTTATCAAAGCCAATGAAATAATAATTCCTCAGGCAAGACGGATTTTGAATCGTGGCAAGCCTGTTATCTTTGACGGCAATTTTTACTGGAAGTCACAGGTTGAGGATTTAATTGACAGATTAGATTTTCCTCATCATGTTTTCACTCTAAAAGCCCCATTGGAAATCTGCATCGCAAGAGATAAAGAACGAACCAAAACTCATGGCGAAGACGCCGCCAGAGCAGTATATAAAAAAGCGGCTGAATTTGATTATGGAACAGTCATCGACATAAACAGACCATTAGATGAATGTATTAAAGCGCTTCTTTCTCATTTGCCTAAGCCTTAATTTATAGAAGTTCAAATCTCTTAAGAGCTATTTTATTTCCTGCTCAGGTTCATAAAAACTCAATTCACTTGTTTTCTCATCAGCAAAAACAATCTCGGGATGTTCTTGAAGATATTTTTTCCTAACATCTTCAGGCATGTGATCTATCGTTCCTTTGCCGCTTAATCCGACCTGGGGAGTTTTTTTCACATAATCAAGAGTATTGAAGTCTTTCCCGGAGTTTACGAATTCATGCCACTTCTCAAAATCAATCCAAGTCTGCCAAACTCCATCAATCTTATATTTTTTCTTTGCCAGCATGATCACGCGGCTGGGAATGTGTTCAGAAACAATTTCATGATCAGGAAGATACTGCACCAATTCCTGGCAATATTTAACAATATCTTCGTGAAGAGGCATATTTTCCTTATTCAGCCTTTGCCGGGAAGGGCCCACATGCATGTACGATTTCACTTCAATAAAATCAGGATTTCCTTTTTTTATCATTTCTGCATACCGGTCAAACATTGTATCATTCACGCCTTTTACCATCGTTAACCGTATACATGTCCGCAGTTTTTTCTGGCTCAGATATTCTAAACTTTTATTCAGCCTTTCCCAATAATCGGCGAAAAGCGGCTTATCGACTTCTTTAAGCATGTGCTGTTCCGGAGCATCGAGACTGACATACAATTGCGTTACAGGCTTAAGATCGCGTATTTGTTCTGGATATTGCGCATTAGTAACTAAGAATGTGGAAACATAACTTTTATTGAAAAGATCCAGTAGCTCATTAATCCGCGGGTAAATAATCGGTTCTCCTGTTAATGATAACGCCACATGCCTCACTTCTCTGGATTTGGCGTAAGCCGCTTTATTTGCTTTCGGATTTCCTTTGAAACCAACCAACAAATCATGATGAGCTTTTAGGCTTCCTTGCAAAATCAATTCTGGGTTATCGATATCCCACTTCCATTCTTTGCTTACCGGCGCCTTGTACCCTCGCCAGCAGAACGTGCACCTGTTGGCGCAGCTGATGGACGTCGTCATCTGCATACATTGGTTGCTCATGATGCCATAGAATTTTAACTTGTAGCAACCTCCTTCTCCTTTGATCATATTCTTTGTCCAGCCGCATGTTTTGACCGCGCTGTGGCTGCCGATGATGCGATACTGCTGTTTTTCCAATTCAGCCCTTGCTTCCGGAGTTAACATATGTTAAGGAAAAAAGAGGTTATTTAAAAAATGTTTGGAGAGGTTGACATTCTTACAGTATATGCTATAACCCTGAAAAGCTCCTTACCGTTTACTTATACTAAAAATCATTAGAAATCGAACATATTAATGATTTTTATATATACTAAAAGCAATTAGTACAATTAGTTTTCAAATATATTTTAATTGCATTTATATATATAAAAGCACTAACAATAAGTTTGAATATTTAGTGCTTTTAGTATATATAAAATGCGCCAAATAATGTTCGAATTCTAGCGCATTTTAGTATACGTCGTTTTAAGCATAGGCAAAGGCAGCCCCGTTAAGAAGCTGAAGTTCACTTTGTGCAGTTCCAAAGCAACGGAAAAATTAAACATTATCTTGTTATGTTTGGTGGGGTTCTAGGGAGCGATGGTAGAAGAAAATGCGAGCCGCAGCGAGCCGTAGCTCGTGAGCGACCGTCCCCCACCCGAGCACCGCAGCCCGCAGGCGAGGAGCGCAGAGTTTTTCCATTGCTGAAGCTTTAGGGGCTGCCGTAGTAGGTAATAAGAATTCTTATAGGAGTTTTTTCTAATAGAGTTAAGAAGATTTGTTGCGAAGCAAAGTTACGTCAGGGTGTGGGGGAATCGGAGAGGTAGTTATTTCGTTAATACTAATTGTTGTTGGTATTGAAAAATCAGTTAACTCTTTGTTTGTAATTACTAAATTTCTTGGTAAAACATTATCATTTTCATGACTACTCTTCACTTTTTTTGATTCAAATGTGTCTATTTTTGATTGAGTAAGAAATGATTTTATTCTCTTTTCAGCAGTTCTACAATATTCTTCTGATAAATCGATATGGATAAAATTTCTATCATTCTTAGAAGAAACCAATGCAACAGTCCCAGTACCTCCAAACATATCTAAGACTGTGTTTCCTTTAAAACTATAAAATTTTATCAACCGGTAAATTAACTCTTCCGGAAATGGTGCTGGATGTCCATTTCTTTGTGTTTGTGGAGGGATGTACCACATGCCATCAGAAAATTTCATAAATTCATCTTTAGTGATATCAGCATTTTCAGAACTTCCCTCTAACTTATTTTTCTCTTTAGAAAATATTAATACATATTCCCAAGAAGGAACAATATGGGGATTGGACGGACTCTTAAAGCTCCCCCAAGCAGTTCTTTTTAACATAGTTTGTTTATACCAAATTATTTCTGTTCTAAAGAGCATTCCTAATTTTCTAAATTGATTAGTAAAATCGTGATGGATAGGAACAAATTCTTTAATTCCCGTAGGGGCGATATTTAAACAGAATCTTCCTCCCGGAACAAGAATTCTTTTTGTTTCTTTCCAAACTTTATTTAACCAATCTAAATATTCTTTATAATCCATCTGGTCATTATGAGAATCGTAATCCTTACCTACGTTATAAGGGGGAGAAGTAATAGCTAAATGAACACTATTGCTTGGTATTTTTTTCATTACCTCTAAAACATCTCCATTAATTATTTTGTTTAAGTGTTGCATTTTATTCGCTCACAATTTTCTTTAAATCTTCAAATAAATGATGAAGATTCTTTATTTTTTTCGTGGCATCAAATTCTTCTCTTGCCATATAAATACCATCTAATTCATATTCTAAGATAATTCTTCCTTTGCGAGGGCCATTTTTAGAATCAGCATAACTTATTTCATCAGTGTTATCTGGAGTTACCATAAACACTTTAATATTCTCGGTAATGGGGTTTTGCTTTAATTTTAATTTCCAATAAGGTGTTTCGGTAAATCTTTCTCTGAAAGAAGTCTTAAGTGAAAGGATACAAAAGACTTTTACTTTTTCAAGTTTAGAATCCCATCTATATAAAACAAGGTCGGCATCAGGAAGAATAGAATAATCTCCAAAATGGATTAGCATCATACTTCTTAAGGTTGCTAATTCTTTGTCAAGTTGTTCTTTCTTTAATGCTTTATCTGAAGATATCTTAATCTTATAATTTTTACAGAACTCTTCAATCATATAACTTACTAACTGTTCTAAAAATGATCCGACTTTTGGTCTCCAAGATTGGCGGGCTTTATTATGGGCTTCATTCTGAGAGATGCCCAGTTTCATATATTCTTTGGTTCTAATCTTAAGATATTCTTCTTTAATTCCATTAAGAAATTCATCTATTTTGAGAAAAGCATTTTTACCGTTCTTTTTTTCAAATTTTTGAAAACGAGCTTTAATTTCAGTAAAATCCATGGAACCACCTTTTTGTATACTCTTCGATATGTAAGTTTATAAAGATTATGGCGTTTTTAAAGTACTGAATATGATAAAACATAAAACTATATCCGAAGAACAGTTTTTTCTTAGTTTAGTTTCCGAATTAAATGGGCAGAAAGAAACAAGAATGTTGGCATTAATGATTCACCAGTTTGCAGTCTCAAAGCTCACCACATCCGCTTCTCTTATCAGAGATTCTAATTTTTCTGCTTGATCTGCGCCAGAGTGAGATTAGTAGTAAAAACTACCAACTCTGCTTAAAGAACTTGCTCGGACGCGGACCGCATTGCCCTTGATAGTTTGAGCCGATGGCTTCCCCGTATATTCTGTCGGGAAGGTCATTTCTACAGATGTCGATCTCGGATGCCGGCATGCCGTCTTCAATCACCCT
>CAZCXW010000031.1:0-14804 GCA_964502785.1 uncultured Methanosarcinales archaeon | reverse complement strand
CTGATTTTTTCTCTGAGAAAGAGTTCGTTGACAATTTTGCTGATTTGCATAGTGCTGCAAAGGAAGATTTGAAAATGGTGTATGATAGAATTCATGCTTGGACACCTGGGAAAGCAATAGCTAAACTTCCTTTGAAAGGATTAAGAGACGAGACTACAGCATAACATGTCTCATTAGGCTTACTATTTGGATATCCTGCTGAAGAAGTCTATCGATTTGCGCGTGAAAGAATATTTTCATGATTTAAGTGTAACAGAGTTGCTACCCACTGGTCAACCCTGCATAAGGCTTATAAATAAAATAGATAAATTAATTCTCAAATAGATGTTTTCTATACGATGATTCGTAAAAATAGATACTATACCCCTTTACCAAGGTGGAAAGATGATTGAAGTAATGCAGGAACCATACACGGAACTCCAAGTAAAGTCTATCCTTCATCCCATTGTCAATGATTGGTTTTTTAGTAAATTCAAAGAGTTTACGCAATCGCAATTGTTGGCTGTGTATCCCATCCACAGCAGAAAAAATGTTCTCGTTTCTTCACCAACGGGAAGCGGAAAGACATTAACGGCCTTTCTTTCTGTGCTTAATGAGCTTATTGATTCAGCACAGAAAGGAATTCTCGAAGATAAAGTATACTGTGTCTATGTTTCTCCATTGAAAGCTCTAGGTGCTGATGTTTCCGTAAATCTTATTGAACCGTTAAAACAAATGGAAGAGCAAATTAGTAAAAAACTAGGGATAAGAATTGGTGTACGCAGCGGTGATACGACTGCTTCTGAAAAACAAAAAATGTTGAAACACACACCTCATATTCTTATCACCACCCCAGAATCATTGGCGATTATGATTAATTCTCCTAAATTCAAAGAAAAAATGGCGGATATTCAATGGCTTATTGTTGATGAAATTCATGCTTTAGCAGAAAATAAACGGGGCACGCACTTGAGCATGACGATGGAACGTGTGCAACGACTGTCTCCTGCATTAACAAGAGTGGGGTTATCAGCAACGATTGCCCCTTTGGAAGAAATCGCTAAATTCCTTGTCGGTTTCAAAGGAGATGAAGCCAGAGACTGCCAGATTGTAGATGCGCAGTTTGTCAAAAATATGGACCTTAAAGTTATTAGTCCTGTGAAAAGCCTCATCGAAAGCGAGTATGCGCTGAAGCACCGGAAAATGTATGATGCCATTCACAGCCTTATTCAAGAGCACAAAACGACGTTAATTTTCACGAATACACGGAGCGCAACTGAAAGGGTTGTGCATAACTTGAAAGAAATGTTTCCCGCAGAGTATGCCGAAAGAATTGCTGCGCACCATGGCAGTCTCGGCAAGGAAAACCGCTTTAAAACAGAGCAGGAATTGCGCGAAGGAAAATTAAAAGTAGTTGTTTCTTCGACTTCTTTGGAATTAGGCATCGATATAGGCTACATTGATCTCGTCATCTGTTTAGGCAGTCCTAAATCAGTGGCCCGCTTTCTTCAAAGGTCAGGAAGAGCCGGACATCAATTGCACAGCACTGTGAAAGCAAGAATTATTGTTATGGATAGAGATGATCTCGTTGAATGCGCGCTGTTATTAAAGTCAGCAATTGAAAAGAAAATCGATCACGTGCATATTCCCACGAATGCTTTAGATGTTCTCGCACAACACATTTTTGGTATTGCCATCAATGAAATCATTAACATTTATGACCTGTTCCATCTCATCAAGAATAGTTATTGTTTTCATACTTTAGAATGGAACAATTTCTTTGAACTCATAAAATTCCTTTCAGGACAATATGTCAGTTTAGAAGAACGCCATGTGTACGCGAGAATTTGGTATGATGAAGAATCAGGAAATATCGGCAAGAAAGGCAAAATGGCGAGAGTAGTGTACATGACAAACATTGGAACAATCCCCGAAGAAACGTACATTACAGTTAAAGTTGGAGAGCAGATTGTGGGGATGATTGACGAAGGTTTTTTAGAACGGCTGCGCCCCGGCGATGTTTTTGTTTTGGGAGGAAATGTCTACATGTTTAAATTTTCCCGCGGGATGACCGCGCAGGTGAGCACTTCTGTCAACAGGCCGCCTACTGTCCCTAACTGGTTCTCTGAAATGCTTCCCTTATCATTTGACTTAGCAATGGAAATTTCAAGATTTAGGAGACTTATGAACGAACGTTTTGCGCAAAAACAATCGGAAGAAGAGATTACAAAATTTATCAATGAATTCCTCTATGTTGACGAAAAAGCGGCAGCAAGTGTTTACAATTATTTTTATGAACAATACCATTTCAGTAAAATCCCCCATGATAAGAAAATCGTGATTGAAAGCTATGAAGATAGGGGAAGGAAATATGTTATTTTTCACACTTTGTTTGGCAGGCGAGTTAATGATTGTTTATCACGATCTCTTGCCTACGTCATTGGCAGATCTCAGCATCGTGATGTAGAAATCGGCATCACCGATAATGGATTTTATCTTGCGGCAGAGCAGCACTTTAATGCCTCACGCGCTTTTACGTTGTTAAAAACAGAAAATTTCCGTCAGATTTTAGAAGATGCGATTGAACGAAGCGAAGTTTTGCAGCGGCGATTCCGCCATTGCGCGACAAGGTCATTAATGATCTTGCGGCAATATATGGGGCAGAAGAAAAATGTGGGAAGGATGCACATTGGCAGCAGGATTTTGTTTAATGCCGTGAAAAGAATCAGCAATAATTTTCCTATTCTGCAGGAGGCCAGACGCGAAGTTTTAGAAGATATTATGGATTATGAACATGCGCAGCAGATCATCCAAGGCGTGATCAATGAAAAAATAAGTGTGGAAGAAATGCCAACGGATATTCCCAGCCCATTTGCTTTTGGTTTAATTGCTTCAGGATATAGTGATGTCATTAAAGTAGAAGATAAGCAGGAATTCTTAAGACGCATGCATCAAGAAGTGATGGCCAGAATTGAATTGAAGAAAGGAAAGAAGAAGTTAAAAGAAAAAGAAAAACAGTTTTCATATACGCAATTTTGGACTGATGCACAGAAAAAGCAAGATGAAGCAAAAGATGAATATAAAGAAAAATTAAAAATACAAGCATGGAGTTTAAAACATATTCCCGTCTATGCAAAAGAAGAACTTGTTAAGTTGATTGAAAATGGTTCCATGCGTGGAGAAGTAATAAAAGAGTGCAAAAAATATCGTAAAGAAATTGAAGAAGATTGGCCTCAAGAATTGAAAGAATTCGTGCTGGGGAAGATAGATACTGTATAATAGAATAGTTTAAATAGAATTATTTCTTAGTAAATTTATGTTAACCTGCGCTGAAGATGATAAAGGAATTAAAAGAGATTTTAGTTTGATTTATCTTATCGGCGATAGAAAAAGCGGTGATACTATTCCAAGTAAAGATTCTAAATTAGTTTTGCCTCATGCTGCTATTTGCGCTGCACATTTAGGTAATTTAGATCCACAAATTCTCAGGCATTCTATTGAAGGTATTGACAAAGAAATTTATGCTGTTTATCCAGGCATTGATGGTGGATATCCAGCGATGGGATATGTTTCTGTAGTGGGAATTTCACCAGACACGAGGCATGTGAGATTTATTTCTGGGGAGGATATGCGGCGATATTTTCCACGAGCGCAGAGAATAATCTTAGAGAATATGCTTGAAAGAACGTCAGTATTTCCATTTAATTCTGTGGATCAATTGTTTCGCGACCATGATGATGGAATTCTAAGACATTTTTCTTCAGACCAGCGAGAAAGATATAGATTTGAAACAGCTGCTAGGAGACTTGAAGCCGCGGATAGAATGCTACATAGCTTATAGATAACTTCCCAATATCTTTTCTACACGTTACCTCAAAATTGGATTAAAATATTAAGATTGTTCTAGCCATTTATAAAGAGGAACAATGTGAATTTCTTATCATTTAGTATAAATCAAACCATCAAATCCTTTCTAAAATGAGCGATATGTTTGCATTCATCTTTTTTTGCTGGAGGAGCATACATCTTTCTATAACCATGAGGACAGGAACAGTTATAGTTTTCAAATCGTTTTTCAGATCTTTGTCTGCCACTTATTGTCATCTCAGGAATAATAACAATATTTCTCTGGACAAAATATTCAAGCCCCTCTGTTGATTCGCTTTGAACAATACGACCAGTGAATCTATCTGCGTTAAAATCATTACCTCGATGTTGTTTTTCTTTTATAAGTTCAACGAAAGCATGAGCATAAGCATCACGAGAGTCATTAGAATCGATTGCCAAACCAGAAGCACTATGAAAACGCATGTAAATGGTATCAAAAACATCATACTCTTTGTACTCTTGGAAAAAAAATTTAGGGGTATAAAAAGCGCGAAGGAATTGTACTTTCGTTGTTTCAGAAAGGCCATTTATACGCTGTTCAATAGGTGGATTATGACGATGATTAGAAAAACCTACATTTTTACTGTTCATAAGATGAACCGCTGTAGCTGCATCATCTGCCGGCATTACATATCCGACCGCAACGAGAGCAGAAATCAACTTTCCTAGAGGCGCGCCAATTAAATCTTCAGCCTTAGGAATAAATTCCCCTTTTAATGTTTGAATCCCAATATACAAAGCCAGAATGTCAACGGTATTAAGCTGTTGTAATATTTCTTGTGGAATACCCTGTACTTTTGCAACTTCAACTTGATAATAACCACGATATGCTCTTTTAATAAGCGAAAAATTGGAATGATCATCTATATCAGAACGGGCACGAACGAAATCAGCAAATCTGGTGGGTACACTTTCATTCATGAAACCGAATGCTGGATCTGTGTTGAGAACAGCTGGAGCAGTTATAGTATCTATACTTTTTAGGGGAGTAAAGAGATCAAGTTGTTTGTTTGCCATGTGAAATTAGGATGATGATCTTAAATGTGCATATTTTGCTTCGGCTTCTGTTTTTTTTGAACCATATAATTGCGTATATGATGTTTCTAATTTCCTTAGATTATCACGAGCTCCTTGGAGATGCGTTCTCTCTGCAACGAGGGGAGCATAGAACTCTTTTTTATTGGATGCGGGATCAAGAATCATTAAAGGCCTTTGTAAAGAAATTCTTAAGATATATCTGCTACCAGTTTGAATGGCATCA
The DNA here is from genome assembly GCA_964502785.1 of uncultured Methanosarcinales archaeon. Classification (GTDB taxonomy): domain Archaea; phylum Nanobdellota; class Nanobdellia; order Woesearchaeales; family GW2011-AR9; genus JAGVYE01. Next base: position 9,676 of record CAZCXW010000031.1, on the reverse strand, counting down.
ACTTCTTGTTTCATTAATGCCATATTCTTCTGAAAAGCTTGAATCATGCTGTTTGACCTGCTTCGTTTTTGTATAACTTGGTTATAACAATAAGTCTCATCTAAGAATTGACCCATACTTACGACATAAGAATCAATAAATCCTCTCGAAATTTCAGAATTCACGCGAATAGTCGCTTCATAATTAATAGTAGTATTAAGAAGGGCATTGATCTGATTTTGCGATAGTCTTGAATGAGCTTCAAGCTTAGCTAAGAGGTGTGAAAGTAACAATCGGACGCGGCGATCAGAATCGTCGAATCCAATCCTGCTAGGTAAATAGCGGGGATCTCGAAAACTCTGTCCCACTATTTCTCCTACGTCCCTTAATTCTTCTTCGGAGTAGTATTTCATGCCACGTAAAATGGAGATTTTATTTATAAACTTTTCTTTAATATACCACTAATTAGTAATCAACTTTCCAGCAAAAATATTATGCTTATCACGGGTAATTTTCACTTTTATGTTCTTATTTTTCTTAAATTCGCAGCCAGGAACAGAAATGGTTCTACCTCCAGCCACAGCAAGCACAGAACCAGGAAAGCGATCTACACATTTAATCGTGGCATTTACAATCTCATCTACATGAAAAGGTTTAGGTAAATCCTTAATTTCGCGAATATTAAAATCTTCTTTCCGCCAGCGCAATTTAATCTCAAACTTCTTCTCCCATTCTTCAATCATTGCATAAAATTTCTCCCAAGAAATTTCCTTGCCAGGATTTCTTCCCGTTTTATAACGGAGAAAATTCTGAATGCCTAATTTTGGCTGCGGATGGAGTGTTTTTATCCATTGGATAATTTTTTCCATTTCTTGTTCATTATACCCTTCCGTAAGCACCGGAGCAACGATAACATTCAATTTTTTTGAAGCGTAAGCAATAACATCTTTGATATGGTTAATATTGTAGTTGTTGACACCCGCCACTTTCTTGGCAATCTCTTCATCAATCGCATCAAGGGAAAGGTTAAGTTGAAGTTTCGTATTTTTAGATAAAATATCAATCTTTTCCTTATTTAAGAGTGTCCCGTTTGTATCTATTGAAATAGTATGCACTTGTTTCATCTTCTGCAAATCAGCAATCAAATTCTCCATATCCGCATAAAGAAATGGTTCTCCCTGCACGCCGATATGAATTTCAACATTTTCCCCTAAGAAATCGAGAAGTTTTTGTAATTCTTCAATCAAATAATCTTTTTCCACAACAAAATCATTTTTTGTGGAGGAAAGACCTTCAGAGATAGAGCAATAAATGCAATCAAGGTTGCAAGAAGTAACGGGCTTAATTTCAATAATTGAAGAACCACGATGGACAATGCCAAAAGCGACATTGCCAATAAGAGGAATGCCAGAATTGCGGTGAATGTACGTAACTTTGTTCCCTGTTAATTTATTGATAAGATTCTCAAAGTATTTTTCAAGGAGGAAAGAAAACTTTAGTTCCACTTTCTCTTGGTCTTTATGCTTAAACACAAGGGTGTGAGCATCCTTCACTTCAAAAGGAGCTATTGCTTCTAATTCTTCTTGCGGAATAGATGTTTTGAAGAGTTTTAAGAGTGTCACTTCTACCGTATCTACTTTTTGTGCAAAGGAAAGAGTTTCAAAGGCAAGTGTAACCATAATATTGAAAAATATAGATTCTTTAAAAAATGTTGTCTAAACCGGGATTATGGTAGTACAACAATATATTGAAATCCAGCAAATCTCGAGCCAGTTGAATGGCCTAAGAAAAGATTTACAGCAGATAATTCTTTTTCATCCACTAACACTTCAAGAACATATGCACTAATACGTGGCTGGACTTCTTTAATAGACCCTTTAACACGAGCGTTAGTGAAGACTGCAGGATTTACAGAAAAAGGAACTACAACTTTTTCTATTAATTTTTGACATTCCGCTTCGTGTTCAACAACATAATCACCTTTAAGATCTGGAAGTAAGAGTCTACCTAAATCAGGCTTTGGAAGTTCCCTGCCAGGGGGTAAATAGGAAATTACAGTTAGATGCCGATCTTTATCAAAGATTTCAGGACCAACATTCAAAATTTTTCCTTCAAAAATGGGATACTCACCATGATAAACTGCTGCGTTTTTTCCTTGTTCAATGGATTTTCTCCTATCCAATAAAGAAATTACATCGGCTAATTCATGTTTCATGATTTGCTAGAAAATGATATATGCTTTATAAATCTTTGGGCAGTAACTATTTATGAGTAGTAATGAAACCCCATAAATAACTCATCCCTTCGCAAACACCATCAGATATGGATTCCTAAAATTAAATGAAATAGGAACAACTGATAGTGTTTCACTATCTAACACGACAACAGAACTTCTGCAGACAACAAATACATAATTTCCATCTGCTGCTAAATCTTTTGCATCCTGACAGAGATGATGCGCTTTTGCCGTAAAGGATCTAGTCAAGGCATCAAATTTCAATACCGAATAATCACTACGGCCGCCGCCTATTTTTAGTAATAAGTACAATTTATCACTTCTTTCATCTGGTAAGACTGTTATGGCTCTAGGTATCCATGAAGGATAACGATAAGTTTTTATGGAAGGAAGGTTATGATTTGGTGATTCCAGTTCAAGACTATTCAGAAGAGTCTCTGAAGAATTTGTGGAAGAGGAAAGAAAATAAACAGCTCGTGATGTCGCAACTAATTTTTTTGCCCCGATAGGTGAGCGAATTTCTTGATTGTTAAAGACAAATTCTCGGTATCCCCGCCATTGGAGAAATGGAAAAGAAGAATAATCCAATGTAAAAATACTGAGTTTGAAAATAGGATTTACAATGATTTGATTGTTGGGAAGAATTTTTACTTCCTGACTAGAACTTAAAACAAAAAGAGTTTCCTCTTGACCTCTGCTTGTTTCTAAAACAGCAATATCCATCGCTTCAATTATTCCAGTAATAGAAGGCATTTCCAGGGTATTCCATACTTGTAGTTGGCTTCCCACATCAATGGCAGTAAATTTTACTGTTCTTCCTGAATTAGGGAGGATTTGAAATGGAGGCACATCAGATTGCGCAATAATAATCTTGCGGCAATCAGCAGAAAGCGCAAGCGCTTGACTTCCAAGAGAATGGCTATTATTCAGATTTACAGGAAAGTTATTTACTTGCTGGTTAAATAGATCAATACTTTTAACAAAATAATGAGGAGGGGAATTGTTGTCTCTGCCAATAATATAAACTGCAGAACAATTCTGCCGCGCAGTTATGCCATTAATAACAGAAGAATTAGAAATGATCATCGATGACCATAAGAAAGGATGCGGAGAAACTGATTGAAATATCTCCAGAGAAACGCCTTGTCTCGAACCTATAGATTGTAGATAATTGTTAACAAGATATCCTGCTGAGGAAGGGAGTTTATTTAAAGAAGAGCCGTGTGCACCTATTAAACTTATGATTTGTAAACTAAAAAACAAAAAGAGAAACAAAAGAAATTTAAAACGGCGGTGCATGCCTGAAAAGATTTGTAGAAGTTTATAAAATTAGCGGCAAGTTCTGATGAAAAATAAAATATACGCCCTTGGAAGAAGTATCGTTGATATTATTCTCGACCAGAAAGAGAATTATCCTTTTTTAGGAGAAATTGAAAAAACGTACATTGTGGCGAGGAGTTTGGATATGCCCCCTTGGTCGTCAATTATGGCAGCGAGTGTGTATGTTGTCATAATCGATAAAGCATTAGAAAAAGTAGAGGGAATAGCTGGTTTCGTAAATCTTTTTTTACAAAATAGAGAATATAAACGGTAATTCAGAGAATCGTTATTGGATTACTTCTCCTGCCCTTTTCTAATACTTCTGGAAAAAAGTGTTAATACCTCTCAACCGCCATAAAAGTTAAAAATAAATTCTTTTCTCAGTGTAAAGTGGTAGATACAAGTGTTCTCAATATTGATCCAAAAAACTTAACCCCAGGAATGAGACAATATCTGGCGGCAAAGAAGGAAAATCCGGACTGTCTGGTCATGCTGCGGATGGGTGATTTCTATGAGATGTTCTATGAAGATGCGATAACGGCGGCAAGGGAATTGGAAATAACCCTTACCGCAAGAGGACAGGGAGAAAAAAGAGCGCCTCTGGCCGGTATTCCATTTCATGCTTTAGATACATATCTCGGGCGGCTGATTAAGAAAGGCTACAAAGTGGCAATTATTGAGCAGTTAGAGGATCCCAAAAAAGCAAAAGGCTTAGTGAAGCGAGGCTTGGCGCGTATTGTCACCCCAGGCACAGTTATCGAATCAGCCCTGTTAGACGAAAAAGAAAATAATTATATCATGGCGCTCACACGATTTGGCGAAGAAATAGCCGCCGCTTTTTGCGATATCTCAACCGGTGAATTTTTTACCACTGTCTACCCTCACGCGCAGCCATTGTTTCACGAAATGACAAGGCTGATGCCCAGGGAATGTGTTTTACCTGAGAGCCTGAAAGTAGATGCAGAATTTTTAGAAAAACTAAAAAAAATAAATTGTTACCTGACTTTTCAGGAAGACTATTATTTTCAAAGCGAATCGGCGCGGACGCTTCTTCTCGAGCATCTTCAAGCGCCTTCGCTGCATGGTTTTGGCTTAGAAGAGAAGAAGATGAATATCGCGGTCTGTGGAAGGCTGCTTCATTACTTGATTGCCACGCAGAAAAATAGTCTTGCGCATATTAAAAAAATATCTTTGGGCAGCAACAATGTAGCGATGCTTCTTGATTCAGGCACGTTCCGAAATTTGGAAATTGTGAAAAATATGCGCGATGGAACAACCTCAGGAACACTTCTTTCTGTCATTGACAAAACAGTGACGGCGATGGGCAGCAGGCTGCTGAAAAAGTGGATAAAAGCCCCACTACTGCAGAAAGAATTAATAGAGCAAAGATTAGAAGCTATCGAAACGCTCAACGAGAATGTGCTCGTCCGCGAAACTTTAGTTTCCCTTTTAGAGAGTATCTATGATCTTGAAAGGTTAATCAGCCGTGTTAATTACGGCAATGCCACGCCGCAGGACTTGCTTTCTTTAAAAATCTCGCTGCAAAAAATTCCGCAGATAAAAGAGGAAGGCTTGAAGCTCAGGCTGACGCAGCTTCTTTCTTTGGTGATGACGATTGATGAATACGAAGAAATAGCAGCTTTGCTGGAAAATTCCATAAAAGAAGATGCGCCGCATTCAATTCGGGAAGGCGGGGTCATCAAGCCTTCTTTTCAAGAGGAGCTGGCTGAACTTCATGATTTGAAAACCAACAGTAAAAAGTACTTGCAGCAGCTGGAAGAGAAAGAACGGCAGAGCACGGGCATCCAAAATTTGCGCATTGCGTACAATAATGTGTTTGGATATTTTATAGAAATAACAAAAAAAAATATTTCTTTAGTGCCTGAGCATTATATTCGGAAACAGACTACTGCTAATGGCGAGCGTTATATCACGGAAGAACTCAAGCAGGAAGAAGAAAAAATCTTGGGAGCGCAGGAAAAAATCGCGAAATTGGAATACAATTTATTTCAGAATGTCCTGCAAAAAGTAAGTACAAAAACAGGAGAGATACAAGAAGCGGCTTATGTGTTGGCAATACTTGATATTCTCTGTTCCCTTTCACGGGCGGCAATGGAAAATAATTATGTCAAGCCATTGTTTGTGGAAGAGCCCCTGATTCAGATCCGAAACGGAAGGCATCCCGTCGTTGAAAAAACAGAAAAAAATTTCATTGCCAATGATGTACTCTTAAATCCCGGAGAAATGATGATCATTACCGGACCGAATATGGCGGGAAAAAGCACGGTGATGCGACAGACAGCTTTGATTGTTCTCATGGCCCAGATGGGGAGTTTTGTGCCGGCGGAAGCCTGCGCATTGGGAATCGTGGACCGTGTCTTTACCAGAGTAGGCGCCTCTGACGATCTTTCTTCCGGCCAAAGCACGTTTTTAGTTGAAATGAACGAGACGGCGAACATCCTTAATAATGCTACGGCGAGGAGTTTAATTATTCTGGATGAAATCGGACGTGGCACTTCGACATTTGACGGGGTGGCTATCGCTTGGAGCGTTGCAGAATATATACATCAGCACATCAAAGTAAAGACATTATTTGCCACACACTACCACGTTCTGAACAAATTAGGCGAAAAACTGCCGAAAGTGAAGAATTATAACATCGCAGCAAAAGAAAAGAACGGGGAGTTATTGTTTCTTCATAAATTGGTGGAAGGAGGAACTGACCAGAGTTACGGTATTCATGTCGCAAAAATTGCAGGGCTGCCTTCGGAGGTTATTGAACGGGCTAAAGATATTCAATCTCTTCTCGAACGCGATGATGAAATGATGCGAAAAATAAAAGCGAAGAAATTGGAAGAACAAAAGGGGTTGCAAGAATTTTGAACAAGGACGCGATGGAGAAACCTATAGAGAAGGTCATCGAGTGAATGTGCTCTCAAGAAGATTATCGAGTGAATATGCTCTCTTCCAAATTCCACCAGTGAATGTCCAATAATGGGCATTGCTTCCTGTTTTGAGCATTTTTTTAAGAAGTTCTAAACTGTGGGCCTTGGCATCTTGTTCTCCGCTTTTACTCATATCTTTGATATCTACAAGCGTTTCTTTTTCCTCGTACGTTGTCATACCAATTCTTTCTAATAAATCTTTAGAATACTCTGTTCTTGGCCTTGTTAAAGGAAATTTTTCCGGTGTAACTGCTTCTAAAGAAATATCCTTTAATCTAGAACTGAACCACTCTTCTCCTGAACTTCTTCCTGCCCAGAATAAATGATGATTGCAATGGAAATCAAACTTAATATAGGCGAACGCAGAACCTGTTGGGGATACTTCTTTATTTTGGATTTTGGAAGGTGTAATTTCTGTAGTGGAAACAAGGTTTAAGTAAACGCCCGCACAGTAGCCATCATTTTGTGCTCGTTCAATAATAAACACATCCCATTTGGAATCTGCAGCTTCAACCATAGGACATTAAATAAGAAGAGTATATATAAATTTTCGCACTTGAAAGTGGCAAATTTGATATTTAGTTGACTGCGTATTTTGAATGTTAAAACTGTTAGCAACTAACCACCGTGACTCTCTCAATTCCTTAAATCATTAAACAAAAACCTTAATAATCCAAAGATTATGTTCAAGAAAGCATGGTAGATGTTGCTGTTGTGCAGAATTTCTTGTTAGCATTAGCTTTAGGCGCATTAATTGGATTAGAAAGAGAATATGCCCATTATCGTAATAAAGGTTATGAATTTGCGGGAATCCGCACCTTCCCTTTGATTTCTTTGTTCGGCGCTCTTTCCGCCTATTTTGGTGAGAAAGTCTCGATTTGGATTCTTATCGTTGACCTGCTGTTGATTGGCATCCTTGCTATTATCGCTTATTTTACCATTAACAAAAAAATAGGACACGACGCTGGGGCAACGACGGAAATTGCGGGAATTATAACATTTCTCATGGGCGCGCTGAGTTATTATCAGGAAATCACTCTCGCTGTCATTTTAGCAGTAACGATAACAGTGATTCTTTTTGCCCGCTCCATGCTCCACACTTTTGCGAAGAAAATTCAGAAGCAAGAACTCTCTGATACCTTAAAATTTGCGGTTATTGCTTTTGTTATTTTGCCATTCCTCCCAAACAAAGGATACGGGCCTTACGAAATCTTTAATCCATTTGTAATCTGGCTTATTGTCGTGTTTATTTCTGGGATTAGTTTTGCGGGTTATATTCTTATGAAATGGTTTGGAGAAAAAGGATTAACCATTGCGGCGCTTCTTGGCGGAGTGGCCAGCAGTACGGCATTGACGACCAGTTTTGCGGAAAGGAGTATGGGGCAAAAGACGCTGCACAAAACATTGGCATTAGGCGTTATTCTGGCAAATGGAATGATGCTCGCACGGATTCTGGTGGTTGTTTTTGTCTTCAATCGAGATTTATTTCTGAAAATTGCAGTGCCCATGATTTCATTAATGCTGTTCACGGCTATTTTTGCGTACTATCTGTGGAAGAAAAGCAGAGTCATTAAAGAGAAAGTCCATGAATTAGGATCGCCTTTCACGTTAGGGCCTGCCTTAAAGTTTGGTTTCATATTTGCCTTGGTTTTGGCTTTTGTAAAAATAGCGGAAATTTATTTTTCTTCGCAAGGCGTTTATATCGTCAGTTTTCTTTCTGGATTTGCGGATGTTGATGCGATCATTATCTCCCTCTCGCAGCTTGCCAAAGGAACGCTCTCGTTAGAAGCCGCCAGAATTGGAATCATTATTGCGGCTTTATCCAACATTGCTCTTAAAGGCGGGATTTCTTACTGGTTCGGTGAAAAGGAGTTCTCGAAGACGGTGGTTGGGTTTTTCAGCGCATTGATTCTGGCTGGGGTTATTTTGATCTTTGTTTTAGGGTAAATTTGATATACTAAAAATCATTAGAAATCAAACATATTAATAATTTTAGTATATTTCTCATGACTTTGAAAAATCATATACACTAAATGGATCTGATTTTGCGCCTGAAGAAAGAGCTATTGTTCTTTCGGTTAAATCGAGATTTATCCGCTGCAAGGTTTCAATTCTCCCTAAGGTTAAAAAATTTGTTAAATTAGTGTAAGAAAAGCCCCTCTGTTCACAAAGATACTCTATCTCCACAGAAAAAGGATTCATTTCAACCATGCTCTTTAGACAATGAAAGAGAAACTTCTCAAGTGAAGAAGCCCGGGGGAAACCTACTACGCTTAAGGCCCTGTTAATTTCATTTGTAGAGAGAGTATAATCGGCAGATCTGGCCATGTATCTTTGCACAATGACATCAAATAAGAAATTCCTGACACAAAATCGACCCTCAGCCGTAAAAGAGTTAGTGTGAGACACAAATGGGTCGGGGTACATAATCGACACCATGTTCGGTGTTGTTTCAAAACTAGATAATTCGCCTCTTCGATGACCAACGAGATAATTTGCGCTTGCCGCTTTTTTCACATTTAGGATATGCTGCTCTGCGGCTGAATAGTCCCCGCATTCTAAAATTGTTCTAAGAATAACGTGAACCGGAACACCGTCCAGATCAATATTCTCAGTAGGAAGATAATTCATACAAACCCCTAATCCTTCTTCATTCAGTCCGATTTTTCCGACCATTCCCGGCTCGATGAATGTCAGAATTCTGGCTTTTTTCTCTGGTCTTATTTCAACAATCCTAGTTAGGTTTCTAAAAGAAGGATACCAATCCCAATTTTGCGCAAGAATAACATGAGCCCCGCGGTGTGCCGATGAAGAAACTCCTACTGCTGTGCATTCAGAGCCGCCGTTTAAAAGTTCGGTGCGGGCATTAAGAGCGTAGATAAAATCTTCCGGCACTCCAGAACCTACAGCAATGCTTTGGATTTCTTCAGCGAGAGAAGGATATTCTTGCTTAATCGTTCTCTTAAAACCACTGACAGCAGAAAGTATTTTTTCTTCCGGAATCTTCCACATCTCAAGATAATTTTGGAGAACGGCGGAAATTTCTCTTCTGAAAATGATTCCATGCCGCAATCCTATTTCTTTGCTTGTTCCTTCAAAGATAAATTTCGTCATGAAGATCTTGAAAAGTTATTTATATATATATAGTTAGGGACCTAATTAATTGAGCAAGTTTAATATAGTCGTGGTGTTTTCT
>CAZCXW010000030.1:786-15218 GCA_964502785.1 uncultured Methanosarcinales archaeon | reverse complement strand
TTGTTGGCTACGAGCTCGTTAAGAAAAAAGGGGAAGCGATAGAATGGTCTCTTTCTTTACCGCGCACACAGAATTTGTATGTTGATGAAGATGTCAACTGGGGGGAAACCTATACATACGAAATCGTCGCTCTCTATGACCAAAATAGGCGTTCTCCAGCTGTTAACCAACAAATTATCACTTTAGGTGATGCGCGTTGTGAAAATCGTCATCATGATGATACTGGCTGGGAATCATTCTGTCTTTTTGAGGATCGCAAAAAAATATTTACGTGCAATGATCAAAACCAAATCGAGCTTCGTGACTGTTCCGCGTTAGATGCAGAAGGCGGCAGGAATTTCTGCGCGCGGATAGGGGATCGCACGGCAGAATGTAAAGATGCGGGAATATGCGAAGAGCAGGATGCTTCTCCGTTTGAGCTTTATCATTCTAAAGATTCATGTTATGGGACAACCACGCCGCAGGGGGGGAAGGCTCTCAATTATTGCTATTTTGACAGCACTTCTACGATCATCGATGCCTGCCGAAGCTGTGATAAAGTCCAGAATTGTTTTGATTATCGCAGCCAAGATGCATGCGAAATTAATAGTTGTTTAAGCAGCACTTGTCGCTGGGTCAATGGCGCTGATAATGGCCCTGAAGGAACTCCTTTAGTAGATTATAGCTCCATTTTCCCGGGGCTGCAAATACCGCTGACCATTACTCAGGAAACAGGCTCAGGCTATTGTGTTGAAGACAATTATGCTCAGGATGATAAATGTTCTTTATGCGGACCAGGCGGCGAGGTCTTTGAAAATTATTATTGCACAGCTAACGTCTGCGCGAGTTTAGGGCGTTGTTTTTCTAATTCTCCATCTCGAAGTTCACCTCTCGCCTTTTGCGAGGCTTGCGGCTCTGCTCCAACACAGGAGAAAAATTGTTATTCTTATAACACAGAGTTAGAATGCACAAATAGGAATTCCATCACTGTTGAAAATAATATTTTTAGTTTATCACAAGATCAATGCGGGTGGGGGAGATGCATGTGGGACAATAACGGCGCCCAAGGTAGTTGTTTTAAAGATGGAGATGCTAATAGTCAGGATGATTGTTCTGATGCCAGTTTTAGCGATACAGAGAAAGGACTTTGTCGCATCGATAATACGCCGCCGAAAACAGTTCTTCTCGCAGATGGACTTCCAGTTCTTTCTTTAACTTCTTTTAACCTCACGTTTCAAAGTCGCGACACTCGAAGCTCTGATCAGCGGCAGCAAAGCTCATTACGTGAATTTTATTATTGCTTACAAAGCAGCGAGGCGCCTGAAGTTTGTCAGAGCGCTGATTTTATAAAAGTTCTTTACTCCGGACGAAAAACTGAAGAGACAATTACTCTTAATGTTCTCGATTCATTATTCCTTAAAGATAAATCTATTGCGGGGGAAGTTTACACCGTTCGTTTCTTTTCCAAAGATAAATATTTTAATCAAGAAGATGCGCAAGCGGCTTCTATTTTTATTGATACTGTTCCGCCTTCCTTCACGATCCAAAATCGAACAGAAACTATTGATGATCGGACTGATTTTACACTCTTGTTAGGAGGAGTTCAAGAACCGATGGATTGCACTTTTGCTTTAGAGCAAATCCTACCTGCAGGAAATAAAATGGTTCACCATATTCCACGGCAGCAGCTTGGAAAGAATGTCACTTTTAACAGTTTATCCGGCGTTATTTACGATGCCAACATTACCTGCACTGATGAGCATGGCAATGTTAATTCCCAGCAGCAGCGTTTCACTTTCGATTTGCAGCAAGATATTGATATCATTTCTCCTCCATTTTATGGAACAATCAAAGATACAAACGTGGTCTTTGAAGTAAAAACAAAAGTAGGAGCTACCTGCGAGTTATATACTGTTTCCGATAATCAGCAGTTTGCTCTTTTTAACGTCTTAACCGAAGATGGAAAGTCGCATCGCACTGCGCCGCTTCCTGGTTTTGTGGAGCGTGAATATGCCGGGGAATACAAAGTTGTCTGCAAAGAATTATTAAGCAATGAGCTTTTTGAAGATTTTTTTCAATTTAAAATTGATTTTACTCCGCCCGTGACACAAATTGTTTTACGCGAAGATGCCCGGGAAGTTCGGCCGACCAAATATGGCTGGGAAGAATTTTTTATTCGAGGCGTTATTGTAGATTTAGAATGCCTAAAAGATGGATTTGATTGCGATAAGACTTACTACTGTTTAGGTGAAGAATGTGAGATTCTCAAAAAGGGTAATTATCAGGAATTTACGGAAGCGCTTCAGATTAATTCTTCTACGGAAATTTGTTATTTCTCTACAGATGCTGGGAAAAATAAAGTGTATCATCCAATGTGCGGGATGCTTAGAGTAGAAGGCTATGGTATCCAGCTGGAACGCCCCCTTCTTCATTTTTTTAATGATGAACAGTGGGGAGTAAGCGCTTCTCCTCTTTTTGATTGGGAGTTCTCCACTCGGATTCCCACAACTGAATGTCATTTTGATTTTGACGTCAATTTTGATTATGAACGCGTGCCGTCTCATAAAATATTATATCCTTATGCAACAAACTTGTACCGTCTGCAAAATTTTCCGGAAAGCGCTTTTACGAGATATAGGGAAAAAGGAGAGGCGAAGGAAGTCTATGTGCGTTGCGAAAGCGGCGGCGCTGTCGGTCCAGCGCAGAAAATGAATTTGGAGTATGACCCCACGCCGCCTGAAATAGAAGAAGCCCAAGCTGTACCTGCATTGGTGGTCGAAGGCGTCAACACCAAGCTGGTCGCAGAAACGGATGATAAGACTCTTTGCCGTTATAGCGACAATTCCGAAGGTCAAGGGAGCAAGGAATATGGGGCGATGGAGTTTAAATTTCCTGATGAAATAAAAAGGATTCTTCATTATAATCATGAAGATCTTTTTAAGATAAACTTTCTTGGTGCTACGAAAGATTTTATTCTTGAAGTGCAATGTAAGAACGCTGCTGGAAATCTTTCCACAACGCGGGAGATTGGGTTTACCGTAGACTATTCACGATTAGGGAATATTCTTTCTTTATCTCCGAATGGGGAATCGTTCAAGGAAATGAACATTCCTTTTACTGTGCAAACTTCTCATAATGCTTTTTGTGAATATCGTTTCAATGAGACATTCGTTCCTTTCAGCCAAGGCGCTCAGAGTAAAGTGCATACTACAATGTTTCAAGCGCGGCAGGAAAAAGTGTATCAAATCCCTGTGCGTTGTAAAATGGCGGATCGCACCGCTGAGGCAGAAATTCGTTTTACTCTTGATAAAACACCCCCGGTGATAACTCGAGTTGATGATGGGAATTATACCTGCGGGGCGGGGTCTATCGCCCTCTTTGTTACACATCCCAATGAAAGTTCTATTGCAGCGTATCATTACGAACTGTATGAGATTGGCGAAGATAAAAGTCGTTTGGCTTCTCCCGTGGTTTCTAAAAGCAGCAATGCTACTTCTGGATCCTTTGCTGGAAATATGAATTCTTCATTAGCAAGCCTCCCGCAAAATCTCGGAGTTTCTAAGAGCTTTTCATCAATCCGAGGAGCTCTTATCCAAAGCAGCACTGTGGCCGGTGATAAGCCCCTTACTATTTCCACGGCCAATCTCAAAGAAAATGTTACTTATCGTGTTCGTCTCTCTGCTGAAGATGCTGCCGGCAATCTTGGCTCATTTGTCGAAAGCGATGGCGTCACTATCGTTTCTTCTCATTTTAACTTCTGTGCACAACAGAAAGGTTCTCCAGAAGTTGAATTTAGCATTGATAACTCTGCTTGTTCCTTTGTTGCTGTTCAATTTGAATGCAAAGATGCCTTGGGCTGTAAAGAGATCAAAGTAGGCCAGGATAGAACTTCAACTTTATGCAATGCTACACGGGCATACAGCGGTTCTCCATTAAAATTTAACAAGACGGGGTTTGCCTGTTACAGCGCGCAAAATAATATTGGACAATATAAAACGCAAGTAAAGAAAATAGTCTTCCTTGATGAAGATGGTGATGGAATTGCAGACAGCTGCGATAAATGCCAGAATACGCCTTCAGGCGATGTCGTCAACAACGAAGGCTGCGCCCTTGATGAAGAGCCACCTGCACAAAGAAAAGACACGGATGCTGATGGCTTGCCCGATGAATGGGAACGGATTTATAACTCTGTTCATTGCGCTCTAAATGAAGCTCTGCCTGACAGTGATTTTAACGAGGTGTCCGACGGTGAAGAGGATTATGATGATGATGGAGCTTTAAATTATGAAGAATATAAAGGAGGAAACGATCCTTGTTTGGCAGAGGATACTCCTCTCCCGCCTAAAAAAGGCGAGGATGAAAGTAAAAAAGCGAAAAAAGACCAAGAATTGCCGAAAGATGCCGTGGATTTAGGAAAAAGTAATTTTGTGCCTTGGTTATTAATTATCTTAGGGCTCTTCTTTTCCTTAGGCGGAAGCGCTTACTTAATTTATTATTATCATCTTCCGCGCCAAGCTGTTTCTAGTCAAGTGCAGAGTTCAAGGCCATCTGCAGCAACGGTTGCCAAAGAAGAACTGTCTAGACCTTTTATCGACAATTCTATACAAAAGCCTTTACCTTATCAAAGAACAAAGATGGAAAGAGAGAAGCAAAAACAGCGTAGTGTTCTCTTCAGCGGTTTTAAAATGAGTTCGCCATTTTCATCGGGGAAAGAAATCTCCTCCCAAAAAACTGATGAAGCGCCGTCCGTTGAAAAGCCAACAAAATTTTTTGAATCTCGAGAACAAAAAAAATCAAGTTCACTCTCTGCAGAGAAACCTATCTTCGAAAAATTAGCGGATCTTTCTCGGCAAATCCAGAAGAAAACGGCTCCTTATAAAAATAAACTGAATTCGCTTGATGTTTTTTCAAAACTTAAAGAAATAACAAAAAAGAAAAAAGAAAAATGATTTCCACAAAGAAAGGGGTAGGGGTTGGCCAAGTATTTATTTTTATTATTGCTGCTCTTACCTTTGCGTTGATTATGATTTTTGGCTATAAAGCTATCAATAGTTTTCTTAAGAGCGGGGAACAGGTCGAGTTTGTTCAATTTAAGACGGATCTTCTCACTGCTGTTCAAAAAATTTATACGGAATATGGCTCCGTTCGAATCGAGGAGTTTTATCCCCCTGCTGCTTACAAGCGAGTATGTTTCATTGATTTAGATACTTCTCCTTCTCCAGAGCAACTTGCTGAGCTTTGTGCAATAGATGGAAGAGCATGCACGGTCTGGGAAGAGTCTCAGGGATACGACACAGAAAACCAAAATGTCTTTCTTACCCCTCCCGAGCCGGTTCAGTTGAAAGTTTATAAAATAAAGATGGATGGGGGTTATCTCTGCACAGACATTATAAATGGGAAATTTGAACTTATTTTGCAGGGAAAAGGGGATCATACCTTTCTTCAAATTCATGAAAGAGGTTCTGAATGAATAATAAATGAAATGGAATAAACCAATGGTTAAATCTAAATCAGGGCAGGTAGAAATTACATTTAATTGGCTCTATGTTTTGCTTGCAGGGATGGTGATTCTTCTCTTTTTTGTGGGCATTGTCTTTAAACAGAAAGCCACTTCTGAGGAAAAATTAGCAAGCGACGTTGTCCATGTTCTGGAATCCATTTTCACGGCTGGGTCGGTTTCAGAAAAGACCAAAAATTTTGTCGATACCAGCGGTCTTGTTGATTATACACTTTATTTTCAATGTCTTGATGGCGTAGGCGAATTTGGCATTGTTAATAATCCAGCGCGGGTCGAGAATACAATCACTCCTGTCTTCGCTCCTGAGGAACTGCAAACATCAAAACTTATTATTTGGAGTCTCCCTTATTATCTGCCTTATAAAATCACTGATTTTCTCTTTATCACATCTAGTAATACAAAATATTTCATTCTTGGCGATGGAAACGGTTTTGCAGAAGAGTTTATGGATGCCACAGAAGGATTCACCAGAGAAAAAATATCTTTACAGGATTTAAATACTATTAATCCTGGAAATTTGTTTCAAATTAGGATTATTGATTTGGATGGAGCAATTTTGGAAGATTCTCAGATTCCTCTTCCTTTAGCTGCCGCGCCTCGGCTGACGGCCGTAAGCTTCCAAGGAAATAATATTAATTATTACCAGAAAAATACCGAATCGAAATGGGAGTGGCTCAACCGCAACGATCCGCTTTCCATCGTCTCCTTAGGCGGGAAAAGAGATGCGGCAAAATATGCTGTGATCTTTGCTGCTGATCAGGAACAATATCGCTGCAACATGGAGAAAGCCTTCCGCCGTTTAATGTTTGTAACAGAAGTCTATACGAAAAAAGTGCGTGAACTTGAAACGTATTACGCCCAAAAACAAATCCCAGCTGGAGAATGTTTAGGTTACGTGAATGGCTTTACTGATAATTTGGTTCATGCTATCAATCTGCAAACAGCGTATGGGACACTTTGCGCCAGTAATTTTGCGTCCTGCAGCGAAGTCCTGCGTTCTGCGTCTATAATCAAGTCATTAAATAATGAAATGCGGCGGCAGTGCGTAACATTATACTAAATAATATTTTAATTAAATACTACATCGATATCATTAATATTCAAAAATGAATGATTGAACATGAAAATGTCTCCTAAAAAAGGTCAAACTCATATCTCTGAAACGATTGCAGTCTTATTCATCTTCTTTGTTCTCGTTTTTTTTGGTATTCTTTTTTATTATAAGTATTCACAGGCTGCAATTAAGCAGGAAAAAGAAGAACTGCTGGGAAGAAGAGCAGTGGAAACGATGCTCCAAGCCTTATTTTTGCCGGAGCTTATCTGCAGCAACGGTGGTGACGAGCCGCAGGACAATTGCGTGGATCTGCTGAAAGCCCGGCATGCCAATAAAACCTTCCAACTTCATGAACAAGTTTATTTTGATCTTTTTTCGTACGCTAGATTTTCTCTGATTCAATTATATCCAACGCCAGCTGAAGGGCAGGAAGAAATCATAATATATGATAAAGTAAAACCGGACTGGAAGAGAAAGGAAACGACGTATTCAGTTATCGCCCTGCGCGATGAACTGCAAGGAAATAATTATTATGGTTTTGGCTACATTCAGGTTGAGGTTTATTCATGAATCGGCGACGGCAAGGACAGATGGAAATGGCGGGATTGGTCATTATTGTTATTATGCTGACCTTGGGAATGCTCTTTTTTGCGATCTTTACATTTAAGGAAGGAACGGAGAAGAAGATTTTCACGAGGGAAGAATTAGCGTACAGTACGATCAGCGCTCTTGTTAAGACCTCTGTTGAAAATGGTGTTTGCGAGAATAATTTTCAACCTCATCTTGGTCAAGAATTATTGGAAGATTGTGTCCAAAATTATATAAATTCTCCTGAGGGGTATTCTCAGTATCGCTGCAATAATCGTCACAGCTGCGTTTTTTTAGAAGAGACCATTGCTGATTTATTGCGTACTACGTTGGGGGCATGGCATAAACGTTATCAATTTCGTTCCACCCTGCTGCGTTCGGAGTCTTCCGAACCAGAAGAAATTATAAATATCGTTTCTGAAAAAGGCGACTGTCCAGAAACACGTGAAAGAGACAGTTCCAGCATCCCTTTTCGGGTCCGAAATGCAGGTTTAGTAGAAAGTGTCTTGCATATCTGCGATTAGAATTTTCCTTACCATCTCGAAAGAATAAAATCTTCGCAACATTTATATAGGCTTTTTCTTTTTACAGGAGGTATAGGTCAGTTAAAAAGAGGTGCAGAAAATGAACACGAAAAAGGGGCAAGGGTTATCTTTAAATGCAATTATCATTGCCGCATTAGCGTTAATCGTTCTTGTTGTGTTAGCGGTAATATTTACGAGCAGGGCAGGGCAAACAGAACAAGGAGTGGAAAAAGTAGCAGGTGAAGCTTCCCTTGAGCTTACGAAGTTGAAAATTGGTTATGGGGAATGTCATCCTTCTTCTTCATTGGAACAGGATTTCCTCCGCAATTATGCTGACGCTACGTCTGCTGATGGGAAGGATCAAACCAAAGATGATTTCCGGGTGATTATCCAAGATTGCAAAAGGTCAGATGAAAAAGCTGTTTGCGAACAAACCAGCGGCTGCGATTGGAGCTAAGAGTGCTAAGATGAATTCGAGAGCTTCCAGCGAAATGTGGTGGATTATTATTGGGGCTGTTGTCGCTCTTGTAGTGATGATTGTCCTGATTGTGATGTTTACCGGGAGAGGGACAAAATTAGAACAAGGATTGCTGGATTGTCAGAGTAAAGGAGGAAGATGTGATTATTCCACACCAGATTTATGTCGTGCGGCTAAAGGTACCCCCTCTATGGCATTTGATTGTCCAGATACCACCTCTCCATGCTGTTTTGGTGTCAAAGATGTCAATACTAACTCTTAGGTGGCGGGATGGTGTGGAATACAAGGGCAGCTATCGGCGGTGGAGAAGGCACACGGGAAAGTCTTTCTACGATTTTGCTGATTATTCTTATAGTCATTATGGCCGCATTTTTTTTATATAAATTATGGTCGCTGCGAAACCTTTCCCCATGAACCATAAAGCTCAGTTAACCTTGGAAGAAAGTGTCGTTTGGGTGCTTATCGCTGTGTTTCTTATCGCGGTCGGTGCATTGATTTATTTCTTCGGTGGCGAAGTTAAAGATTTACTAAGCAAAGTGGGTGAATTGTTTGGATGAGCAAAGTGATGGAGACCCTCATTGTACTTCTCATTCTTGTTGTTTTTGTTTTTGTTGTCGTTGGCTTCCCAAATAAAGCTTTCGCCCAACTCAAAGATGTTGTTCAAGGGTTTAAGAATGTCCTGCCTCCGGTCACGGTCGGTGAAAAAGAAATTGCCGCCGACAAACCCACGCTGCAAAATCCTCAGCGCCAGCAGGAAATTAAAAATCTACAAAAGACGATTGCCACAATGATGAATTCTGAAAAGAAATATTGCTTTGCTTCCTATGGCGGTTTTATCCCCTTTAAAGAAGGGGAAACGTCCATATCTCTAGGTTATGATCAAAAGAATGATGAAACCTCTTTTACTATCCGCGGCGGCATCGAGGGGCGCCAAGTTCTGCGTGATGTAGGGTTTACCATCAAAGGGATGGTTCCCTGCGTGATCGGGGGCTCTAAGGCAATTACTCATAATTTTGAACTGAGTTTTTTGAATTATCTCCCGTGGAAGGATAAGGAAGTAGTACTCAACCATTATAATCCAGTAGCTTCTATCCTCATTAATCATGAAGGTATAAATTATAGTTTAGGTTCTCTCGACTTAAACGATGCAGGTTATTTGTACACTCCGGATAATCGGCATATTTGTTTTTTTCCTACAGTAGCGGGATTTGTAACCTGTAAAGGTGATTCTCAGGAAGGACTGGATGATGATTGTTTAGGCGAGGGCGCGGACTGGGAGGTCAGCATTCCCTCGCAGCTTAAAAAAGGGACATTACAGTCATGTTAAACAAAAAAATTAAAATCTCAAAAAAAGGAACTCTTGCCGCCGCTCAATTAGCGATTGCCATTATCATTATTTTAGGGTTTGTCGTTCTTGTTCCCAGCATTTCCTATGCGCAGAAAAAAGCGGAAGGAAAATCAGAAGAAATCACTTGCCATAACAGCATTGCCTTCCGCTCATTGACAACTATCAACGTGGCTCAGCAGGATATTAAAGTGGCGCGGAAGTTATGTAAAACGATTGAAAAAGATATCAGCGACTCGAGGGATAAGATTAAAGATGAAATTGCGTATAAAATGTCGCGCTGCTGGTGGATGTATAATGAAGGGCGGCATGAAAAAGCATTGGACGATGCCGGTAAATTTTTATCGCTCCTGGGCTGGTCAGAAACAGAAAAACCATGCGCCCTTTGTTACGACTTTAAGATTGATGAAAAAAACTTTAAAACTTCTGAAGAAGGAACAGCGCAATCGGTCATTCCCGCGGATGAATTGTTCCGTTATATGGAGCAGAACGAACATCGCCAATTAAAAGGCTGGAAATATTTAGATTATATTCAATATTACGGCGGTCCGGGAGAATTAGGTATCCTTGCTAATATTGAACCGCAGAAACATTATGGAATTGTGTTCCTGCCAAGAACAACGGATACGGGAGAGTTTGGTCATTGGTCAGATACGGTTGCCGGAGTTGGCGTCGCTGGCGGGGTCCTTGCAGGTGTTGCTTGTTTTGCGAGCATTGGCTGCGGCGTCACTTTGATTGGCGCAGGAATTGTGTCCGGGCTTTATCTTGGCGGTCATGCTGCGAACGAAATCAATGCTTTCTTTGATAAGGATCGTCCTTTAAGCATGGTTGTCTTGGCTAATCTTAAAGACGTCGAAGCGCGCTGTCAAGCGGATATTTCAGGTGAATAGATGTGGGATGGGGTTTATCTTCAATGAAATGGACAAAAAAAGGACTCTCTCCAATCGAATTGCTGATTTCTATTGTTCTCCTTCTGGTCATCGCTTTTCTTATTATTGGTTTTTCCACAACATCCCTGGCAAAAACAACCGGGGTCGCCGGGGAAAAAATTAAAAATTTAGAAGACTGCGATAAAGACGGCATCGTCAATGCTGATGACAAATGCCCTTGTTTGAGCTCTCAGGGAGTTTTTTCCGAGAAGAATCAATTATGGGGCTGTCCTTCAGAAATTGAAACTGAAAACATGGCGAAAGAAAGTGTCAAAAAATGCACGGTTAAACATTGTAAAGAAATCGAGGAAAAAATGAAAGAAGCGCAGGATGAAGAAAAAAAAATCTCAAAAGCGGATATTACTATTTCTTTCTTTGAACCTGCAGAAAATTTTCAAGATGGCGTCTATAGGAAAGACCTCTCCCAAGCTCCAGAAATTGCCCTTCCTCTCCAGGCTGTTATTTCTAATATCGGGGATGAGGATGCAAAAGAAAGAATTGATTTCTCCGTTAGAGTCTGTGATACTCACAAAAGATTATGCTTTCCTAAAAAAATAACGATTCAAGGAACGAGGATAGGTGTTGATACGGTTCCTATTGAGCATCTGAAAAGAGATACAAAAAGATCCATCGAATTTTCGATTGTCCTAGGCAAGGATGGAGATGCCTGTGATGGTGGCGGGGGCAGAGAATGCGTCATCGAAGCTGTTGCCACGAGCAGTTTTAAGGAAAAAGAAGAAGAGAATAATCAAAAAGAAATTACGGCTAGATTGTCTAATCAGGCTCCTCAGAATTTTATCTTTCCACCGATGAAGACCGTTCATCTCCACGCTTCCGCGGATGAGCCAGGTTCTTATCCCATCTATCAAATCTGTAAAGGGTACATCGGAAGGAAAGATCTTCCCGACTCTTGCTCGGTTTCACTCACCTGTCAGGATGATTTTCAAACCGATGAAAGTCCTGGTTGGAAATTTCATGGGTGTTGGGTGGTTATTTCAGCAGAAGAAAGTATTAGAGACGAATGCGGTGAAACTCTGGTTCCGCCGGGGTTTTATATTAATCAGCTGCAGCCAAAACAAATTCAACGTGAAAAACAAGTAGGATATTATTCCAAAGATAAAGAAAATGATCCTGAAAAGCTTCTTAGCGCGCAATTCATATGGAAAGCTACTGTGGAAGGCTCTTTATTATGCTCGGATAATGCGCAGGGGGGAATCATCAGGCCAGGTTTTGAAAGTTTAAGTGGAGATAATTGGATTTTATGCAATCCATTGGCAGAAGGAGGCATTGCCAAGCTGCAGGCTGGCGGCAAAGAATTTGTCTGCCATAATAGTTTATGGTACGAACGATGAAAAAAGGAGATATCGCTTTGGGAACGTTAGTGGGATTAATCATGGCTGCGTTAATCATTTATTTTATGTTTCGCATCACTTCTCCTCTTGCGGCGATGTTAATCGGAGGCTCCCAGAATAATTTTCCAGAATTCATTTCAGACTTTTCTGCCATGAAAGATGCTTTGCCCATCGAGAGCCGGGCAACAGAAGCGGTCTTGGATAAAGGTTCTGCCTTTGTTTATTTTGAAAGGGGGCAGAAATACATGGGGTTGATGATTCGAAATCTTACACTAACTAATACTGCATCCGCAGGTTATTTTCCACCACCATTGATGATTTTTGAACGGCCGCCTTTTAATTCAGGATGCGAAGGGGAAGGAAATTGTATCTGTTTTGTCACCAAAACAAAAGTGGAATTACGAGAAGATCGTTCTCTTATTGAACGATACGATGGGCCAATACTCATCGGGAGCGGCTATTCTAATCTTTATTATCATCTTAATTTTATCAATCCTATCTGTAAGAATGTAAATTCTCTCGTGCGGTTTGAAAATTGCGGTGTTGGAATAAGAAAAACACCCGCCAATGAGTATCAACCAATTTTCACGTACTCTTGCCGTCATGGTTTTGTGGTCGAACGCGGGTTGGTAAAAGATGTTCTTAAAGCGGATGCTAGAACGGCAAATTTCCCTTACCCTTATTATGAAGCACCAAAACGTATCCCTCTGCAAATGCGTAAAGAAGGTGAAACCATTATTCTCGAGTACTAAAAATGGTGGCAGCGCGACAATTAATGTGGGTATTTCAGCTTCTCGCAGTGGTTGCTTTTGGGTTTGTTGCCGTGAGCATAGCTCAAGCATATACTAAATCTGATTTTGTGATTAAAAACAATCTCGCTGATGATATACAAATGATGATTAATACCCTTGTCGCAGTACCGGGAGAAGCGGTAGTTAAAGTGCCTTACAACACAAGCGCCTATGGTCTGTTGCTTACAAATACTGAAGTGGCGATCATTGAAGGAGGGGAATCGAGGCTGCAATGGACGATCCGTCCATTCTTCCTGCCTAAAGGCTATCATGCGGAAGGCTCTTCTGCTTCTACTTCTCATACATGTTTGGAGAAAAAAGAAAGAAAAATTACTCTGCGGGGATGTTTTGAAAATGAGCGATGACGATGCTTCCCTGATCCCTCAGGAGATGTTTTTTTATATAATCGTGGGGATTATTTTTACAGGGATGATTTTCTTTTTGATTTTTGGCATCGGAACGTTCAAAGACAGGTTGGTAAAAACGCCGCCTCAACTGGAAGCAGAATTGCTCAGCTTACGTTTCACAAGCCTTCCTGAATGTTTTGCATATAAAGACGAAAAAGGAATCATGCAGCCGGGAATCCTTGATGCTCAAAAATTCAATCAGGATGTTTTAGACAAATGTTATTTTACAGTCCGTAAACAAGGATTTAAGAGCTTTAGTTTTCGCCTGCAGCTGCAAGGGGCAGATAAAGAATTGATGACAAATCATTATAAACTTAATGACCGGGACGATTTCACGTTGATAAGGCAGGTCTTACTCCGTAATTCATCGGGGCAGCATGAAGATGTATTGACCATCTACGTGCAGCATCGTCTCGAGAAAATGAGTGATTAATAGGGTGGTAAAGTACTAGGATAAATGAATAGGATAAACGTGATAAATAACAGGGAGTCATGATGAAAACAAAAAAAGGGCAGTTGGGAAACATGGTCGATTTTTTGTACATTATAGTTGTAGGTCTTATGATTGTTCTTATTATCTCTGTAAATTTATATGGTTTTTCTGATTCCAGACAAAAGAAAGCGCTCAGTGAAATTGCTGAAGTGGAACGTATTTCTGCAGGAATTATGAATCTACGCTTGCGCTTAAATAATGGGGAGAACATCGCGGCGTTAAATGTCAATGAGGAAATTTCCAAAAGCCAGATTTTGAAAGGGCGGGTAATCCATGGATGCAAGGATTATATTAATCCTCAAGATTGTAACAATGATGCTTTGAATCTTTATAAAATATCAATAGATGAATCTTATTGCTTTTGGGCTGAAGGGGAAAAATCATGCTTAACGGGATTCAGAAAAAGTGAATTAAAATGAATAAGAAAGGCCGTATTATTTGGTGGACGCTAGGAATTCTTCTGGTTGCTTTTGGCCTTTTCTTTTCTTCTATCGCTTTGTGGAAGCCGGATACAACTCTTGTTAAAGGCCTTTGGCAGACAGGCTTTCTAAAAAATAATTATTTGCCGGCCGAACAACAACTCTTGGAAAATGAAGCCGTCGCTAAGCTCATCGGTATGCGCATCGTGGCAGAACTGGCGGCCAATGGGGGCTGGAGAAAAACAGATTCTTCTCCTTGCGGCCGGTGGAATGAATTTAATTTGTGGAATAAAGACGATTCCTTTTGCTTCCCCGATGCTGATTTATTTTTTTCCGAGTATGCCTCTTCCGAGCTGCAGAAAAAGATATCTGCAAGAAAATATACTCAGGTCTTCGATCAAGGCGTTTATTTCTCTGCATTCGGTGATAAAGGACGCACACAATCTAAATATGGGGAATATATATTTAATACTTCTTTTTCTGTTAACATTGGTTATTCATTGGAAGAATATGAAACTCTCTTTGCTAATGCAGCAGATTTGCAACGGAATTGTC
>CAZCXW010000030.1:0-776 GCA_964502785.1 uncultured Methanosarcinales archaeon | reverse complement strand
TTGTCAGCTGTAAGAGTTGTTGCAACCATGCCGAGAAAAAAACAGGCCAGCTTATTGGCGTTTTGGAAACTGCGGAAAAGAAGAGTTTAAAAGCGAAAATCGTGTCGTTCCTTTCTGTATCCGCAGCCCTTCGTCTTCTGCAGTTTATAATGTGGAAGGACAGAAAGTTCCAATCGAGTATAAAGTTGCTCTTGATTTCTCAGATGCAGACTAAGCTCTCTTGAAGCTTCATAGCTCGCAGTTAAATCTTAACGAATATCTTAATATATCTTTTAACATCTAAATCATTATAAACACTTTATTTTGCATCCTTGTTGACGTAAGATGTATAAAATTCCTTTATCTGAACTTAAAGAGAAAATCCTTGCCAGCGGCAAAATTTCTGAGGAAAAATTAAACAAAAGCATCAAGGAAAAAATCAATGACCTTTCCGGGCTTGTCAGTGAAGAGGGAGCAGCATTGATCATTGCCAACGAATTAGGTATTTCTATTGTCTCGGAGGAAAAAAGTGATCTCAAAATTAAAGAAATTTATGCCGGAATGCGCAATCTTTCTACTGTCGGGAAGGTTGTGCGAAAGTTTGATGTGCGCGAATTTTCCAAAGGGGAATCAAAAGGAAAAGTGTGTTCTTTAATGATCAGCGATGAAACTGGCACTATCCGTGTTGTCTTCTGGAATGACCAAGTGGGTTTGCTCGAAAAAGTACGAGAAGGGGATGTTCTGGAAGTGAAAAGCGCTTATGCAAAAGAAAATAACAATGGAAAAGAAATTCATAT
>CAZCXW010000029.1:0-15396 GCA_964502785.1 uncultured Methanosarcinales archaeon | reverse complement strand
CACTCTTTAATAAGCTGTAAATCGGAAGGATAATCCAAAATGCATGGCGGAAGAGGAATGTCTGATTTAAAGAGATCCGTATTATACTTTGCGCCTTGCACACATTCAGGATTATCAGGAGCCATATTCCGTGTGTCAAAGAAATAACTTTTAATGTTAAGAATTTTGCCATTACCGCCATTATGAACATCTGCCCGCAGCAGAATATTTCGATCCGCGCTCTCTTCAATTATAATTTCCGTAGGAGCATAACCGATATAAAAACGAATATAAGCAAGATCCGCGGGAGCAAGGGATTCTGCATCCCGAATAGTTCGTGGAATTTCTTGTGTTCGCAGCCGTTTTTTTTCTTCCGGTGTTTTCGTGCCGATGAACGCCCGCGTTAAACGGGAAATTGTTTTCAGGTTAAAGAGACGCGCTTCCGCCGTTAATTCATATTCCCCCTTTAACTCTTCCAAAGGATGGCAAATGAAACCTGATTTTAAGGATGTATCAGAAAACTCGATGATGGAAACACTTTCCAAAACATTTTTTCCGCGTATTTCCCCTTTCACATCAGGAATGCCCTGCTTCCCTTTAAAATAACAAGACGCTTCCGCTTTAATGAGCTGCTTCCTTGGATTTTCTACCTCCAATTGGAAAGGATATCCTAACCGAGGTTCGTATTCCTGCCCAAATCCCCGTTGATCAAACGTAATCTTTGCAGTCGTCGGCTCCCGAATCGTGCGATCAACCGTTCCTCCTACCTGCAGCACTTTATTCTTAGCCATTTCCTGCTGCTCTTGAAGACACTGCTGATAGGGAGAATCTTTATCTTCACTGACCGTATGTTTCTCTAATTTCTCACAAGTGTATTTCCACGCCGATTCTTGCTGCTTTTTATCAACGCAAGATTGTAAGTTATTATATTGCTGATCGCCGAGACATTTTAACGTGGAAAGAAAAGGATTCTCCTTCTTCGGAAGCTGTTCCCGCACTCGCGCCTGCACAGTTTCGAGTTCTTCTGCGCTTGGAATCATTAATTTATAGCCCACGTTTGGTATTGCAGGAATAACCAGAGTGCCAATAATATAAACAATAGTAAGTATTTTTACGACATCAAAAAAGAAATTAAGCCCCCCGTGCTTTTCGCTAAATCGCTCAGGCAGCATAAAAACGCCATATACTACCCACCAAGGCATATAATTAATGAGTCCTTGAGTTAAGAAAGTTATAGGAAGTTGAAATGTTTCGGTCAATAAATGAAGCAATCCTATATCCATAAATAAAAAAAGCGCAGGGAACAAACCAAATATTTCTGCCTTAATCGCTTTTCCTCTTGAGAGCCAGGCTGGAAATGCTAAAATTAAAAAACAGACTGTGCCGTAAATAATCCAAAATCTCAAATCTCCACTTCTGTCAATAAACAGATTATACCAAACCATAAAAAACAACATCGGCAAGAGAATGGCTAACCGGTCTTCATTGCGATTTAATTTATGGGCTAACGCATAGCCTGCTAAAGGAAAAATCACAAACATGGAGAGAATAAAAGCGATGGTAGGAACTTCAGTGGTAGATATTCTTAACCAATACACAAATCCCCCCAACAGAATAATTAATGGAGCTATCCATTTTGGTTCGACAGAGATAGGAATTTCAGTAGCTGCTATGTCTCTGGTTTTTTCGGCTCCCTTTTGAGCAAAGCTGAAACTTTTTTGAAGTGCCCATGACATTCCTTTCCGAAGATTTTTTCCTGCGATGTCATCTTTAGATTTACCTTCATCAGCAGCTTTTTCAGCAGCGAGACGCTCTTCAACTTTGGCAAGTTTTTGTAATGGTCTTTCTTCATTTCTAGAATTTTCTTGAGGCTGATAGTCTGGATGTTTAGCTTGCAACTCTTGCTTTAAATTCTTCTGTTGAGAACTTAAGGATTCGCGACGTTCCTGTTCCTCTTTAGCGGCTGCCTTTCTTCTCTGCTTTTCTTCTCTTGTTGCCATCGATACCTCTTTTTAGAATATGTAATCACTAACCTATAAAAAACTTACGAAGAAGTCTCATCGAAAAGTTAAGGGCGGTAAGACCTAAAAATAACTATTCCACCAAATCCACACGCAATTGCCGAACTTCCAGAGTCTTGCGGGGTTTTATTTTTAAAGCATTATTGCCCCGCACCACATCTTCGCTGATATCAACAACATAGGAAACTTCTTTTGTATCGAAACGCGCGATATGACCATTAAAGACTAAATCACCTACCTTTTGCGTCACCACATCCACAAAATCAATCGAGAGACGGAGCCTTAAATCACCTTCCTGGATGGCAGTGAATTCTTCCAAAGAAACATCAAAATAAAATGTAGGAAATTCGATCTCTTTCAGTTTGGAAAGAATCATAACATGAGACAGCTGATACGCCCCTTTCGTAGCGCTGAAGACAATCTCATTCTCCCCTTGCTTCACGAGCTCAGAAGAAAATTCTATAGGCACAAATGCGACATCGCAATCGGGAACCGCATTATAGACCTGGCGCCCATTAATAGTTATAAATAATTTGCTTACTTCTTCGTATGTGCAGGCCGGCTCAAAACGCAGCGTGACTCTTTCCAGATTTCTTTTTTCCGTCTCCGAGATTAAAAAAATAGTGCTCGAAGACTGCGCTTCAATGCTCGTGACATCAGCAACAACCTTGACGCTTTCCAAAGCGAGTTGATTTGTCCGCCAAAACGCCAGCCCCGGCGATGAAACTGCAAACGTTAATTGATTATTTTCACTAAGCAAATGCCGAGGCAATGGGATCGTCTTGGATTCTCCCGCCTCTGCTTTTGCATTATAGACTTCTTCCCCATTCAAAAAAATAATACTGTTACCATCCCCTTCGCTCACTTTAAGATTAAATAAAACATCACCTGTATGCTCCAAATCATTGAGAACAAACGTAAATTCCCCGGTTTGCTCAGAAAATATCCCTTTCTTTGCATAAATCCCCTGTTTTTCAGCAAGAACACGGCTTTCCGTGCGCGTATAAACATTAATCACGGGAAGAGGATGCTCAATAACTTCCGTTGCCAAATAATCTATTCTCCCTGGTTTTTCTCGGAGAAGCGCTTTCCGCACATTTCCTGGGACAACATCATCATCAATTATTTTTTTGCTGTCGTCGCCTAACAATTCTTCCCGCTCTCCTGGCGGTAAAAACATAACGAACAGAATGACAACCCCCGCAATAATAGCGATAAGAATTGCTGCTCCTGCCGCTGGCGACTGCGTCTGCCCCTTTTTGTTCATGACCTTTCAGAATACAACAGATATTTATAAAATGCACGGAATTTTCCGCCCTTTTTTATGACCAGTAATATCAATATATTCATTACTGCACTGGGAAAATTTTGGCACAAAAAGGAGAGTTTTCCGTTTTATGTATTCAGTGTGGAGAAATTAGGAAAATTTAAGTAGTATCTAAAACTTCATTGACACATGAAAAAAGAGAGGAGGATTATTTCTTTATTTATTGGTATTATACTGATCTTCACCATAGCGATTATAATTGTAAAATTTAATCCAGGTAATTTCGCAGGAAAAGCAGTTAGTCAACCTGGTCTTCCCAATTCTCCAGACATTGCATTACGAGAAAGGGTAATCAAATTACAACAAGAAACGAATAGTTTAGAAACAAAAGCAAATGCTCTCGAAAGACGCTTACCTGCAAGAGACGATTCTCTGAAGAAAATTCTTGACGACGCATCCGATACAGTAGAAAAATATCAGCAGAAGCTAGGAGAAGACTTGCCTTCTGAAGAAAAAGAACGTCTCCTTCATCAATATTCGCATGATATACCGCAAGAGAAAGTAGTATATGTCGAAAAAATGGTTAATTTGCCGACATTGTTAAATGAATTGCAGCAGAATGTACAAGTTCTACAACAAAAAGTCACACTGTATAGAATTACCGTAAGTTCCACTTTATTTTCAACATTCAACTCAAAAATTAATACCGTCAGAAGTAAAAGCAGTCAAGGAGAATATGAATCGACGATGCAAGAGATCGAATTATTAAGAGATGAAGTTCTTCCCGAGATTTTACGTTTAACAAAAGATGCCCGAGAAAAAAATTATCGTGCCGATTTCAAGACCGCTCTTGATCAAGTTCGCTGGAGTTTAACCATTAAATTGCCACATGATTAC
Source organism: uncultured Methanosarcinales archaeon (assembly GCA_964502785.1). Classification (GTDB taxonomy): domain Archaea; phylum Nanobdellota; class Nanobdellia; order Woesearchaeales; family GW2011-AR9; genus JAGVYE01. The sequence continues at coordinate 11,232 of CAZCXW010000029.1, read as the reverse complement.
CAGAAGTTTACGCAAGGAACTGGAAGGGTTGTAGCCTCACCGCCCGCTTCTGGAACAAGTCTTACGGGTGGTGCTGTTACTGCTTTTCCTTCGATGGGAACTTCATTTAAACCTTCCCCACCTTCGCAGCGAACGATACGAGCGCTTGTGTGTTCTGTGCAGTTTGGTACACAGCCTGCAGGGCCTATAAATTATCTACAAAGAGATATACCTTTACTTAATGATTATATTCAAGAGGTATCATTTGGAAATCATCGAGTGGTTACTCAGTACGCTCAAGGATATTATAACGGTCCACAACCGCAGGACTTTGAAGGAGTAGTGTGGAGTGCCATTATTGCTTGTGATTCAACTGTAGATTTTACGAATATAGATTTAATTATAATTCCGCACGCTGGCACCGCTGGAACACTTAGCCCTTGGCATTTACTAAGTGAAGAAGGTTACTTTACTGCAGGAGTTGTATGGATTGGTGATTACATTACCCCAGTACCAGGATCAAATTGTCCTTTTTGTGTAGGAGTCCTTGCCCATGAAGTAGGCCATAGCGCATATTCTCTCACGCATGCGAATGGATATGTAAATAATCAAAGAATTGAATATGCAAATCCTTTTGATGATATGGGATATAATTATCATTACCAAGGTCATTTCAATGGCTTTTACAAATATTATGGTAATATGGTTTCATTACAAACTGTTACAGAAGATAATTTTTACACACTTCATGCTCTAGAACTTCCTTCTGCATCCTACCCTCACGTATTACGGATACCATTCAGTGACGTACCGTTCTGCCTAGAATATAGAAAACCTGTAGGGCGCGATTTCTTTCAAGATCTTGAGGAGGAAATTATTCCTGCTGAAGGTTGTTTGTTACTTAACGAATGTTCTATCGTGAGACCTTTAGAAAGTACTACTTTGATAGATACTCATCCAAATACTGCTTCCTTGGCTTTTAGAGAACTCGGTGATGCTTGTTTGCATGACGGAGAATTATTTGAAAATAAAAAAGTTAGTCTAAGTTTCACCGCACAACAACCAGAGATAAATTCTGCTACCGTAAAAATCAATTTAAATAAAGATGATTCTCTAGATCTTCTTCCAGATTTAAGTATAACGATGAGCGATAGATATCTAGATCTTTGTACATTGAGAGGGCGGGTGGAAGTTAATGTAATGTATGAGAAGGAAATGCTTATCGACAAACCTTTAAAAGTAAAATTGATAGGAATCACTACCACTAGACAACAAATTATTCTCAAAGAACAAATAATTTCTTCTGTCCCAGCACATTGGGTTTGGAATCCTGAATTATTCTACAACAACCAACAAAACTTAAAATACATCATTGCCCAAGTTGATCCATATAATGAAATTCCCGAAGCAAATGAAAATAATAATGAAATACGGATCCAGCGCCAAAGTTGCTGAATAAAAAGAGCCGTACCATTTCTCGTATTTACCAACGAAGTCATGAGAAATTCGCCGAAAGCGTCTCACCCCGCCATAAATAGGCAGGGCTTGAACAGAGACGCTTTCTTCGATAGGCGAATTTCTGTGACACAAAAAGGCAAAAGCCTTTTGTGCAAACACATCCAAGTGTTTTGCACAAGAAATCAGAAAGCCATTCATCCCTGCGCTAAAGCACAGGGCTTTCTGGTTTCTTTGTGTAAAATATACTGGATAACTACGGAAATCTTATAAATTCTCGTACATCGTGTCATCCATGGAAATTCTCCACACCGATTTCAAAAAAGGAATTGTAAAACTCAAAATTACCGATTACGATGACCTTTGGTACCTCAGTCATCTTATCGATGCCGGAGATTTCATCGCCGGAAAAACGACGCGGAAGATTAAAATCGGCGATGACGAAAACGCCAAAACCGTAAAAAAAGTCTTCACCCTCAAAATTGAAGCGGAAACGATTAGTTTCAGTGAACATTCTTTGCGTATTAATGGGAAAGTAAAAGAAGGTCCTGAAGAAGTGCCCAGAGATAGTTATCATGCCATCTCTTTGGAATTAGATATGGAATTTCTTTTGGAAAAATCGCAATGGCTGACATTTCAAAAACAAAAGTTGCAGGAAGCTGCTCAGAAAAAGTACAGTTATCTTATTTGCATTCTCGACCGCGAGGAAGCTTTCTTTGCCTTGACCAAAAAACGTGGCTATGAAATTCTGGTTCAATTACATGGAGACGTTCCTAAGAAGTCTCGGAAAATCGAAGTGAAAGTAGATTTCCAGCAAGAACTGATCAAAATATTAAATCAGTATAATGAGCGATTTAATCCAGAAAAAATTATTATCGCCTCACCAGCTTTTTACAAGGAAGATCTACTTAAGAATATTACCACAGAAATTCTCAAGAAAAAAATAATTCTTGCGGCATGTTCAGATGTAAGTGAAAGAGCCCTTGATGAGGTGTTAAAGCAGCCAGAACTAGCAGCGGTACTAAAGGAAAGTAAAGCTCGAGAGGAACAAATGTTGATTGATTTATTATTGCAACAAATTCAAAATGAGGGACTTGCCGTGTACGGTTGGGAAGATGTACAAAAAGCAGCAACTGCTGGCGCGATCAAAATTCTCCTTGTTACTGATGAATTAATTAGAAAAAAAAGACAAGAAAATAATTTCACAGTTCTCGATGAAATGATGAAACATGTCGATGCATTGCAAGGAGAAATCCACATCCTAACTTTTGAATTGGAAAGCGGCCGCCGTCTGCAAGGATTAGGCGGGATCGCTGCACTATTGAGATACAAGCTTCAGTGGTGAAGAATCACCAAATCGCAAAAATTTACAATTTTGACGTCGGAGTTTATATTTTCGAAAACCACAACCTTTTAATAGTAGTTCACTTTACTTATAAGCTAGTAACAAAAAAGATACAAAAGTTGGTGTCGATATTAATCGTCAAAAAAGAGGGGGTTTGAAAAATGATTGTGAAAGAAGAATTATTAAGTAAATTGCGGCGTTACTTCGATTTAAATTTATACGAAGTAAAGTTATGGACTGCTCTTCTCAGCAGGGGTGTATCCACCGCTGGGGAATTGTCTGATATCGCTGATGTTCCCCGCTCGCGCAGCTACGATGTTCTCGAAAGTTTGGAAAAGAAAGGCTTTGTCATCATGAAATTAGGAAAGCCAATCAAGTATATTGCCATTCCCCCAAGTGAAGTTGTTGACCGTGTCAAGAAAAATATGCACGTTGACGCTCAAGAAAAAATACGCCGGCTGGAAACGGTAAAATCGTCGCCGCTTCTCGCAGAATTAGAAAGCCTGCATACCAATGGCATCAGTTTAGTTGACCCTTCCGAAATGAGCGGCTGCCTGCGTGGAAGGAACAATCTATACAATCATCTTGATTTGATTATTAAAGACGCCAAAAAGAGTGTTAACATTATGACCTCAGAAAAAGGCTTTATCAGAAAAGCGGAAGGCTTGCGCGTAAGCTTAGAGAAAGCAAAGAAAAAAGGCGTAAAAATCCGCATTGCCTGTCCTGTAACGAAAGACAACAAGCATATGGTTGAAAGCTTAAAAGGCCTCGCCGAAGTAAAGCATAACGACAAAGTCAATTCACGCTTTGTAACCGTAGATGGACAGCACATGGTCTTCATGACTTTGAATGATAAAGATGTGCATCCTTCTTACGACCTTGGCGTATGGGTAAAAACACCTTTCTTTGCAGCTTCCATGGACCAGATGTTTAATCACTTCTGGGGATTAGAACAATAAAATTTTTTCTTTACTTTTTATTATATCTTTTTGAGTAGAGTGTATACTTTAATAATAAAGCCTCTGCTCACTCTTCTTTATGGACATCGCAAGAAAAACAATAGATTATCTCTACGACTCGATTAAACCAATTATCTTCAAAGCAACAGAAAAAGATCCGCAGAAAGCTCACCAATTATTCATTCGTTTTTCGAAAACAGTATACGAGTTGAAGCTGGAAGAATTGTTATTCAATAACCTCACAAACAGCCGCTATATCCCTTTTGAATTATCGAACGCTGCTGGCTTTAATAAAAATGGAGACATTCCTCCAACGGTTCTTTTTTATCTGGGATTTGACAGAGCTGTTATAGGGACAGTAACATACGATCCTTGGAATGGAAATCCACGCCCAAACATTCGAAGATATTCGGTAACCGGTTCAATGGTTAATTGGATGGGCCTGCCAGGGAAAGGCGCAGAAAGGATCACAGAGAGATTACAATCTTATGGCCATCACCCCGTTCCGCTGACAATCAATATCATGTCGACACCCCAAAAACAAGGGGAAGAATTACTGCGAGATCTTGAAAAGACTGTTGTAACCATGCGCGATCTGCACAATGTAGACCGCTTTGAATTAAATATCAGCTGCCCTAATACGCATAGTGCTATTGGAGAGATGGATGCACGACAACAGTATCACGCAAGTTTAGATAATATGTTAACAGTGGTTGAAAACGCTATCCGCCAGCATCAACAATTATACCTTAAAGTTTCGCCAGACTTAACGTTCAGAGGAATAGCAGATACAATTTCCATTGGCAGCAAACACCCAAAAATTAAAGGAATTACGACAACAAATACCACTACCCAACATGACCGCCGTTATATCCCAGAATCCCCAACCAAAGAAGGAAAACAAATCGGCGGAGCAAGCGGAAATGCAGTTTATGAACGCTCTCGAGATGTTCAATCTTCTTTTTCAGTAATCGCCAAAGAAGCTTGTTTAGACTGGAATTTTATTGCCTGTGGAGGAATTAATTCTTTAGAAAGAGTGAGAGAAAGAGTTAATGCAGGAGCTAAAGGAATCCAAATTTTTACGCCTCTCATTTTTTCAGGACCAAGGCTTGTAAGAATTCTGCGCCAGTATTAATCACATTAAAATATCATCTTAAAAGGATCATGAGGATATGCGGCGCGCATTTGATCTAAAATTCCCCATTGAACTTCCCGTTCTTCACATTGGATTCTATTTTCCAAACCAAATAACCTAACAACATTTCCAAAAGTTGCAGCGCGAATCCGTTCTGTTTCCATACCTAATTCTTTTAAATGACAGATCATATACGGCCAAATTGGAGCAGAAATAATTCCCGAGGCAGGTAAATCTTTCATCTTATCCTCCTCAGTATGCGGCGCATGATCACTCTCAATAATAGGAATTCGACCATCGATGAGACGATTTTGTAATCCATTTTGCGTTTGAGGAGAACGAAGTGGAGGATTGCACTTATACCACACGCCGTCTGATTTCTGCAAATAGTGGTCGTTGAGAAAAAGATGATGAGGCGTTGCCCCGCAACTCAGGCGAAGCGGACCTTGATAATTGGCAATAAAATCGACAACCGGCAAAGTGCTGACATGCGCAACATGATATTTTCCATGAAAACCTTGTTCCGTTAACATTTCAACTGCTGCAGCAAAAGAACTAATTTCCGATATTTCAGGGCGGCAAATTGTACTCCACGTTTTAGGATGAACGCGATCAAAACGATCATTAAATGAAACTTTACAATTCTCATTATGCCCAACGAGAACACCATTATATCCTTCCTGCACGAGCGTTTCAATCACTTTATACTGATCATCTTTATTTTTTATTCCTAAATTTCCTGTAGAATCGTCCCAGAACATTTTAAGACCAGCAATCCCTGGAACCCTTCTCGAAGCGTCAACCATTCTTTTCACTTGCTCGGTATCAGAAGTCAAACACGGCAAAACATAAAATCGCATATGAACTTCTACATCATTAGCAAGAGCCAAATACTCAACACAGCGTTCTTCCGTCGTTAAGGGAGGATCAGTATTGCCTATCGCAATCAATCCCGTGCCACCAGCGATATTTGTTAATTCCAAAGAATGCTTAACTGTTTCTTTATGGCTTTGCTTCCCGTCTCTCGCATGCCAATGGCCATCAAACCAACCGCCAATTTTATTCTTTCGCACTGTTCCCATAATAGAAACAACTATAATCCTCATTTAATACCATTACCATTCTCGAAAAGATAGTTCGAAGAATAAAACGCTCACTGCTCCAACATTTCCTGCACTTCATAAAACAACATAATTAATTTTATAAATACTCCTCTTTCTATCCTTGCTATGGACCTTCGGAATCTTATTGCAAAATTACATCCATTTGAACGGCAGGTATTGCCTGTCCTTAAAGAACACAAAGAAATTTCTGAAATCACTGCGGCAGCAAACGTAAAAGATATCGAAGCTATGCGCGCCATTCAATGGTTGGCCAATAAAGATGTTCTTATAATTCACACAGAGAAAATAAAAGTTATAAAAATTGATGAAAATGGCAAGCTTTACCAAAAAGTGGGATTGCCGGAAAAACGCCTTCTCTTATCCCTCTCCGAAGAACTCAAAGGCTTAAATGTTGTCAGCAAGAAATCAAAATTAACCAGGGAAGAAGTTTCGGCATGCATCGGGCTATTAAAACAAAAAAAAGCGATCGAAATTAAAAAAGTAGAAGACAATCTTGAATTAAAAATTACTGATTTCGGGAAACAACTTCTTCAGCAACCGTGGCCGGAAGAACAATTCCTCGCAAAACAATTTCCCATCATCTTCCAAGAATTAAATGAGAACGAAACTAAAACTGCCGCCGAACTGCAAAAACGCAAAAAAATGATTGCCATTGAAGAGAAAAAAAACATCACTATCGAGCTCACCGAACTAGGCCAAGAATTAGTATCTTTAGATTTAGGCGCTCAAGCGGTTAATCGCCTGACCACCGGGATGTTAAAAACAGGAGAGTGGAAAGACAAGATTTTTCGCGCTTATGATGTGCAAGTGAATGTTCCGCCTCGCTATCCTGGAAAAAAGCACTTTGTAAATCAAGCTGTGGAATATATTAAGAAAATCTGGCTGGAAATGGGTTTTAAAGAAATGTCAGGCAATTATGTGCAGTCAGCATTTTGGGATTTAGATTCGCTCTTCGTCCCTCAAGATCATCCCGCCCGGGAAATGCAGGATACATATTATTTGCAAGGGAAAGCCCGCTTGCCGGAGGAAATAGTCGAAAAAGTAAGGCAGACTCATGAAAATGGAAGTGATACCGGAAGTTCAGGATGGCAATACCATTACTCTCACGATGAGGCCGCAAAAATCATGCTGCGAACCCATACTACTGTACTGTCTGCTCGAACGTTAGCCATGCTGAAAAAAGAAGACCTCCCTGCCAAGTTTTTTGTTGTGGGAAAAGTATTTAGAAATGAAACGTTGGATTGGAAACATCTCTTTGAATTTTTCCAAGTGGAAGGGATTGTTGTTGATCTTAATGCTAATCTAAAACACTTAAAAGGATATCTTACCCAATTCTACAAAAAAATGGGATATACCAAAGTACGGATGCGTCCTGGCTTTTTTCCTTATGTAGAGCCGGGTCTGGAAGTAGATGTCTTCCATCCGACGCGAAAAGAATGGGTGGAGTTAGGCGGAGCCGGCATCTTTCGCCCGGAAGTGACAAAAACATTGTTAGGGTTTGAATGCCCCGTTCTCGCGTGGGGACAGGGGATGGAAAGGATTATCTCAGAATACTGGAAAATTACGGATATTCGTGAATTAAACAAAAATGATGTGAAACAACTGCGGGAGCAAAAAATGTGGTTGAAATGAAAGAAAATAAGAAAGAGATGGCAAAAAAAATAATTGATATATCAATGCCTTTGGATGAAAAAACACCCGCGTATCCTGAAGATCCTCCCCTCGGAATCACGCAGATAGCCGATATCAACAAAGAAGGTTGGAATGAAAAAAGATTAGAACTTAACTCGCACTGCGGAACACACGTTGACGCGCCCGCGCACATGATTCCCGATGGAAAAACGTTGAATGAACTTTCATTAGACCATTTTTATGGCCCTGGTGTTGTTATTGACGTGCGTGAAAAAGAAATAAACTTAAGTTGTCTTACGACTGTAAAAATCCCGCGCCAGAGCATAGTTCTTTTTCTCACTGGACAATCTGAAAAAAAAATGGAAGAATACTATGAACAAGCGAAATTGATTCCTGAACAGGTTGCAGAAAAGCTCGCCGAGATGGACATCAAAGCCATCGGCATCGACTCTTTTAGTCCAGACATGAAGCCGTTTCCAGTCCATAAAATTTTACTTTCAAAAGACATTTGCATCATTGAAAACCTTACTAATCTTCAGCAATTGATCGGCAAGGAATTTGTCATTCACTTTTTTCCTTTAGCCATTGCACAGGGGGATGGAGCTCCTTGTCGAGCTGTTGCCTTCATGAACTAACATGCCAACCATAAAACTCAACAAAACAGTATTCGAAGAGCTTGTCGGTAAAAAACTCTCTCTGGAGCAGCTTAAAGACCGCATCAGTATGCTGGGAACCGATCTCGAAAGCATTGAGGGGAATGAAATCACCGTAGAAGTCTTCCCCAACCGTCCGGATATGTTATCCGAGCAAGGTTTTGCCCGTGCTTTGAGTTCTTTTATTGGTGTCAAAACAGGATTAAAGAAATATGAGATTAAGAAAAGCGGAGAAAAACTGTTTGTCAAAAAGACACCTGAATATTACCCTTATGCTATTGCTTTCATCGCCAAAAATCTTAAACTTGATGAAGAAAAAGTTCGCGAATTAATCCAGTTGCAAGATAAAATAGGCATCACCATGCTGCGCAACCGCAAGAAAGGAGGCATTGGTCTTTACCCATTAGAAAAACTTCATTTTCCCGTTACATTCGAAGGAAGAAATCCTGAGACCATCAAGTTCCGCCCTTTGGAATATCCTGAAGCCCTCTCTGCAAGAGAGATTCTGGAAAAACACAAGAAAGGAAAAGAATATGGGCATTTGATGAAAAAATGGGATACGTACACCACTTTTGTGGACAATCAAGGAATAATTATGTCCATGCCGCCGATTGTTAATTCTCACGATGTAGGAAAAATCGACGAAATGACCACGAACTTGTTTGTAGAATGCACAGGCACTGATTTTAAGACGATTAACATTGCTATCAATATTTTTGCCACTACCTTGATTGATATGGGAGCGGCGGTTTATTCTATAGAAGTTCATGATCATGGAAAGACCTTTGACACTCCTGATCTTACTCCAAAAAAAATGAAATTAGACATCGCTTATGCAAATAAAATTTTAGGATTAAAGTTAGGAGAAAAAGAAGCGGTTTCTTTATTAGAACGCATGGGGTATGGCTATGAACAGGGAGAAGTGCTTATCCCCGCCTACCGCGCCGATATTCTGCACCCCATTGATTTAGTGGAAGACATCGCCATTGCCTACGGCTATGAAAATTTCGAAGAAATTATTCCTAAAGTAGCCACTATCGGCGAAGAAGACCCTCTCGAAGTGTTCTTACGGAAAATCAAAGAAATTCTTCTCGGCTTTAGTTTATTGGAATGTAAAAATTACCACCTCATTACAAAACTGGAAGCAAAGGAAAACATGAATTCTACGGAAGAAATTGTCCCACTGCAGAATGCCTTGGGAGAACATAACCATTTGCGAAATGCCCTTCTTCCCAGCCTTCTGAAAAATCTGAAAGAAAATCAGCATCATGAATATCCCCAAAATCTCTTTGAAATTGGCAGAATATTTTCCTACGGGAAAACGGAAACCGGAATTGCCGAACATGAATCACTGGCAATAGTTCTCTGCCATGAGAAAACAGACTTCACCGAAATTAGACAGATTTTGGATGCGCTTTTCAGAGAGCTGGCAATTCTTTTCACCGTAAAAGAAATAGAACATCAGAGTTATATAACCGGCCGCGTCGGTGAGATTGTCATCGGAGAAGAAACAACTGGCATTATCGGTGAAATCTCTCCCGAAGTTCTGAGTAAATGGAGTACGACCACGCCAGTCGTTGCTTTTGAACTAAATATCGAAAAAGTGTTTAGAATGCTGGAGAGTAAATAAAATCAGAAAAAATAGAAAAACATTACAGCTTCGTTTCTTTCACTGTAACTTTTTTCTTTTCTTTCAAAGATTCTTTCTGCTCTTCAGAAACTTTTTCCTGTAAGGTTGCTCTTTCCTTTGCTTCTTCTTTTTTCTCTTCAGTTTTAGGAGTTTTTTTCTCTTTCTTGACAGGAGCTTCTTTCTTTGCTTTCTGCTTTTTAGGCCGGGGAGCAACTTTCTTAGCCTTTGTCTCCCACACCGGCAAACTCAGTTGCGTAAAAGCATTTTTCACATCTTCGTGAGATGCTTGTGTTTTAAGCTCAATAACTTGATTTAAAGGCTCGAGATGCTTGACATTCACTTTCTTGCGTCGCGTTGCCCCATCCACTAAGACAAAACCATTATCATACATCTCCACAACCACGCATTTCCGTCCCGCATCTCTTCCTGCCACTTTTAAGCAGATTCGTCCAACCGTAAAGAGGCTCATGGTGATTCCCTCCTTGCTTTCTCTCGAAGTGTTACTCTCATGCAAGCGGAACACAAAACTCCACCGTACGGCCGTTCTGGTCGCTTTGCGGTTTTAGGCATATTTCTCATTTTCGCCGGCCCCTCTCGAGGCACACCTAAAAGCGGTTTCTGACACGTGCTGCAAATCGCCCGCTGAGGCTTTCGTTCACGATAATGAACTGTACTCCTTCCTCCTGGCGTTCTCACAAAAACTTTTCGATAATGACCTGATTTATGTTTTCCTGCTGGCATTGTATACCTCCATTAATGACGATCAGAAAAAGAACAAAGTCTCAATCCGAGTCGCCTCAAGATGACCTCCACATGGGATTTAGATGTAAATTAAGCGAGTATTTTATAAAGGTTATGATGAAAAATTTTTTGCATTTTATTTTGTCTTGCCATATTTCAAACCGATAACCAAAGGAATCAGGAAAGTTAAGAAATAATAGATTGCTAAATCGAAATCATAATAGTTCTGAACATTAAACACTTTTACGATAAAAAGATAATCAAAAACAAGAGGAAACATGACCCAGACAACGGCAACAAGCAAATAGTATGCTGATGACACGCCGAGATTTTTAAATTTTTTATATGCAATAAATATCATTAACGGAATGAGAACCGCAATGATAGGTAAACCTATGAAATTTACCGGAACGAACGGAAATAACACCATTCCTAAAGCAAATCCAATGAGCCAGAGAATAAACCCCAGCCTAAGGTGTCCATGAGTTTTCTTTTTATTGTCAGTCCCATATCCAATTTCTCCTAATGCACCTTAAACAACTTCCTCAACACAATACTAAAGACGATTGAAAAAATAAT
>CAZCXW010000028.1:0-15790 GCA_964502785.1 uncultured Methanosarcinales archaeon | reverse complement strand
AAGAAAACGCAAAAAAAACAGAAAAAACCCTTCCTTTGCTTAAAGAGCCTTTGCCGGTTACTATTTTTAAGGTCAATAAAGAATTGTTTGTAGATTTAACCTGTGATGAAGAAGAAGCGTATGACGCCCGCCTTACCGTTGCTGCTGATAAAGACGGTACCATTTCTGCTTTGCAGAAAGGTGGGGAAGGCCCATTATCACTGGAAGACATAGATAAAATGGTAGATTTAGCTCTCGAAAAAGCGCTTTTCCTACGCCAAAAAATGGATCAAATATTTTCCAAATAGCAATGAGGAAATGACATGAAAGACAAAGAAGTGCAAAACCAAGAACAATACACAAAATATGAAAAAGCGCGAATGATTGGCTCCCGTGCCTTGCAATTATCGATGGGTGCTCCTTTCCTGTTAAAATTAACTACCGATGAACTGCAAAAAATTAAATATGACCCTATTAATATTGCTCTAATGGAATTTAACGAAGGAATTCTTCCTATTACTGTAAAACGGCCTGGAGCAAGGACGAAGTAAAGATTATTCTTCATATTAAAAGAAAATCGACCACATTAATAACTCTAAAGTGGTAAAAAATTAACAAATTTTATAAAGAACAACCCTATTTTTACGTAGATGGATCCACTAGTAGAGAGAATTAGAAAAGAACTTGGAGAACCCGATAACGATAGAATTAGAAAAATGGTTGAACGTATTCCATTAGCCGCAAGAACTGTAAATTGTGTTACTGCAATGCTATGTCTAGCTGGGGGAGGGTATGAAAGTACCTTACGTTACGCGCCAATTACAGGGTTAGCGAAAAATAATTCCGACCTTTTATTCTTCATAGATGGTAATATCACTGATTATATTGCATGTGAACCTGTATCAGATAGATCAAAATTAGATGGTCAACGAGGATATTTTTCTAAGTCTATTTCATTTCAGTATTTTGAAGTGAGTTTTGGCGATAAAGTAATTCAAAAACCTTGGGATTTAAATTCTAAGATGATTTATGGTGCCGATGTTGTAACTGACATTTTCAATGCCCGTTCAGCAGAAGATGTCTGGCGTAAAGTAAATGACGGTTTTTATGAAAAAGGATTAATTTCTACAGTGACATTAGATTTAACCGCAGATATTAGCGGCAATGCACATCATTGTACTACGGTCCTAAAAAATAAAGGAAAAATTGGTGTGATTTCAAAAGATCACTATAGCTGCCTTCGTTATCAGGAAGCCAATTCTTCAACAATTAAAGCAATTATATCTTATAATATGGAAGGGCTTCATTTGTTAGCGACGGATAATGGAAATTTGAGTTAATAATCTTCTCGTTGAGAAATAAGAATATTTATATATTGAATAGGATATACATTCTCTAAAAAGATGGTGAAAGAACAGAGGAAAGAGAAAATAAAGAGTCTTATAGGATGGATGTTTTGGCTCTCGCTCTTGGCGATTATTATTTTCTCCTATCTTTTATTTCTTCATTATTCCGAATCAGAAAGTTTCTGTGACTTTGCCCCAGGATTGAGTTGCGATATTGTGAATAAAAGTATTTATTCCGAGTTTCCCCCTGGAAGCGGTTTGCCTGTCTCCGCTATGGGGATTATAACATTTCTTATCGTTTTGCTCTTACTTTATGTAATCAAAGAAGATAAAAAGATTAAGCTTTCAAAAACGATTTTTAATAGAAAAAAATGTTCGTCTCTGCTATTCTATTTAATGGCAATAAGCTTCTTATTTGCATTGTACTTAGTATACACAGAACTCATTTTAATCCTTTCCATCTGTATTCTCTGCGTCGTTGCTGACATTATTATTGTCATAATGTTGATCTTATCCTATAAATTAAAAGAGGTATGCTATGACAAAAATGAATAAAATAATAAGTTTAAGTCTATTAACAATTCTGTTGCTCCTTGTTTCTTGCAGCCGTTCTCCTTACTCCGAAGAATCACGCAATGCGCTGGCAGCTTGTTTGGCAGAAAAAGGGGTTAAAGAATATGGCGCTTTTTGGTGTCCAAACTGCGCAAAGCAGGAAAAAATGTTTGGTCAGGCCATGCAGATCGCAAAAGAAAGGGGTGTATACATCGAATGCGACCCGCGTTGTAATGTACCCAAAGAAGAATTGCCAAAAGCATGCCGTGGAATTATTGGACAAACAGACTTATGTTTAAAGAAAAATGTCAATAAATATCCTGACTGGGAATTTCCAAATGGAGAACGCCTTGTCGGTGTGCAGGAATTGACAACGATAGCAACGAAAGCAGGATGCACTTTTCCATGAAAAAAAAGATTTTCTTAGCCATCATCGTAGCGGCTATTTTAAGTATAGTTCTCGTTATTTACGTTGGAAAATCAGCCCTCCCTTCAAACAATATCGCCTTACCAACACTAACTATTGTCATTACCACTGCGTTAGTGGATTCGATAAATCCTTGCGCCATCGGCGTATTGGTATTACTTATCGGAACTTTGCTTGCTTTGTCTAAGAATAAACATAAGATGCTTTTAACAGGAATCATTTACATTCTTGCTGTATATATCACTTACTTGCTTGCTGGTGTCGGCCTCCTCCTGTTCCTGCAGCGTTTTAATTTAGCTGAGCCGATCGGGATTACCGTCGGAATATTAGTCATGATTTTAGGAATTATAGAAATCAAAGATTTCTTTTGGTACGGAAAAGGATTTTCCTTGGCTATCCCTTACAAACGCAGTTTGCAAATAAAAGAAAAAATAAAAAAAGTAAGCATTTTTGGTGCCATCGGCTTGGGAATTTTTGTCGCAGCTGTCGAGCTTCCTTGCACAGGCGGACCTTATTTAGCGATAACAGCTTTGCTTTCAAAAATAGGATTTAATCCTAAGGTTTTACTGTACTTAATACTTTATAATTTTATCTTTGTTTTGCCGTTGATTATCATTTTACTGTTGGCATATGTAGGATTAAGCACTAAAAAACTTGAACACTGGAGAAAGAAAAACAGAAAATGGATGCGGCTTATGACGGGACTGGTTATGCTCGCATTGGGAATATTATTGATTTTATTCGCAATGAACATCATTAAGTTAGGAATTAATTAGGAGGTTAGATTATGATAGAGAATTTAAAAAAAACATCAAAAATCGAATGGGTGTTAAGAATCGGCTTATTCGGCGAATTTTTGGGACACGGAATCTTTGCCTTGCAATTAAAGCCGCGGTTTATTGAATTATTAACAGCAATGACTGGTTTTAGCGGAACGATAGCCTCAAAGATTATGTACATGATTGGCACTGTAGACGTTCTCATCGCTATCCTAGCCTTAATTTATCCTTTAAGACTAATGCTTATTTGGGCGACAATCTGGGGATTTTTAACCGCCTTAGCTCGACCTGTAGGTGGAGATCCAATCTGGGATTTCATTGAAAGATGGGCCAACTGGGCCGTGCCGCTGGCGTTGCTGTTAATCCGAGGCTGGCCTAAGAAATGGAATGAACTATGGAAATAAGTTCTTCATCATTTCACAAAAAAAGATAATTACCATTTATTTTTTGTTTAAAATTTATAAATTACAGCTTTCTAAAACACCCCATGAGCATAGACCAACAATGTTTATGGGATTCCCGCGCCGATTCAGGCTATCTTAGCGTGGTAGGCGCCAGCAGCCTGCATGCTTTTACAACCGCATTGGCTGGTTCTCCCGATACGTACCTTCAAAACAATCCCTATCTCGCAGCTTGTGGTTATATTCTTGTGATTAATGGAATGATTGCCGCAGTACGTCAACAACACCGTTTTGAACGAAAATTACGCAACGAACCAGAAAAACTTATTGACACCAGAGCAAATGCAGTTATAAGGCACCCTCTCTTAGCATACTGGGCTTTAGCAAGCATAGGATTAGTATTAGCCAACCCATCGCTAGAAAACACGGTAACAGAAGGCCTGACCTTAACCGCGATGGGCATAACCACCTATTGTGAAGAGAAAGCGCTCGAAAATAGGTTTGAAGAAAAGTATCATCGTTATAAAGAAAAAGTTCCGATGTTTATTCCACATCTTGATGATCTCATGCGTAATCCATTGGGAAGAGCGCTTTGTTATATAGCAAATGTCGTTCGATAATATTACCACTAAAAAGTAATTATTTAAGAAAGATTTAAAAAGAAAATAATCTTTTGCAGAGACTATGTTCAACAAAAGATTTTAGGCATCATTAGCCTGCTTATCTAAAAAATGAAACGAGAATACATCCTTCCTTTCAGAGAACGTCCAGTCGTAATCTCTCAAGGTTACGAAGGACCAATAAGCCACGTAAAAAAAGGAAATTGTGATTACCGCTATTCTCTCGACTTTGTGTTAGAACCTGGAACTGAAGTCATTGCCGCAAGATCTGGAACTATAAATCGCTTTGCTAACTGTATTAGAGAAGCCTATTATGGATTAAATCCAGCGCAAGCATTTATTGGAAATTACGTAGAAATTAGGCACGAGGATGAAACGATTTCACATTATCAACATTTAGCAGGAGATAGTATTCAGAGTTTAGGATTAAAAAGAGATCAAAGAATCGAACAAGGACAACTCATAGGTAGAACAGGTCTTTCAGGATGGATCGGAACCTACCCGCATCTCCATTTTATGGTGTATAAATTCGTGGGAAAGAATTTGCAAACAAAAGCAGTTCTCTTCCATGATTACCATGGGCCTTTACTTTCACAATGAACTCCCAGCCATTTCAAAGAGATACGTACTAAAATGCGCTAGAATGTCAAAAACCACCCGTCACAGATGGGTTGATCTTTAGTATAATTTAAAAATAATCATTTAAACTGATATCTTATGAACTCGATTATCACGAAAGAAAAATTAAATAAATATTTTTCTATCACTAAAGAAGCCTTGACTAAAGCAAAAGAGGCTTTAGATAATTCCCGTCAAGAGCAAGCAGAAGATTTCTTAGACATGGCTCAGAGATATTACGATGATGCTCATTTTTTTCTGGAAAAAAAGAATGATGCTGTACTCGCCTTTGCCGCCCTTAACTATGCTCACGGCTGGCTTGATGCCGGGGCGCGCCTTCGTTTATTCAATGTTAACGACTCCAGACTATTCACTGTTGATGAAAAAGAATGACCACTAAGTAGTACTAAAATACAAAAAGTTTATAAAGAACCGCAGTTTTACAGAGATAAACAAAAGAGTTCTGGAAGGTGTTGGTGTATAGGTGTCCATCAAATGGAGGGACATATAATGATCGTGCAAAAAGATTTCCTAAGCAAACTAAAAGACTTTGGACTAAATTCATATGAAAGTAAATTATGGATCGCGCTATTGAGCAGAGGCGTTTCCACCGCAGGCGAATTATCAGACATTTCTAATGTTCCGCGCAGCAGAGCCTATGATGTTTTAGAAAGCCTCGAAAAGAAAGGCTTCATTATCGTCAAAGTTGGAAAGCCCATAAAGTATCTGGCAGTTCCTCCCGCTGAAGTTATTGAAAGGGTCAAGAAAAAAGTCCAGCAAGATGCGGAAGAAAGAAACCAAATGCTCTCTCAGCTAAAAGACAGCGATGTTCTTGGAGAATTAAATGTTTTACATACTGAAGGGATTAAATTAGTCGATCCAACAGATAAAAGCGGCGCTTTCCGCGGCCGTGAAAAAGTTCATGAACACCTTCTCACTATGGTCAAAAACGCCAAGAAAAGTGTTACTATTATGACCTCCAAAGACGGGCTTGACCGCAAATACGAATTGCTTGCAAATTCTTTAAAGAAAGCTGCCAAAAGCGGTATTGAGATTAAAATCGTTGCTCCTCAAGACGCAAACAAAGAAACAGTGGACAATTTTTCCCAAATCAGCAAAGTTAAGCAATTAAAGAACCTTTCCAATGCCCGTTTCTGCATCGTTGACGAAAAAGAAATGCTCCTCTTCTTAACTGACGACCAGAAAGTGCATAAAAGTTATGACTGCGCCGTCTGGGTTGAAGCGCCGCACTTTGTGCAGTACTTCAATGCTCTTTTTGAGAATGAGTGGAAAGCAGGAAAGTAAATAAAAATGGATAAGTCCTTTCTCAAGACTCTGGGAGGTGCTTTAGTAGGAACAAGTATCGCTTTTGGAATTATGGTTGGAACTGCCGCCATCACGAGTTCGTATATAAAAATGCAGAATTCTGTAAGGGAAATTCAAGCAATGAAAGAATTAAAAATGGAACGACGTGATGTGAATCAAGACGGAATTGATGACCTTATTATTTCTCCACGGGGAATCTTTGGGCCAGAATTAATAATTTACGGCTCAAAAAATTCAATCACAAGGCAAACAGAATATATCGTGAATCCTAATTCTAATTGTCAGAGGTAAAACTTCCAGATGACTTTGCTTGAAAGAGTCGTAGGACAAGCAGACTTAGACTTTCTAGAACCTTTTACCACACCTAGACTAAAACAATTTCTTGCTTCCTCAGGAACCATTGAAATTGCACCATCATTAAAAGAATATCAAAGAGAAGGAACTACTGAATCAGGCTTATCTTATAGAATACGAGAGTTTGAAGCCTACAAAAGTGATCCAACCGAAGGGGGAAATCCAAAAGTCGAGCTTATTGTTGAATTCCAAGGAAAAATGTACATTTCCGATTTACAATTTGATTTTGATTCCAGTAGAACTGAGGACGAACAAATATTACTACTTATAAAAAAATTGCAAGAAGCAAACCAATTAGGAAAAGGAACGGTAACACAAAATTCCGCACAGAATCGAGAAACACACGCCAAAATTATTTCCTGTGATATCCCTTACAGAATTGTCCAATATGATCCTGAAACAAGAAGAATGCAATATGACGATGATCCTCTCGAAAGTACGGCCTCAGAATATGAAACAGTTGCTACAATTTTAAGTCATGCGTATCATATAAACGCTCCAGAAATGTGGAAATCTGAAACAGAGTATTTGCAAGGAATAGAAGAGATTGTACTAAATCCTACATCAGTTCTTAACATTTCATTAGATGACTTTAACTTTAGCGTCCAAAATTAGAGAATTGACAGAAAATAAAGAATACATTTTAAAGTGAACGATTTTATTAGCTAGACATGAAATTCAGAAAAGATCTGCTGAACTCTCCATTCTTAGGGAATTGTTCTCCCGTGGGAATTGCTGCCTCTTTAGATGATTTCTTGCAGAACCTCAACCAAGCCAATAACTTTACACCAACAGAAGCACGGCGCGCGATTGAAAAAGGAATAGTGGAAATAACAATTGAAGGACGGCACTTCGCGAATGGATTATTGATCACAGGGGAGGGTTATTTTCTTACAGCTTCGCATTGTGTCAACACTGATGATACTATCAAACTTATTGAAATAAATCAGCAACTTTCAATGAGCCCGCCTTTCTGTATACGTGCTTATGATGGGAATGAATACCCCATTGTGGAAAGTTGCCGAGCCCGAGAAGAAGAAGATATTGCACTTGCTAAAGCTGATATTCCAGGAACAAATTATCAGCCAACGTATGCTTGTATAGAAATGCTTCATTTTGATCTTTTACGGAATTCAAATGTGACGCAAGTAACGCGTTGGAACGGAAAAATTAAACACTCTGCAGGCCTGATTTCCGAAACACAGAGTAATATTGCTTCTGGCGAGGGGGGGAAAATTGACACGTTATTAACGCATCATTTTACCCTCAGTGATGCTCCGGGTATGGCAGGGGATTCAGGAGGAGTAATTATTTCAGACTACGGCCAATTATTAGGATTTATCACCTGCGGCAAGACTGAAGATTATATTACCTCTGCTGTAAAAGTCAATCGCGCTCTTCACTTAATCGAAAGATACTCTCAAGAACTTAAAAAACATATTGGGCAACAAATATATACTCCTTCTTCTACCTAAATAGAAAATGGCCGCTTACAAACAAGTCCTTATTATTCGTCAAGATCTTCAACTCCCTAAAGGCAAAGCCTGCGTGCAGGCAGCTCACGCTTCCGTTGAAGCCGTGCTGAAGTCTGATCTGGAAATAGTGAAAGATTGGCGAAAACAAGGCATGGCTAAAATTGCGCTTAAAATAAAAGACGAGTCGGAATTGCTAAAATACCTGCAATTAGCAAAAGACGCTGGTTTAACAACGGCGTTGATAACAGATGCGGGAAGAACGGTGGTTGCCCCAGGCACAAAAACCTGTGCGGCCATCGGACCAGACGATGAAAAAAAGATTGATGCAATTACAGGTTCTTTACCATTGTATTAAAATCCTAATCCTTGACGGATAAACTCCACGCTCCATGACAAAGTAACCAACCCCAGCATTGTCGAAGCCACTTCGATGACCAAAGGGCGTAGGACCTTCTGCACTTTTTCTACAAACAAAAAAAGAATTCCGGTAAAAACCAATACCAGCGTAATAGACAGCCCCGTATAGAGAATACCATAATCATTGACATTAATAAGAATAGCCGTGATTGCCGCAGGTCCTGTAAGCAAAGGAGTAGCGATAATCGAAGCAATGGCCATACTTGAATTTCGTGGAGTTTTTTCCAGTCTTTGAGCCGATGTTCCCAGGACCATCTGCAAACTTAAGATTCCTAAAATGATTCCGCCCGCTACCCGGAAATCATTAAGCGAAGTACTGAACAAAGAAAAAACTTTTTCGCCAAAGAAAAGGAAAATGAACGAAATGCCTAAAGCCAAGCCGACAGAGAGCAACGCAATTTTTTGCTTTTCCTCACTCTTCATGCTTTTTGTTGCCGCCGCAAAGACGCCAAAGCTAAGAAGAGGATCAAAAATAACAAAGAAAAGAATTATTAAAGATAAAAGTTCATCTATCATTTTAAACAAGATTTTTTAAAAGAATATAAATGTTGTTCTCGTTTAAAATTTATACAACGCCCCCTCTTGTCTCGAAACGTTTATAAATAAGCCTCTTTCTTGATTACTTAAAACATGAAAATTCCTAAAACAATTAGAAGATTATGCACTTTTTGTAAGAAGCATACAGAACAAAAAGTTTCACAAAACAAGAAAAAAACAGCAAGTTCATTAAAGAAAGGGTCAAAATATCGCGCCAGGCTGCGAGGAAGAGCACGTGGCGTCGGCAACCTTGGAAGGTATTCAAAGCCGGCGGTAACCAAATTCAAGCGAACAGGAGCCAAGTCAACAAAAAAAACAGATTTCCGTTACACTTGTTCCGTTTGTAAAAAAATGAGTCAGCAGCCATATGGTATTCGCTCAAAGAAAGTGGAGTTTGTCTAAAATGGCAGAACTTAAAAGTAAATTCATTAAAGTGCGCTGTTCAAAATGCAAGAACGAACAGATTATATTTGGCAATGCCTGCAACGTCGTTCGTTGCCTCGTCTGCAACAAAGAGATTGCTTACCCCACCGGAGGAAAGTCCCGCATTTCAGCAAGGGTTCTGGAAGTTTTGGAATAAGTAATACCAGCATCTTCAGCAATTCGGGAGATAATTGAAAAAAGCGATGCCAAGGATGAAATTCTGATTGTAAGTCATAACACAACTATAAAGTATATCCTTTCTCAAATCGTCTCAACTGATGCTCCTGAACTTGGTTTAGGCTGCCTGCATATTCTTAATTATTCAAAAAAATCATGGAGAATAGAAAAAGCAAATTTTGACCCCAGAGCCTAGCAAGTTTCCGCCGAAAAATTCATCCTCACAACATTTATAAATATTCAACGAACAGATATAATTTAATGATGTATACTCTTTCCGGCTATCCCGAAGTAGATGAAATTGTTCTTTGTCAAGTTACGAAAATATACCCTAACTCCGTGTTCGTTGATTTATTAGAATACAAAAGCTTATCCGGCATCGTCCACATCTCAGAAGTTTCACCTGGAAGGATCAGAAACCTTCGTGATTTTGTAAGCTTAGACAGGCAGATTGTCTGTAAAGTACTGCGCGTTGATAGAGAAAAAGGCCATATTGATCTTTCCTTGCGCCGCGTAAATTCCACGCAAAAGGGCGAAAAATTAGAACAAATTAAACAAGAGTTAAAAGCAGAAGGGCTGCTCAAGAACCTTTCAACAAAATTGAAAGTTCCTTTTGAGAAATTATACGAACAGGTTAGTAAACCAATTTTGAAAGAGTACTCACACTTATATTTATGCTTCAGAGATGTGGCCAAAGGAGACACAGATCTTTCAAAGACAAGTATTGATAAATCGATTGCCACAGAACTACAGGCTGTAATTATTGACAAATTCCGACCAAAAAAAATCAGCCTCTTAGGAGAAATAAAGATACAGACATATGCGCCGGATGGTGTAGAACGGATTAAGAAAACTCTCTTAAATATTGAAAGCATCTCTGAAACAATCAAATTATCTTACTTAGGTGGGGGAAGATACCGGTTAGTCATTGAAGATTTTGATTACAAACCCGCAGAAAAAACACTTAAAAAAATTGAAGAAGTTCTCTCTAAATTCGCTGACAAAAACTCGACCGCATCTTTAGAGCGGGAAAAAAATGAGTAAAAGCATCTTTAAATGCAGCTCTTGCCACCGCTATACGTTAGAAAATTCTTGTCCTTTCTGTCATCAGGCAGTTACCCTTCCCCGCCCACCAAAATATTCTCCCCTAGATAAATACGGAGAATATAGAAGAGAACTTCGAAAGGAAGAATTGCGAAAGAAAAACTTATACTAAACGGTTTCTTGGCAAAATCGTACCTGATTCAATCTTATTCAGAATTTCAATGAGCCCCCGAGAGCCATTTTCTTTTACAACGGCATAAACAGGAAGTTGAGGATGACATAAGTTCAGCTCTTGATCCGCACCAGGTATTAAAGTAGAATGATTCGCGAGTAAAACGAATGACCTGAGAGCTTGGAATTGTTGTCTTTTTTTTCCTTGTTCAAGCACTCTTAAAACATCATAACCACTATATTCCCTTCCTAACACAAGATCCGAAAGCACGGTAACCCCCTGAGTTCTTCCATACGCTGGAGAAACCAACTCTTCTACTAATCGACCTGGACTTGACACAGTTATTGCTGATCTTCCTTGTTCCCGTAAAATTTGAATTCCATCAGCAACCTCCTGCTGATCTTTCCCGATATAGAGAAAAAATGGACCAACATAATGACTCGGCAATAATCCATTCTGTAGTGGTAAGTTCATTTGCAAGGGTGTGTTAATGATTGCTACCATTTTATCACTACAGAGAAGTGGTTACCCATTTATAACTATTGTTGTCTTATAAGGTATATTATACAAAATATACTTATTTTTACCTCAAGTCAACATCGAGAGCATCGCCACTGACCGTAATTCCTCTGGCTCTACCGGATAAAGTAGTAAGAGGAGTAAGTGGATCCTTTTCTCGATCCGCCGTAATAGAACCAGCAAAGTATTCAATGGCAGTTTTATCATCTACAAGTTTATAGTCTAAACGATCATTGACTTGTAAATTTCCTGTCCCTTCAACCTCAAAACTCTCAGCTTTGATACCATTAAGGGCAAAATAAGTGTATTCCTGAGGCGATTCAAACACAATTTGAATTTGCCCTTTAGCAGCAATCCCGACATCATTTAACTCAAAGCGTGAAGCAGTAATCTCCAGAAAAAGACCGTTTCTGTCAAAATGTAGATTTCCAACCCCATCTTGAATACGAATCGTCTTAGTCATTCCTTGCTCATCATTAAGTTCCAAGCGGTCTTTATTGATGCGAATGGTAGTCGTAAGATCATTAAAACGCAGCAACAATTCTTTAAACTGAGCCTCTTCTTCAAAGACAGGAACCTGGTCGGAAGTCAAAATAATATCAGCTTCATGACGCGGCAAAGATTTACTTGATTTTACTTTTTTTTCAGAACTTTTTACTGAACTCTCACTCTCGTCTTTAACGGAAACTTCCTTTTTAGCCGCCGGTTCAATTTCGTCAGGAGAACTAATCTCCTCTTCAGAATTTTCAGAGGAATCTTCTGTTGCTGGACGATTAAAGAGAGAGCTGCCCTCAGGCCCGATCGTTTTCACTATAGCGCTTGTTAAACTGAAATCCCCTTTATTATTAAGCACCAGAAGGAAAAATATTCCCGCGATGATAATTGTACTCATAATAATATAAAAACGCAACGTATGATGTGGATGTACTGCAGGAATCTGTCCGCTCATTCATAACACCTCTTTATTTTTCCTATAAGAAGAAATGATGTTAATAAATGTTTTGGTGAGTTGTTAAGGTCCGAAGAAAAAGTCGTCGTGGTAGCTGAGCGAACATGGTATTAGAGAACGGGCACAATACAAAGTTTTTTATAACGGGTCTTTTCCCCACCATCCATGCAAGATATTATCAAGAAAGCTGAAAAAGCAGCGTTGCAGGAAATTGAAAAAACAAGGGTTCCTATTGATCTTTTTGATATTGCGAACAAAAATGGGGAACGCTTGGCTCGTTTGTTAAAAGCTGATGAAAACATCGTTCTTCTTGGAACAATGCTCATGGATGTTAAGTTAGGAGAATGTATGAAGGAAGGAAAACTTTCTGAACATATTGTAAGAAGTTCGACATTCGCTAAAAATTTACTCCACAATTTAGGAATAGATTCAACTTCCACAGATAAAGTTATTAATTGCATTGAAGGACACCATAAAACTACTCCCTGGATTTGTAAAGAAGCTGAGATTGTGGCAAATGCTGATTGTTATAAATTTCTTCATCCAGCAGGGATTTTTGCGTATATAAAATTTCTCGATAAGAGATATCTTTCCCTTAATCAAGTCTTAAACCAAGTCGAATCCAAAATGGACGAAAAATGGAACATTTTAACTTTAGATATCTGTAAACAAGAACTTTCTGAATATTATCATACGTTCAAGAAACTTATAGAAAAAGCGCGAGAAAAGACATAATCTTTTTAAAGAGAGAGCCAATCAACACTTCATTCGAGAGGCAGGTCGGTTGCGGCACAGTCAATGCTTACCTGTACTGGAGAGGAAAGCTAATGCTCTTTCTCCATAAGAATTTACAGAAGGTGAAATAATGGCACGAATGCATTCCAGAGCCCGAGGAAAAAGCGGAAGTAAAAAGCCCATCAAAAGAATACCCGCATGGAGCCCTTACAAAGAAAAAGAAGTTGAAAAGTTAGTGCTAAAACACGCCAAAGCAGGAAAAAATCCCAGCGAGATCGGTATGATTTTAAGAGATAATTATGGTATTCATAACATCAAAGCTCTTACCAATCAAAAAGTTACGGCTATCTTAGACAAAAATAAGCTTTCAAAAACTCTTCCTGAAGATCTTATTGCTTTGATTAAGAAAATGATTGCCGTGAGAGCGCATTTGGAAAAAAACAAACAAGACCAATCTGCTGGCCGTGGAATGATTTTAACATCATCCAAGATTAGGCGTATTGTAAAATATTACAAACGAGTAGGAAAATTACCGGTAGACTGGACATTAGATATGGAACGTTTGAAAATGTACGTGCAATAAATCTTTTTATTTTTCATTATCTTTTTTGTGGAGGAAATAATCATGAAATTTGATATCGAAGGTTTTTACAAACATGAACAAGCACCTAATAGCCAAGGAGATTTAACAGGTGAAATTGAAATGGCCGATAATGGTTCATTTGAGGGATTAGTCTATGATCATGCTTCGAAAACTCCAGAGCAAGTTGTACGAGGTTTTTTGAAAGCAGAAGAAGGATTAGATAAATTATTATTTCTTAAATTTCCACCGAGAATGGATTTGGCAAATCTTGCTTACACTTTACAAAAGCCATCAACCAAATCTTTCGAAGGAACATATCAAGGCGAGTGGGCTGCATTGCCATGGAAAGTAGGATTTGTAGGAGAATATGGGCTGTTCATAGCTCAGATTGATATGAGTGTTTGTGGAATTAAAGACCAAGCTGAAATCAACTTAAGAAGAAGATAAAAAAAAGAATAAAAAACTTACAACATTGTTTTTATGTTCTCAATGTTGCAGGCAACATCTTTTCCTTTTTTCGTTAATTCCAGAAGCTTAAGCCGCCCTTCTTTCTTAAAATTAATCAAATCCGCTTTTTGCATTTCTTGCAGGATTTTTACAACGTGGCTGTACGTGCAGTCAATTTGCTTTGCCAATATTGATGCATAGACGCTTGCTGATGCATTCTTTAATTCCACTAACATCATCGCCGGTTTTTCTCGAAAAAATACGTCAAATATCGCTTTACTTTTCATATAGACACCCCCAAACTCATCTCCACCCCTCTCCAACAATAGCGGGCAGGATAGTTATATTTAAACATTTATTCATTTAAATAGTTATTTTACAAACGGTGTTTTTATTTAAAGGTTTCTCTTGGAGAATATATTATCTTCTGAGAGTCGCATACCTTAATTCTATTTTTAGCTTCTCAACCGATTCTCGAAAACGATTACCTTCATCTAGGGCAAAAATTTCCACAACGCAATCTAAACTCTCTTTTAAAGCCGAAGTTTCTGAAGTTATGGGCTGAGAAGCTGATAATCTGCCTAGACCACTTACTAATCGCGCAACTAAAGGAGACGTTGCAAACAAAATATCAACAGCAACGACGCCACGGTATTCTTTTAATCCATCAAAGTCAATTCTACCATAATATTGTTCCAAGGTTACGGAAGAAGCTTTTAACAAGGGAATACACTCCGGGGTTATTCTTCCTTTTTGTAAAGATAACTCCAGCAACAATCGTACACCATACACAGTATTTCCAAAACCTTTTAATGTATCTTCGGAATGATGATCCGTATCTTGAGAAAAATTATAGGAATCCAATAATCGGACGAGATTTTCATTGACCATAAAAACTAGATAAGCCCGCCATTTAAAAAACTTACTACTTTTTAGTCATAAATATTAAAAGAGCAATAAGGAAGCTTTTTAACCCCTTTCTTTTCTGAAAAGAGAATGTTTCCTCCTTTTTTCCCCCACGAGACCATTCGAAACGGTCAAGACGAACTGATTCAGGATTTAAATCTTGCTTTTTCTCAAAGGAAAATTTTACTCGCGCATGCCCCTACAGGACTAGGAAAAACGGCAAGCGCCCTTTCCGTTGCCTTGGAATTTGCGTTCAAAGAGAAAAAAACAATTTTCTTTCTCACCAACCGGCACACTCAACATCAGATTGCGATAGAGACCCTCAAAAAAATGAAGAGCAAAACGAAGGAAAAAATCGTTTGTGTGGACCTCATCGGCAAGCGTTGGATGTGCAGTCAAGAAGTAGCGGGCTTATTTGGCAATGATTTCAATGAATTTTGCAAAGTAATTGTAGAACGCGGCGAATGCGAATTTTACAATAATGTCCGTTCCAAAAAAGCTCTTACTATAGAAGCGAAGGCCCTCATTTCTGATTTAAAAGCAGGTCAACCTTTGCACAATACAGAACTGATTAATGTAAGTAAAGAAAAACGCATGTGCAGTTATGAAATTGCCCTAGCTTTTATGAAAGAAGCGACAGTTGTTATTGCGGATTATAATTACTTATTTAATCCATTTGTGCAATCAACGATCTTCAACAAATTGGACATCGAATTAGAAAATATCATCTTAATTGTAGATGAAGGTCATAATTTACCAACACGTGTGATGGAAATGTTAAGCAATAATCTTACGAGCAACATGCTCAAGAATGGCATTATTGAAGCGAAAAAATTTGGATATCTTGGAATCATTCAGTGGCTGCAGCAGCTCATGCAAATTCTCACCGAACTAACTGATTTTTCTGAAAAGGAACTGAATAAAGAAAAGCTGCTGAAAAAAGAACAATTCATTAACAAAAAAAAAAAAAAGGTAGACTACCAGCAGCTCTGTGAAGAATTAGA
>CAZCXW010000027.1:6736-16093 GCA_964502785.1 uncultured Methanosarcinales archaeon | reverse complement strand
CGTATATAGAGAAATAAAAAAAATCGTGGAATAGATATAGAACCAAAAAGAAATAAAATTAATTTAATTCCAACAACACCTTTAAATACGTCTCGACTCTTCTTTAAAAAGAATTAAGAATATTATAAAAAATTTAAAGTAATGATAAGGTTTATCTTATGAAATTTCATGAATTTACGTTAGATCCGTTTCAGGAAGAAGCCATTACTGCTATAGAAATGAATGAATCGGTG
The DNA here is from genome assembly GCA_964502785.1 of uncultured Methanosarcinales archaeon. Classification (GTDB taxonomy): domain Archaea; phylum Nanobdellota; class Nanobdellia; order Woesearchaeales; family GW2011-AR9; genus JAGVYE01. Next base: position 15,860 of record CAZCXW010000027.1, on the reverse strand, counting down.
GTCGTTTCTGCTCCAACAGGTTCGGGAAAAACGTTGATCGCTGATTTTATCATTGATAAGCATCGAAATGACCAGCGGAAAATTATTTATACTGCTCCCATTAAAGCTCTCTCTAATCAAAAGTATAAAGATTTCTGCAAAGATTATGGGGAAGAAATGATTGGCTTAATGACAGGAGATATCGTCATCAATCCGCAGGCGAAGGTCCTGATTATGACTACAGAGATTTACCGCAACATGGCGATTAGCGGGGATGAGGGAATAAAAAATGTTTCTTATGTTATTTTTGATGAAATTCATTATATCAATGATATCGAACGCGGTTATGTTTGGGAAGAGTCTATCATTTATAGTTCCGCAGAGGTGCGTTTTCTTTGCCTTTCGGCGACGATTCCAAATGCAGAAGAGTTTAGTCGATGGATTAAAGCGATCAAGAAGCATCAGGTAAGAACCGTTACTTCTACGGAACGGAAAGTGCCGCTGGAACATTTATTTTATGACTTTGAATTAGGGCTTACTACCCCTGAGAAAATCAAGAAAATAATGGAAGTTCCTCATTACGATCAGGTTATGGGCCGGCGCAAGAAGCAAAAACGAGAGCGAGTCCCAGAGCCTAATCATGTCGAATTAATTAAAGAGCTCGGCATTGAAAAATTACCTTGTTTTTTCTTTTCTTTTTCCCGTCGTGACTGCCAAACAAAAGCTAAAGAGCTGGCCAAGCTGAATTTATTTCCTAAAGAACATCAGGCCATCGGGTTTTTCGTTCAAAAATTGCGTGAAGCGCCCAGCGATGTGCATAAACTTAATTCCGTTCAGAGCCTTAAAGAGACATTGCCGCAGGGCATCGCTTTTCACCATGCTGGATTATTACCGATAGTTAAAGAAGCGATTGAAGAGCTTTTTGCGAAGGGTTTGATTCGCGTTCTCTACACAACAGAAACGTTTGCCGTAGGTATCAACATGCCGACCAAAACGGTCTGCTTTAATTCTCTGCGCAAATATGACGGCTTTAGTTTTCGCCCTCTCAATACCAAAGAATATTTTCAAATTGCGGGAAGGGCCGGAAGAAGGGGAATCGATGACAAAGGGTTCGTGGTAAGCATGATTTTCCGTCCCACGTTTAATTATCACGAAGTGAAAAGGATAACGACAAAAGACATCGAACCGATTCATTCACAATTTAAGTTGTCTGTAAATACCGTTTTAAATCTTATTGAGAAACATACTCCTGAAGAAATTGAAAAGATTTTGCGGTTGAGTTTCTATTCCTATCAGAAATTCGGTGAGAAATACGCGGAAATACCAACTAATGTTCTCCTGTCGCGATATTACAGCATCATCAAGAAACTTACAAAATTTGGTTTTATTGAAAAGGGGCATTTAACGGTTAAAGGGATTTTTGCTTCCCGTGTCTTTGCGGATGAGATTACGATGGGAGAAATTTTTGCCAGTCCGCTTGCTGATCAGTTTGAAGAATACCAAATCCTTTTAATTTTAGCTGCGCTGGTGTATGAGCCTCGTGAAACGTATAAATTTAAGCAGAAATTCCATGACGATGCGCTGAGCAAGTTAAAGCATCTTTTGTACTCTCACGAATACCTTGCCCATGAGCCAAAATTTCTGGAATTAGAAACAGTAACGACCATTATTCATCCCATTTACTATGGAAAAACGTTCTTTGATGTCCTGGGTAACACAAATCTGCTGGAAGGCGATTTAATCCGCCTCTATACGCAGATTCTTGACCGCTTGGGGCAGATCCGTAAAGCCAGCACTCATTTCCGCTTGATGAATAAAGTTGCCAACTGCGAAGGAATCATCAGGAAAGCGTTGGAAGGGATTTATGAGATCTGAGTTTATTGCAGATTGATATTTTTTTCCAACTTACTATAAAATACGAAAATAAAACTAATTCTTTCTCTCATTAACTATCTTCATAATCTCATCCATAAACTTTCCAAGTGGAATATCATACGTCATCTTTCCATCTCGGGTGCGAATGGCGAGAACTTCTTTTTCCACTTCCTTATCGCCAATGGTAATCATATAATTTGCTTTTTCCATTTGTGCGTCTCTAATTTTCTTGCCCATCGTTTCCGTGCGCGCATCCAATTCCACTCGAATATCTTTCTCTTGCAGCTTCTCAACGACTTTTCGGGCAAATGAAAGGTGCTTGTCGGTAATCGTCAGTACTTTCACTTGCAATGGATTTAACCATACGGGGAATTTTCCTGCAAAATGTTCAATAAGAATACTCATGAACCGTTCTAAAGAACCAGAGATAGCGCGATGAATCACAACAGGACGTTCTTTCTTTCCTTCTTCGTTCATATATGATAAATTGAAGCGTTCCGGAAGATTAAAATCACATTGGATGGTGGCTAACTGCCATTCCCTTCCTAAGGCGTCTTTAAACATGAAATCCAGCTTTGGCCCGTAGAATGCAGCTTCCCCTTCTCTGCGTTTATATGGCAGTTTATGTTCTTTAGCGGCTTTTTCTAAGGCGCTTTCCGCAAGCTGCCACACTTCATCGGTTCCTAAATATTTAGAACGATCTTCTCCCCTCACGGAGAGAGAAACCCAATAATTTTTATCCATGCTGATGGCATGATAAAATTGATGGATAATTTTTACAATAATTCCTGCTTCTTGTGTTATTTGCGACTTCCGGCAAAACAAATGTCCGTCATCCTGTGTTATTGCTCTCACTCTTGACAATCCAACAAGTTGTCCTGACTTTTCATCTCGATAAATCGTCCCTGGTTCGAAGAAGCGAATCGGCAGGTCGCGGTAACTCCATGTAAAAGCATCATAAATCTGCATGTGATGCGGGCAATTCATCGGTTTCATGACGAATTCGTCAACTTTGCCTTTCACTTTAAACAGTTCATCACCGAATTTCTCCCAGTGCCCGCTTGTTTTGTATAATTCTGTTTTTGCGATATGCGGCGTCCAGACTTGCTGATAGCCTTTATCCTTATGCAATTCCCAAAGAAATTTAATAATTTCATTGCGAATGATCATCCCTTTTGGCGCGAGCAACGGCAATCCCGGACCAACAAGATCGGACACGACAAAAAGGCCCATTTCTTTTCCAATCTTCAGATGCGATCTGTTCTGCGCATCCTCGAGCTGTTTGAGGTATCCTGTCAATTCTTTTTCAGATGAGAAAGCAATGCAATAGAGGCGTGAAAGCTGCGGATTATTCTCGTTATTTTTCCAGTAAGCGCTGCCGATGTTCATTATTTTTATGGCCTGGATCTCATTTATGGAAATATAAGGGTCAGGCATCAAAGGAACGAATTGGGCGGAACCCCATTGCAGAGGCTTGCTTTGTTTTGCGACATCGGTAGCCAATTCTAGAGCGTAAGAATCGGTCATTGATGTTAATGGCAAAGGACATGGCGGCGCTGCTTTTTTCTTTAATTCCATTACTTTTTTTTCTACTTTAGGAATAAGTTCGTGAGTGATTTTGACATCGGCAATATCAATGTATGCTTGATCTAGATGAAAGCCGATAGAACCTATTTTTGCGTTAGGATAAAGTTCTTTAATCGCAACACCGAGAAGAGCGGCGGCAGTCCATAGGATTTTTTCCTGTTTGATCAAAGGCTTCGGTTGGAATTGGAAGGGTTCGTCTTTGTGTTCTCTTTTCAAATTACTTATTGTGTCTTCGGAATATGCCGCAATTTTTTCCAGACGCGGTTTCGCCAATTTTTGATAATCGCTAGTGCTTAATGCCAGGGAGCGGTCTAATCGAGCGGCATTGAAAAAGATCTCTTCATTTTTTAACAGAGAAGGATCAACAATTAATTCTAATTCAGGATTGAATGAAAACGGCAGGATTGTGCCAGAAACACTGCCCGCTAGTTTTTCTGCAATCTCGAGATCAGCAAAAGAAGCGTATGTTCCTTTAAATAAGATTTTCAGTAAATTTAAATCGACTTTTGCGTCTCCAGGAACTACGGCTAAAATGTGCCTGCTTCCTTTTTCAGTCCTAATCGTTACAACAATACATTTTGCAGCTTGCGATAGTTTGTTACCACGCATCGGACTAACAATTTCTGTTCTTCCTTCAGGGGAATGTTCGATCAGCCGATACTTTGCTTTGTTTTTATCAAGTAATTCGATGAGTTTGTGATATATTTCATTTGAAACTGCTGAAACTGAAACAATTTGTTCCGGACCAAATTCTCTGCTCAATTCCGACAATGGATGTCCTTTATTGGCTATCGTAAATGCTTTGTACCAACCAAAAGGCGCTCGATGAACGGCATACTCTTTTTCTTTACAAAGGATGTTCTCTGCGTCTTTCATGATCTTTTCAGCAACAGCTGGAGATGATAAATTTGAACTTAAATGAGCATATGGGTAAAGGACAATCGTTTTGGCTTTCACTTGCGCAGCGACGTCTTTAATTTCTTTAAGATAACGCAGAACAATGGCTTCCGGATTTGCTTCATCTCGTTTCTCGACGGCAGTGAACACAACTAAACATTCGTCTACTCTTTTTTTCCCTTTTTCGATGTCTTCCTCTGCTCCTTTAAACGCTTTCCGTGTCGCTTCAAATTCAATGTAATTAGCATGAATGGTGAGGATTCTCATTTTAGGTGGTTATTTTCCTGAGGTTTAAAAATTAATTGGTAATCTATGTTAGTCGTATTTAATTATATATAATGAGGGGTATATATTGACTGCTATTTGAGGAGGGCAAAAGATATTTAAAAAGAATTATTATCCTCTTTTTTTGTATATATCTTTCTTATTATTTAAATTACAGTCTCTAAATCTATTTAAGATTAGTTTTATCTCAGTATCGAAAAGGTGGAAAAAAGTGGATTATTTTCGAGATGAACAAACGGGGTGCAGTTGTGTCACTGATTTTTTTGAAAGTACAACCAATCTTGCTTATGTTGCTCTTCAGGATTTTGGATACAGTGGTAAACAAAAGAAATGCTATCAGGTGATGGCTTTTATCTTTAACAGAAATGATGATAAAAACCATTTTTATGGCATAGAAGATATCTGCGACCAATATCATTATTATTTTTATCAGGATGAACACGAATTTCATGCAACCTTGAGTATTGCTTCTTCTTGTTATCGGGAATTAAGAGACGCGGTGAAGAAACTTTATTTTTCTGAATAAAATGTTTGCTCAGATTCGAAGAAATGAGTTTGTAGCTTATATTTACTGTAATACACAAACCGAAAGATATAAATCTATTTAAAAGAAATTTGTAAACAGTTAACAGTTGAGGAAAGATCCGTGGAAAAAATCACAGAAAGGCTTGTTGTGCAAAGCAAGGGTTCGTTGAGCGATCCTGAATATGCTCAGCAACAGATTGAAGTTTCTGGAAAGCAAGAATCTATTATATCTTACTTTCATCGAAATGGAATAAAAACTCGATATGCGGATGTAGTGAATTCCTGTCATGGCAATACAGAGCTTACTCTTGACATCGCGCGGGAGATGCAGGCTCTTGCTGATCAAGGGCATAGAGTAGTCAGTTTGCAAGCTGGTGGGTTATATTTTGCCAAGCCCAGTTTAGAAGCGGCAAATGCGCCATCAGTTCCTGTCATCAGCATTCCTTTAGACAGTGGTTATTTTGGCGGGCTGGATGCTTTTTTAGCGCCGCAGATTCCTTCAGGGATAGGTGCTATTGCTGGGGTTGGTGTGGGAAAGTTTGATGCTGCTGCTTATGCGGCAATGCAGATTCTTATGAAAGAGTTTAAAGGAGTTTATGTATTTAATACTCCTGAAAATTTAACTTTGCTTCAAGAATTGGAAAAGTGGGAAATTCCTATTTTTGGTCATGCACATGAATCTCCTAAGGATGGTTTAATAGTCGGCTCTCTCGATTTTCCATCGGAATATCTTCCTCAAGCAGCAGTTAAAAAATTTAGTGATGATTTTGAAGAAAGAGGATGCTTAGGGATTTTTACACCGGCTAAAATAGATGATCCAAAGGTAGCGATTGCTTTAATGGAAAGTATGCAAACCATGCACAAAAGTTTGTACGTCCGCGGAGAAGCTAATGTTGCAGTTTTTGTCACAAAAATGATGTCTCCATACGATGAAAAGATGAGATTAAAGCTTAAACAGGAAGCGGTGAAGAAAGTGGCGAGTTACTTCACAGGAAAGCATGGAGAAAAACAACCGCTCCGCATGACGTTAGATGATTTTACAGGTACTTAAGTTAATGGAGGAGGTTTTATCGTTATGAAATATTGCAGAAGAGTTGAAAATGATACAAGTGTTAAAACGATTGGTGTCATTCAAGAACCAACGGCAAGAAACCCAGGAATAGCAGATTTTACGTATCGTCCTGTTTTCTCTGTCTTTGATTATGGAACAATTCAGTCACCAGTTCCTTTGGATAACAGCACGGTCTGTTTAATGGCCGGATTTAATTTTGAAGTATTGAAAGAGGCAGGGATAGAAAGCCACTATCAAGGATTGGTTAAAACAAATGGAAAAATTATTGAAGCGAGGAGAGCAGCTGAACGAAGATATGCTCCAGTAACAATGCGTGTTCAATTTGTGAACCGCGTAAAACCAGAATTTGTGAATGGAAATTGGAATTATAAAAATTTCCAAGCGAGAACGGAAACTAATTATGTACAGCCCATCGAATTCATGACGCGAAATGCGTTGCCGGCGAGTTCCTCAGTTTGGAAACGGATAGCGAAAGGCGAATTAGTATTAGAAGACTTTGGATTGCCTGCATCTTTTCAAAAGGGAGATGCAGTTCCTCAAAGCTTAAGACCGCTTCTTGATTATAGCACAAAATTTGAATCCGAAGATCGATATCTTAAACCAGAAGAAGCCAGAGCATTGATGCATATAGATGAAATTCGTTTTAAACATCTTAATGATACCACGCGAAAAGCAAGTAACGTAATGACGGATTACGCAGCAGACAGAGGTTTTGTAAGAGAAGATGGAAAAGTTGAATATATTGCCAATCTCAATGAAGAAGGCAAAGCCCAAGACATTCTCGGGGATGTTGTATGCACATGGCATGAAGATAGATTGACGTGGAAAGAGTTTGCAGTCAGCAAGCAATTAATACGTGATGAAATAAAAAGAAAGAGTCCAGAATGGTCTTCTGAAATTGAGCGAGCAAAAAAACAAGCTAAAAATGAACATCATTCTGATTTTCGGAGATTAATGAATCCTTCTGTTCAATACATTTCTCCTTCGGCGGATTTTTTCACGGCCGTAAATACTCTTTTCCAAGCGGCAACTAACCAGTGGGTTAATTCCAGAGTCTATCCTGTTTTCACAAGCGATTCTTTGGAACATGCAGTGGATAGAGCGGTGGAAGGGCTGCAAAAAGTGATGACAAAATAAAAATGGCTAAAGAACTTTCCACAAAACCAAAACGCCGTTTTCCTGAAGGACATAAGACAAATCCCGCAGATCTTACCGCTGGAAGATACGGTACGTTAGAAATGGTTGAAATCTTAGGTCCGGAGAGAACAATGGATTATCAGTTACGTGTGCAGGGATGGGCTGCAGTGACGTTGAGCGAACTAAATTCTGCTGTTGTTCCAGATATAGAAGCTAGAGAAATATTTCAGAAAGCGTCAATATTACAAATCTCACCTGCTCGCATACGGGAATTAGAAGAACAAATAGGTCATGATGTTATCGCTATCAATAAAGCGCTGGAGGAAGTTATAGGTTATTCAGCAAGACCGCATGTTAACAAAGCTCGAACAAGCGCCGATACTACTCAGTCGGCCCGCGCTTTGCAGCTTAAAGCAGCTTTGAAGGTTGCAATTGATTCAGTGGAAAATCTGCGAGACATAACTATTGAGAGAGCCCTTGCCTGGAAAGATATCCCTCATGTTGATACTACTCACTTAATTGATGCTTTGCCAACTGTTGCAGGAAGACCTTTTGCTCATTACGCGGAAATGTTGCAATCGGGATTAAATACAGCAAAGTTTGTTTATCAACATTCTATCTTAGGTAAATGGGCAGATGCTACAGGAAATCATCATGGAGCATCAGCGCTTGGAATTGATGGGCTTGTTTTAGAAACGAGATACTGTCAAGGTTTAGGTATTCGTCATATGACCGCGCCTGCTCAAGTGCCAGGGTTAGAGTTTGAAGCTGACGTAATCTATACTTTAGTCCGTATTGCAGAAACGGTGGGGAATCTTGCGCGTTATGTCCGCATGCATAAGGGAAGTGATTTTGGGCTATTCTTAGATTTAAATCCTAGAAAACGAAAAGGTTCTGCCTCCATGCCTCATAAAGATTTGAGAGGAGGCAATCCGACTGCAGAGGAACAAGCGGAATCGATGCGCAACTATTTACGAGGTTCAATGATTACGGCTTTGACTAATTGTCAGATGGATTATGGGAGGGATCTCACTGCCTCTGCCAACGCCAGGATCGTGCTAGAAGATGGTTTCAAATTCTTTGACCATGGGGTGCGTGAGATGGCAAAGACAGTCTATTGGCTGGGCATCGATGAGGAAAGAGCACGGGAAAGAGTTGAAAGAACCTATGGCATTACGACTTCCAATAGAATTTTACAGTATATTACAGATCCAAGACAAAGTGAGCATCCTCTTCCTCGAAGCCAGGCGCATGATCTTCTAGGAAAGCTCGCAACAGAAGCTTGGAACAATAAGATACAATTTTCTGAGATTTTATTGAGAAATGAGCAAATCACTTCACGAATGCCCCCTGCGATGATACAAATGCTGGCGGATCCTTTTGCTTACAGTGCTGAAAGCAAAAATATCATTGAGAAAATCGCGGAGTTGTATTATCAAAAGAAAACAATATCATCTTAAGAGTTTGCTCTTATTATGCTGCTGTGATACTGTCGTTTTCTCCATTCTCCATAATCCCACATCAATGTTCTTGACTGGTTTTTCGTGAAATTTAAAAGTGGCTTTAACCGGGAATTCGTAACGCCAAACATTGGTAATGTGAAAACCGTAATCTTTGCTTATCGCTTCGACAAAAGAGCTAGTCGTCCATTTGTGCATGCTGTAAATGACAGGAGCAATTTCAAATGCTTTCTCTAGAAATTTTTTATCAAGATGTTTTTCTTTCGTGCCGAAAGGAGGATTTTGCACGACAACATCAACGTGTTCA
>CAZCXW010000027.1:0-6726 GCA_964502785.1 uncultured Methanosarcinales archaeon | reverse complement strand
TTATATCCTGAGCGATAAATTCTCAGTCTCCAATGTCATATTCTTTTTTTATCTTTTGATAATTCTCTTTGCATAATTCTAATGCTTTTTCATCTTTATCAAGGAAATATATTTTCCGTGCCCCCATCAGCAGCAGAGCGATGCCCAGAATGCCCGGACCGCAGGCGGCATCAAGGATAATTCTCCCGGCAATTTCGCTTTTCAGAGCCATCGTCCAGATCCATTCCGCGGCAATGGAAGCGGGAGTAGAATACTGTTCTAAATGGAATGAAGGATTTTGGAAATCCTGAAGTTTGCTTAATTCCAATTCCAAATCGTTTTGAGAGCGGATGGACATTTTGGGGAGTAGTAATGTTAAAAACCAGGGGAATTTCTATAGTTTTAAGCTTTTTGATTTCTTGGTGTAATAAAAACATCATTTTTTAAATAACGCAAAAAAAAGAACAAGAAATGAACATCAAAATTCCGATTTGCAGAAAAAGCCAACAGGCGCTCGAAAAAATAGTTCAAAAATCAGGATTGGGTGCAGCGCAAGTTGCGAGCAAGGGCCTTGCTCTGTATGGGAGCAGTTTCAAAACTGTTCAACGTGGAGATCTTGTTGAAGTTTGTGAAACACAAGGAAACCAAAGTTTATCAGGAAGAATGGATTTGTTGGAAACGGGTCTGGGAAGAGAACTTTTTCCAAGGTATGCGGATTATAGTGGAAAAGCGAAGCCATTTCATTTTTCATCATTTTCATTCTTAACAGAAGGATCTCCCCCTTGCGCTTATTTAAATTGGCAGTTTCCAACGAGCGCCAGCGCTGGACTGTTAAGATTAGTTGAACTAGCTGCTGGAGGCGTGCCAAGATCGTTGTTAGAGCGGGCTGTTACATACTACGATGCTATCTTTGAGTTATATTTTAGAAAAGGGTATCTGAGATATCATGAATCTGGACGAGAAAGAAAAATTAAAGCGGAAGCAATCTCCCCTCTTTTTTCTCCAAGAGATCCTTCTCCGGTAATATCATTAGACAAGTATCGTCAGTTATATCATCGGTGAAAAAGAGGGATTATTTTAATTACACAAAAAAAGGAAAAAATTTTTGCTCCTAAGAAGTGATTTCCAATGACAAATCGAAAGCTATTTAAATTCTTAGGAAATCATTTGTTTGGGGTTGATGGTAGAAGAGCAGATGTTTTAAATGTCTGCTGGTTAAAGTTTAGGTAGTGGTGTGTATGCAAGAAGAATGGAGACGGATGCGGCAAGCTTTAGAAGAGCACCTTACTGCGATAAATGAGAACTCTTCAGAAATTCAGGCGGTTCTCGATTACGTGCAGGAAGTGGAGTTAAAAGTAGAAAAATTATCGCAGCGCATTGATCGATTGCAATTAATACAGAGTGCAGAAAAACCATTGATTGTCCCTTTAAATCAAGAAGAAAGAAAAGTTTTTCTTACGTTATACACGGAAGATGTGCCGTTATCTTTCAATGAAATTGCCAAAAAATCGCAGTTATCCGAATCGTTGGTGCCGGAATGTATGTCGTCCCTCGTGCAAAAGGGCATCCCCTTGCAGCGGTCGTATGCTTGCAATCAGCTTTTTTTTAAGTTAACGCCGCAATTTAAAGAATTGCAAGCTAAAGAAAATGTCGTTAATTTAAGTTTGCAGAGTTTTATGTGAGTTGCTTGAAGCTTGAAAGTAGTGTTTTTTCTCAAAATCTTAATAATAGAAAACTTTGCAAAATTGATTTCCGGCTCTAAATTCGTAGAATTTTACGCATAAATTGCAAAGTTATCTGTCAGAATTTTGAGTTTTTCAAAATTCTCAATACAAAAAGGGATAGTTTTCCCTTTTGAGAAATCCTAAAATAACGTTAATCCATAGGCTAAAAATAGCGGCACAAAAACGAGGGCTAACGTGTTGATAACCTTAATTAAGGAGTTTAATGCTGGTCCTGCTGTATCTTTGAAAGGATCACCAACAGTATCGCCTACCACAGCGGCTTTATGAGCTTCTTTTCCTTTCCCGCCAAAGTGGCCCTTTTCAATATACTTCTTTGTGTTGTCCCAGGCTGCTCCGGTGTTGGACATAAACAAAGCCATCATCAATCCCGAGAGAATGACGCCGATAAGCAGCCCGCCAAGCGCTTTAATTCCTAGTAAAAAGCCTACAAGAAGGGGAGCAGCAATTGCAATAAGAGCTGGAATAACTAAGTTTCCCAAGGCGGCTTGGGTGACTATATCTACACATTTGCCATATTCAGGTTTTGCTTTCCCTTCCATCAACCCTTTAATTTCTTTAAACTGGCGGCGCACTTCAATAACAATCTTTTGGGCAGAACTGCCAACCGCAGTCATCAAGACAGCGGAGAATGCAAATGGAAGCATACTGCCAATAAACAGTCCCACAATCACGATGGGATCAGTAAGGACGAAATTAAATGTTTTTGCTCCAGCTACATTGATCTCTTGTGTAAACGCAGCAAAGAGGGCTAAAGAGCCGAGAGCGGCAGAACCGATAGCGTATCCTTTCGTCACCGCTTTCGTCGTATTGCCCACGGCATCGAGGGCATCAGTATTCTTGCGCACTTCTTCGCTTAAGCCTGACATTTCAGCAATTCCGCCTGCGTTATCCGTAATTGGTCCATAACTATCCAAAGCTATAATAATTCCAGTTAATGAGAGCATGGCGACTGCAGCGATGGCTACTCCATAAATCCCTGCAAGCATATATGCGGTAATAATCCCCGCTCCAATAATAATCACCGGGAGAATCGTAGACTCCATGCCTATGGCCAAGCCAGCAATTAAATTTGTACCGGCTCCGGTTGTGGAAGCTTCGGCAATTTTCTTGATGGGATTAAATTTTGTGCTTGTATAATACTCAGTAATAACATTAATACACAAAGTTATGGCTAAACCCACGAGCGTCGCCAAAAATAAATTCAATGGATTTTTTGTATATATCGTTACAGCATAAAAGCCAACGGCGGCAATAATTCCTGAAGCAATTAAGCCTTTATACAATGCACCCATAATATTTTCTGTTTTTCCGAGGCGAACAAACCATGTTCCGATAATAGAAGCGACAATAGCGACGCTTCCCAAGAGCAGAGGGTATTCAACAGCTTGATTAAAATTGCCGGCTACGGATGGAAGAACGCCAATCATCATCGCGGCAAGAAGAGTGACAACATACGTTTCATATAAATCCGCGCCCATTCCCGCGCAATCGCCAACGTTATCTCCTACATTATCGGCAATCGTCGCTGGATTTCGTGGATCGTCTTCTGGAATTCCTGCTTCAATTTTTCCCACCAAATCCGCGCCTACGTCTGCTGCTTTAGTATAAATTCCCCCACCAACACGAGCGAATAATGAAATAAGCGAAGCACCAAAACCTAAACCAACCAACATGGCCGGATCTTTAAAGATTGCATAAAAAACACTCACCACAAAAAGGGCTAATCCAACAACGGCCATTCCAGTAACAGAACCACCTTGGAAAGCAACTGCCAGTGCTTCTTTTAACCCTTTCTTAGCTGTTTCAGCTGTACGAACATTCGCGCGAACAGAAATACTCATACCGATATAACTAGATAATGCAGAAAGGAGCGCTCCAAAAATAAATCCTGCAGTAACAGAAAGTCCAAAAAGAAAATAGAGGATAATCGAGATAATAAGAGCAAATAGAGCGATTGTCTTGGACTGCCGTTTCATGTACGCCCATGCACCTTCTTTAATGGCTCCGGCAATCTCCTGCATCTTTTCAGAACCCGCCGGAATTTTTAAAATCCGATACGATAAATACCCCGCATATGCCAAAGCTAAAAGACTTATAATGATTGCAATCTGCTCAACTACCATATAATATCCTCCCCCGCTTAATAATTAGAGAAAGATTTCTAAAATTCTTTATATATTTTGCTGTTTTGATGTTTTATTTCATTGCCGTTCTACCTCACAACAATAATCTTCTTCTCTTTTCGTATCGTCAAATACGGTTTTTGCAACCGCTTCTTTAAGGCAATATCTTGTGTTAAGATATAATCCCCTTTAAAAGAATGCTGTACTAAGATATCATCTACATGTCCTTCCTCAGAAATAATTGCTATCTTCTTCATTTCTATTAAAGATAATGCCAGTTTTGCTGCTTGTTTATATCGTAAGCGCTGTTCTTGTTTAACTTTCTCGAGTTCGTCGATTGTCCCTTGCAGCACTACCAAAGAATAATTAAAGTCACAGCTTTTTTGCAGCTCTGTAAAAATATCTATTCTCCATTCAGCAATGGCCAGCAAAGCGTTGGTATCAAGGATGATGCGTTTCATGATCGAGTTCCTGGAGTGAGGCAATCCAAAAGATTTTGCTGAAAGTTAGGGTGAAAATCATAATAACTAAAAATATAAGGATGAGCGGGATATAGTACGAAGAAGGGGGGGCGATGCTCATTAGAAAAATACTCAAAGCAAGAGGGATGATGCAAAGGGCCAATGCCGGCAAAGTGTAGTGAATTTTCTTAACGCCTGTAGTAAATATTTTAGAGAAAAAATCTTTCCAGGTATTTACACTGAGGTAAGCAAAACTAATCAAGAGAAAATAATAAATAACTCCAAATCCATAGAGAAAATATTGCGCTGTCTGTGCAAATAAGCTGGGATCAACTCCAGATGTAAATTTTTCTTTGAGAATAAAATACGCCAAAAAAAGATAAGGAATGATGAGCAGGATAGAAATGGAAACAAAACGCAGCCATTGGCTCAGAATATTTTTTTTTTTGTAAAGCATATAATGGCAAAATACCCATAGCAAGCCATTGATGATGAAAAATAGCAACGAGTTAAGGAGAACAAAAAGAAATATGTTCTTTTTGATGGATGCATAACTAAGACGGATAGAAGAAAGCTCGGTGGAAAAAGCTTCTCCCTGCTGCAGGCGAGCCGGATCATAATTAGCGGTTTGCAATGGACCGATGATTCCTTGCAAATCTTGGATAACTTTAAGCTGATAATACAAAGCAGTAAAAGTGATGCTTATAATAAAGAACAACTGCAGGAGAAACAAAGCTGTGAAGAGAAGTTTATGTGTACGAAAAGCGTGTAAAGATTTCTGAAACCCTTTAAAGATAAATCCTTTGAAAATGTTTTGGAAATAACCCATTTATGTTAGACCCCGTAGACATGCTCAGTAATAATAAAGATAATAAATTACAATCCAATAATAAAAGAAAAGAAAAAGTGTTTAAAGACTTTTCGATGAGTTTCAATGGTTGCTAAATTGCTTCTTCGGAAGGGCCTTCCTCTATTTTTGACCAGTCTTGAACAGATTCATCATCCTCATTATCTTCTTCGTATCCTTCCATAAAAGCTTTTAATAACTTTGCTCAAAACTACTGAAAACCATGAATAATGACCCTTATATCCAAAGGTGTTCCGATCTTATCGCCGCCATCGGAGTGCGTGATCCTATCAACCTTCAGTACGAAGCGCATTTTCAGTCTAACAAACAAGTGATTGTTTTTTCAGAAAGACAAGGTTTTGGGGTTTTTGATATGCACTATTCCAATCAGACAAGATTTTATTATGGGAAGCAATTCACGGAGCGAATAATTGGAGGGCGAGGTTATTATTTTGCATGTCAAAAGACGCTCGATGCAAAAGTAGTGGACTTTCTCATTGCGCAAGGCCAAGGACTGCCCATCGGGGTTATCTTTGACAGCGAATTGCGGAAAGAACAGTTTAATTCACTGGGCACGATAACCGAAGGTGAATTCTCTCAAGTTATGGCGTTCCATAGTGGAGAAATACGAATTTATGAACTTCAAGAGGGAACTTTTCTTCCTGAGCAGTTGGTTAGAAGCAAGGAATTACATTAATTTGTTTTTATTCCTTCCCCTTTGTATTACTTTTTGCAGCCGCTGTAGAATTTCTTCTGCTTCTGGATTATTTCTTTTATATCCTTCCAAGACGTGTTTAAATATTTGGGGATAAATGGGAAAATGAGTGCTTTTTAAGGACTTGTCTAATAAATACAAGTCAACCGCTTTATCTTCGGCTTTTTCGGAAAAAAAAGACAAGCCAAAATCAATAAATGAAATTTCACCCGTTGTTGAATTTTTAATTAAATTGGAAGTAGTAGCATCTCCATGAATAATGTGCTGCTGATGTAATCGGGCTAATCTTTGCCCTATCTCCTGACCCATTTTTGGATACTCTTTCTCCATTGATAAAAAATCTTTTACTTTCTCTCCTGGGATAAAATCCATAATGAGAGCCATTCGTTCTTCAGAGAAATGACGCAGATGGGGGGCCGGAAAGTTTAGTTCCTCCAGTTTTCCGAGGATTTTTGCTTCTCTCTTGGTGCGGAACTTTCGCAGCGAATTGTCCAGTTCAGCAATACGATATTTCTTACTCAAACGCTCTTTAATAATTTGATTGTTGTCTTTATAAACAACGGCTTCTGCACCTTGAGCGATTTTGAGCATAATATGATAGAATGAGGGATGTTATAAAAGCTTATTGGTGGGAAAAGCTCTGTAGAAAATCTTCAGAAAATTTATTAATGAAAAAAACAAAAAAGATCTGTGATAGTTATCTACGAGATAAGACACAATCGGGCCAGGGATGGTTTACGCCTCTTTCCCCTCTCTGGCTTATTTTCTTAAAGAGAACTTTGCAAAATTGATTTCCTATTCTATACTAAAAATCATTAGAAATTGAACATATTAATGATTTTTATATATATAAAAT
>CAZCXW010000026.1:0-16188 GCA_964502785.1 uncultured Methanosarcinales archaeon | reverse complement strand
ATGAAATCAGAAAAGATTTTGTAGATGGGCAGCAAGCGGGAGTGCAAGGCACACCAGCATTCTTTGTTAATGGAAAATTGATTTCGGGAGCGCAGCCATTCCAAGTTTTCCAGCAAGTTATTGAAGCGGAATTGAATAACTAATTTCTTTTACTTTTTCTTTCTAATCTTTTTTTTTGCTGCAAGATTAAAATGCTGAGGATCAGAACAAAGAGAATGAGAATAACGTATCCTAACCAATCGTCTTCGACAGAAAGGGTAAAAGAGGTTTCAGCGAGTTCCCGTTCGTCCTGAAAAAAACGCGCCGTGACATTATATTCGCCCGCCGTAGGAAAAGTAAATGTGATCAGCCCCTGATCAAGATCCGGGTTTAAGTTTGCCGTAAAAATGACATTATTCGCCTCGGAAAAACGCACCCAGATGCGATCCACCTGGATAAGGTTACGGCTTTCTTTGTCTATTAATGTAAAAGCAAGAAGAGTTGCTTTATCTTCCATAATTTTCTCAGAAGAATATCCAAAATCAACAGTATAATCCCCTACTTCTTTGTCAATCCCAAAATCCAGATGAGCCATAGAAAATGGAATGTAGATGACAATAATTAAAAGCCAAAATGAAAGTCTCATGGTGCTGTGCATCCCGTTTCCGCAGCGAGTTGATCAAAAGAAAGCTCCCCCATAAGACGTTTTCCACTCGCAAATTCCCAAGTAGGATATGATTCAATCCCCGCCCGCTTACAGATCTCGGTTTGCTCCTGCCCTCCAGGAAGAGAACATTCAATGTACTTTAATTCTCGAGCGGCACCGCCAAAAAGGCTTTTTTGCTTTTGACAATGAGGACACCAGTATGCGCCAAACATTCTCGCGTCCTTTTCCGTAAGGCATTTGGTAAAAGCTATCGTCTCTGGGGAAGTTCTTTGGCAAGAAGAAAAAATAATCAATGAAACAAGAAGTGTGATGAAGAGGTATTTTTTCATGAGTTTACGGAAGAAAAAGAAGATATTTAAACATTACGATAAATGACACTGTTTCTTAATCGGCAGAGCAGGTGGCGGGCCGATTTTCTCAGCAAAAAATTCTTTGTGAATCTGACTGAATATCGTCAGCTTATTCGAAGATTTTTTGATCTTAACTATTTGCGAGCAATGGCTTAGCTTCGAAAATACAATTTGGCCGAGCCACCTGCTCATAACTTTACAGTGTCCGATAAATTGGTGAATTGTTGTTAAAGAAGCTTACTCTACGACAAGCTGCCCTTTCATCGTGCTATGGCCTGAACCGCAAGGAATGGTGCAAAAGAAGCTAAATGTGCCTTTTTTATCAGCGGTGAATTCAACGGTCACGGCTTCGCCAGGATTTAAAGTTTTGCTGACATCAAACTCAACAATACGAAAACCATGCATGACGTCCCGACTTTGTAGGTTTAATTTAACAGTATCTCCTTGTTTAACTTTAATTGTGCCAGGTGTAAATTTCCATTTGCTGGCAATAATATCAAATTCTTGAACAGTTGATGGAACGGCTTCGGAAGGACCTTTTGAAGCATCACTATCGGAAGGCGCAGTCGTTACTTCTGCGTTTTCGGGAATTGTTTCCTGTTGAGGCTCTATCTTTTCAACTGCGACTGGAACAGGCTTTTCCGATGATGTACAGCCCACAATACTGATGAGAATAACCATGAAGAGCAAGCCGAAGATGATTTTGTTCATACTGTTTATTATAAAGCTAATCTATTTAAACATTTTGGAAGCGGGGTTCTTTAAGCAGAGAGCGAAGATGGGAGCTTTTATGATGCTGTGCTTTGTAAGGCTTCATTCTCTTTATCAAAGGGAAAAGACCGCGTTTACGTAATTGTTCAGCTAATTCTTTTTCTGTGATCGGGTGATCGTACCCTAAACAAATAACGTCTGGTTTTTTTTCCTCAATAACTTTAAAATGGTCCTGAGGGTTGCCTAAAACAACTTCGTCAACAACACGGAGTTCAGAGATGAGATCTTGACGTTCTTTTTCGGTGAAAATGAGTTCATGTTGTTGTTTTTTCTTGGTGATGTCACGCGCAATGACAACGAGAAGGTAATCGCCGTATTGTTTAGCCTGTTTGAAATAGTTGATATGGCCTAAATGGAGGATGTCAAAAGTGCCGAAGCACATCACGGTTTTCATCTTAATTTTCTCACTATTCCTTTATTTGCGTCAACTTCAACTAAGTCTCCATCTTTTAATACTTTTGTGGCGAATTTAGTGCCGATGATGCAAGGAATTTTTAGTTCGCGAGCGATTATGGCAGCGTGGGAAGTCAGACCCCCTTCATCTGTTACAATGGCTTTACATTTTCTTATGGCAGGTGTGAGTGTCGGTGCTGTATTAATAGACACGATAACATTTCTTTCTTTAAATTTGCGCATATCTCCTTCCCTATTAAGGATACACACCTTTCCTTGGACTAGTCCTTTATATGCAATATGTCCTTTAATCTCTTCTAAGTTATATTCCTCTCTATTGATACCTACTTTTTGTAATAAATTTTCTCCGTAAAGCCATGCGGCTTGAGATTCTCCTAAAAAATAAATGCCCCCTTTTTTTCTTTTTTCGATTTCTTCTTTGGGATATTTTTTATCATGCAAAATAGAATCGACCTCCGAGAATGTTAAGTAAGAAATGTCTTTCCAGTCTTGCCCTATCTTTTCACTAACTCCTTGCCAAATTTTCTCAAAAACAGTTTCTTGTAACTTTGCTCTACTTTCTTTTCTAAAAATGAGGTATTTTTCTATCATGTTCTTATGATTCCTTGGCCCAGTTTCAAGAGCATTTAAAATAAGAAAAGGAATACCCGTCAAATACAGGAAAAATTGTTGACATTGTTCTATTATAGAACCATATTGGTTTACAGTTTCTGCCGGTGTCATCTTCTTTATTTCCTCAATGAATTTGCTTTCTTTTTGAAGCAGTTTTTTCCCTTCAATGAACCATAGTTTTACTCTTGGATCATTTTGCTTTACAAGCTCAAAAAAATATTTTCTTGCTTCCTGCATCTGCTTTTTTGATCGATAATTAGCTATGTATCCATTTTTGTACAAGAACAATTGCTCTTTAAAACTGAATCCAGCCACTTTTAATAATAAGTTTTTGTATACTTCAAAGTAAAGGGAAACATAAAAAATAGTTGCCTTTCTCTCTAAATAAAACTGCCAATCAATACTTTTTAATTTGATTATGCTTTTCATCTTAATTTTCTCACTATTCCTTTATTTGCGTCAACTTCAACTAAATCTCCATCTTTTAATACTTTTGTGGCGAATTTAGTGCCGATGATGCAAGGAATTTTTAGTTCTCTGGAGATTACCGCAGCATGACAGCAAATGCCGCCTTCGTCAGTAATAATCGCTGTAACTTTATGTAAGAATGGAACAAAATCAGGGGTCGTGGAATTGCAGACTAAGATGCCGCCCTCTTGTACTTTTGTTAATTCTTTAAGATCTTGAACGACATAAGCTTGCCCCCTGACTTTGCCTAAGTAAGCAGGATGACCTTGGAGTTTTGTTCCTTGTATATTAAATAAGTGTATATGGTCATTTAATTGTTCCAATTCTTTGCCAGCGACAACCATAGGCACGGAAGGCGGCAATAAAGCAAACCCTTTCATTCTCTCAAATATAAGTGTGCGGTCGTAGTTATTGTTATTTTCTAAACAAGAAATAATCTCTGGCGGAGTGAGATACACAATTTCTTTAAATCCTACACCAATTCTCAGCGCAATTTCTAGCAACAATTTTTGAAGATAAATTCCACTTTGGAATAATTTTTCGGTTCTAAAACTGCGAAAGAAGACTGCTTCCTGAGCGCTCTCGATTAAGTCAATAATTTCTTTTTTATGCGACTGTTTTTTTAAGAGATCCCTATATTTCATAACTTTTTCTTGATAACTTCGTTTCTCTTTCATAAATTCTTGTTGGGGACTCGGAATTGAAAGAATTTTTTTAAAATAATCTTCTTTTGATGTGAAAGACAGATCATACTTATTGTTTATCAGCCAGCCAAAATTCTCCGCATGTTTTTGGAGGTCTTTCTCAATATTTTTACCCCGCTGATATATCAGCACCATCTTCAGTAAATGTTCCCGCTCAAGGGCAACGATCCCTTTTTTAATAGGATCAACAGCAATGTTATACTCTTCTTTACTAAGATATTTTGCGAGTTCTTGTTCGAGATAAGGCTCTAACCATAAGTGGGGAAAAATGAAGTAATCCCAATTCATAATGGAATCCACATATGAAATAAAAACTTTGAGAAGTTGAGCATTTGATTTTTTTGACCAATTTTTTACTTTTCCTATTTTTTTCCATAAGGAAAGATGGTTCTTAATGTCTTTATATGCGGCATCGGAAATAATAAATAAATATCGAGGATTTTTATGATACCAAGCAATAGATTGTTTTAAGCTGGAATTCCAATCATTCAATTCAACGATAACAGCGTGATTCACATGACCGATAGGCCCTTTTATGGACAATTTGTAAGGCAATACCTCTTTAGTTGGATAGAGCACTCCTTGAACCCATAACCAAACATAAAATGGAGTTCTCTTGCGAACATGAAAATAATGCCATGAGAATGAAGATAAAGAGGTGTAGGTCATTTTATAATTTTGATTAGCATCCTACTTTAGCCAGACCCACATTTAAATATTTTTGTGGGAATTCATTTCTCCTCCAACCTCGCTTCTTTAACAATTAATATCCCACTATTTTTCCCATCCATGACTTTCTCAGTTTTCATGATTTTAATTTTTTTCTGGAATAAAGGACCATTGAGGACTAATGTTTCGTATTCTCCGCCCTCTCCTGCAATATTCAAATGATTCTTTTGATGTAATTTCTGTAAAGTTATGATCATTTTCTCATCGATTTTTTTCCCAAGCCATTTTTCATCCAAGCCGTCTGCGGCGACAGCAGTAATAATTGCTTCAAAACCATTATTTATAACTTCCCGTAAATGCTGTTCCTGTGGTTTATGCCAAAGCGGGGAGAAGACTTTGAGACCTAATTTTTCAACAATTTTATCGATACGATCACGCTGGTAGGTAGAAAATAAAGCGCCGGTGACAATCCCACTGATCTTATATCGTTCCTGCGCAGTTTTAAGCGCCTTTTCCAAATCATGTAATTCTTCTTCTTTTTTCCCAGTAGTTTCCTGGAGAATAAGAGGCAAGGCCATGGCTTCGGCCTGGAGGTCAATAAGTTCCGTACCGGCGGTTTGAAACATATATGAAGCACTATTTTTAGCCTTAAGATGAATGAGACAGGTTAATTCATAATTTTGTTTTTTCAGGATATACGCGGCGCTGGCAGAATCTTTACCAGAGGAGAAAAGAACACCGAGTTTAAGATTATGAGACGGATAAAATTGCCGTACATAAGCGGATTTAGAACTAAAACCGTTTTTCTTCGCGAGTTTCGCTAAAGCATAGTCAAATTTTGAACCATATTGCGCGGCTGTTTTTTTGCGATACGCAAATTCTTCAGGAATATTCTTTTTTAAAGCGATTTTCCTTAAGATGGATTTTGTTATAGGGCCCTCAATCTTGTATTTAGCGGGAATTTTTAACGCAAATTTCACAAGATTCCTATCAAGGAAAGGCAATCTTAATTCGAGACCATTCTCCATGGTTACAACATCATCGCGATAGAGGTCCCGCTCATAGATTTTGCGCAGCCCGGAAAGACACTCTTGATTAATATTAGATGAGTTCTTGTGCCGTTCGTATCCCGCAAAGATTTCTTCGCTCCCCAAACCAGAAAAAATGACCTTGCAGCCATCGGCTTTAGCCATTTCGCAGGCGATAAAAAAAGGAAGCGCGACACCTACTTTAACAACATTTGAATCTTCAATTAACGGAACTATTTTTTTTAGATATAGAGGAACTTTATCCAATGGAATTTTCTTCAGTTTTAATTTTAAATGGAGAGCTTCGGCAACTTTTCGGGCATAGGTAACATCGATTGCTTCCTTTCCTTCTCCTTTCAAGGCGGCCGTATAACAGGTAAAATCTAATCTTTTATCTTTAAAGTATTTTGCAATGTATGTTGAATCTATTCCTCCGGAAAAGAGAAGGCCGAATTTGGCGGAAGGAAGACGCTTTTCAATGGCTTGGTCAAGTAATTTTTCAGTTTTTTCCTGTAATTCTCTTTCATTTAAATTATGCTCCGGAAGATAGCTAAAAAAATTCCGCCCCCTATCCTGTAATTTCTTTGTTTTTGTATCATATGTAAGAATATGTCTTGGATTTAATTCTTGGACATCAGCATATTTTAATCTTTCCAAAACTTTCTTTTCGGAAGCAAAGGCGAAACCATCAAAGGTATATGAAAACCACAACGGCTTTTCACCGAGAAGATCACGTCCGAGATACATCTTATTATCAACAAAATAGGCAAAAGCAAAGACGCCATCGAGCTCTTCTAATCTTGAGATTTTAAATTTATCAAGAAAATTTAGGAGGAATTCAGCATCATTTTTTGCCGAGAAATGATACTTTTCTTTTAACTCCTTCCAGTTATAAATTTCACAATTAGCAGTAAGAACTCCTTTTCCTTGAAGCGGCTGGGGAATGAAATCAACAATGGCATGGAGCGTATGCCCGATAACAATGGAAGGAGCAGCGGTAATAACTTTAGAACCATCTTTCCCTCTATTTCGAAGAAGGGTGAGACCTTGTTTAACTTTCTTTTCTGCATCCGGATAATGACAAATACCAATGATTCCGCACATATATTATATACTCGAGAATATAATTTATAAATATTTAGATGAAAAATATTTACAGCCATTTTCCTCCGGAAAAATTATGTAAAAATATCGCCAAACAACCGCCACAGTATTTCTCGGCCAATATGAAGCACTGGATTGATTGGATCTCCGGGCTTCATTCTTTTGAGCCTCGTTTCCAAGGAACAACATTCTTGTTCAACTTCATGCAATTTGTTAACAGTTGGCTTAAGATAACTTTCATCAAGAAATTGTTTTAGATATAATTTTTTGTCAGCAGCTGTATGAAAACCTGTTAAAAAAGCAGTGACTGGATGCAGGAATATTAATTCGTAAGGATTAAAATCAAGATCTTTCAACTCATCTTTTCCTACAGTGATGACGACCCGATAATGATTTTCACCTTTGCCCTTAACCCGAACTGGACTGCCAGGGGGTATTTGTTCGACGGATAGCCCATTCAGATATTTTCCATCTTTGCCGAAAGGGCGCAAAACGAAACCATGAGAAGTTCTCCAATGGAGAGGACCAATAGCCCCTTTTTCATTGATCAAACTATCCCGAAAAAAAGAATCAAAGCCTCGCTGAATAAGAGTTTTTGTACTGACGCTTGAGACGATGTAATCCAAACCGCTTAAGGCATTAAAGCCGGCAATAAAATTTGTGAGTTCATTCTTATATCCTAATTCAATCCTTTGAAGGAGCCGGTAGCCTTGCTGAGCAGCAAAATCGTGAAGAGAAAGTGGAACACCAAGACTGAGAAAATCATGAAAAAAAGTATCTTGAAAATATGTTTGATCATGTGTAAATGGATCAACCATGGGAATTCCGGAGATTTCATCCCAATAAATACCTCTTTCGGTTAATTCTGGTTTAGCCTGGGCAATCTTTCCACGGACATAGGCGCGGGTATTGGGAGGTGGTTCCTGCGCGGCTCTGGCAATGAATTCATCTGTAACGATTCTTTTTATTTTTCCTGCCTGCTGCAATTTGTAAAACACGCTTTCGCTAGGATTAATGTTATGATAATTCAAATCGTACTCGGCAACTAAGGAATCTGTCATAGGGAGATCATGCCTTTCCGCCACGGCATTGAGAACATATAATTTTGTCACCCAGTCCACTTCGCCAAATAATTGCCGCGGATCTTCATCGAGACAATTGAGAACATATTCCCAGCGGTCTAAAAGATCCGTTGTTACCTCATCGCGGTCGTAATACCTTTTTGCGGCATTGAGGTAGGCTCTTTGCACATCAGTAGCTTTTTTTATTTTCTTTTCTAATCCGCTCACTTTCCAGTCTTTGTGCTGTTGAGAAATCTTTTTAATGTCCCGTACTGATAAGAAACTTTCCCCTTTTTTAGGCAAAGGATACTCAAGAGAAGGAAGAGAATCGTCTTCCGCTAAATCCAAGACGAGACCGGTCGCGCCAAGCTTTAGAAATTCGGCAACCTCACACATGTTGGCATCGCCGAGAATGAGATGAAGCCGCTGCCAGCCGTTGACACTGGCCAACGGTTCTTCTCGAACGTTAATGATTCCCCGATCCACCGTAGATCTGGCTGAAATTTCACTCTCTATAAACGCCGACCGTTGTGTTATTTCAAATGCCCCATCATGGCGGAGCCTTCCGGCCCCGGCAAAAATTTGCCTAGTGACAAGAAATGGCAGCAGTTTTCGATCATAACAATGGGCATATGTAAAATAACTTTCATGAGCTCCAAAAGTAATTAATTCTAAATCATTTTTTAACGCTTTTGGATCGGGCAAGGAATAGGCAACATTATTGCGAAAAAAACGCGCTTGAGGATATTTATGAGAAACAATAATTTCCCCCGCCCGTGCGTAGGCAATGGCCGATACAGGATCTCTCGTCTCGGGAGAAGCGTATTCCAAATGATTCAAATCTAAATAAATTAACCCCCCATTCCTAAGAAACTCGCGTTGAACATGGAGCTTTTCCGTCCCGCCTAATGTTCCTAATTCTGCTTCCGTGCCAAAAATTCTCTTGCGTTCATAACGAGGCGTGTCAGAATAAACCAAAGGATGGTTTAAAATAGATTAAAAAACTTATTGACCGCCAGGCTGACGATATCTCTTCCGGACAGGTTGATCTTGAAGAATTCCATCTATTTCATCAAGAATGGGCCCTATTTCGGGAAGATACAAGCCAGGATTTTTCCTCTTTTGAGGATCGTATTTTCCTTTTTCAGGACTTTTCTGAGGAATTTCCTGTTCCCGCTTCTGAATTTCTCCCGACATAAGATAAGGACAAACGACAGATTCCAGATCTTGCAGGATATACATTCTTTCTTGTTTCATAGTTTTTACCTCTTTTATATTGTTTATTGTGTCATTAATATTATTAGATTATTAATGTTCCATTATCAAAATAATATCTATATGTCAATTTGATACATTTTATTCAATGATGATCCCTTCGATCCCTTTGAGTTTCATGAGGAAATCTTCAGCGGACTGTTCATCGCCTTCAACGAGGCTGCCAAGATCGGCCAGTGTCCCTCTCAAAGATTCAGTCATTGTGACTTTTACTTTTTTTCCTCCAACAGAAATGGAGAACCCCCCCCAATCGACATTACAGACATCAGCGCGATGGATAATACGGCTTCGAAGAAAAGCCCTTGTGTCAAGAGGGGGTTGTGAAACGGCTTTCCTGATTTCCTCATCAGTAACAATTCGTTTTATTTTTCCAGCGTGCTGCAGCTTGTAAAACACGCTTTCGCGTGGATCGATGTTATGATAATTCAGATCGTACTCGGCAACCAAAGAATCCGTCATAGGGAGATCATGCCTTTCCGCCACGGCATTGAGAACATATAATTTTGTCACCCAATCCACTTCACCAAATAATTCTAGCGGTTTTTTTTCAATCATTTCTAATGCGTCTAACGTTTTTTCCCAGCGGCTAAGAATGTCGTCAATGATTTCATTTCTTTGACGATAAGAATCCTGGGCTTTTTTTAAGTACAGACGCTGAAGATCAACGGCAGAGATAGTGCTTCCATCTTCTAAGGCGACGAGCCATTTTCTGGTTTGATCTCGGGAAAGTGCTTTTGTTTGCTGGACAGGGTCAGCGAGGGTAATGACGGGGTGTAAACCATCTTCAATAAGGTCCAACACTAAAGATGTGACTCCTATCTTAAGGTACATGGCTGTTTCGCACATATTGGCATCGCCGCAAATCACGTGCAGTCTCATGTATTTATGGTGATTGACATGCGGCTCATCCCGCGTATTAATCAAAGGACGGTCAAAAGTTGTTTGCAGGCCCATGATCTGTTCGATGAAATCAGCTCGTTGGGACATTTGATAAACAACAGGAACTCCGACTGTCTTTCTCTTTGTTATTAAGGTATTCATTTGCTTTTCCATTTCTGTAAATTCAGGAAGATCAAGAAATGAGGCTTCGATGTCACGCAAGGCGCTGCGCAACTTTCCCGCTTGCCGTTCAAAATTAGTCCAGAAAGGCTCCTGTCCCTCTCCCATGTTTTCTTTCCATTTTGATGCGTATTGGTAAAGATACTCTGGTTCTGGACTCTCCACACCAAGTTTTCCAGATCCCGTAAACAATTGCCTGGTAACAAAAAAAGGAATCAAGCCCCGGGCAAGAATTTCTTTAAAATCCGTTTCAGAATAGCGCTTGATGAGATAATTTTCATGTGTGCCATAACTGTTACCTTTTCCATCACTGTTATTTTTAAAAATTTTTGTCCCGAAAATATTTTGCGCGGCAGTATGGACAATTCTTTCGCCAGCTTTATCCCAGATTACGGCATCCCGCGCATTTGTTACTTCAGGAGTGCAGTACTCGGGATGACTCATGTCAACATAAAATCTTCCTCCGTTTTCGATGATACTTCCCGTGCCGGAATGAGCGTAAGAAACATAATCTCCTTCACCATCCCAAGGTCTTGCATAATCGTAATCTCTAACTATAGAACGGTTGGTGGGACCCAAATTCCAGTGTGCTTTTTTCTCTCCGTGATAACTGCGAACAATCGCGGAAGCTGTCTCGGAATGAGATTTGTCTCTATTAAAGACATGCATCCCATATTCGGTTTCAACTCCAACTACCCGGGGGGCCAATTTCATAAGTATCTTCCAATCTGAGTGTATTTTCTCTTTTTATTCCTTTTATTTCGGAAACCTTGCCTCGCGCGATTCGTTCTAAATCAGAATAATGAATTTTAGCAGGATCAAGCTCCCGATACTCAGCATCGAGAGCCCCCATTAAGTCTTTCGGTGAAATTACACATCTATCTCCTTCAAGAGCTAAATCTATAGAACGTTGAACAATGTTGTAAGCTGCCGCGCCGCTGAAAAGATCCTTAAAAGCGATGGAGCCTTTAGAACCATCGTTATAGGAAAGAGTGGCCACTGGAAGAGAACTACAGTACATAAAATGAGCGAGATCGGCGGCATTGCTCTCCGGTGTTCCTTCTTGGAGAGGATTATTTTGCAAATATAATTTAAATAGGTCGTTTGCCCCTTGCGCATCAGGGCGGTTAACAGCAATGATACGATCGGTTCGTTGCGCCCGCAAAAGCGCGGGATCCATTATTTCCATTCTATTAGTAGCCATAACTACAAGGATACCGTTCTGATCCCTAATGCCGTCTATTTCGGTAAGCCACTGGGAAAGAAGCGTGTCGGAAGCATCGCTGGAAATGCCCGTGCCCCTTTTTCTCAAAGCTTCTGCTTCGTCCAAAAAGATGACGACTGGTTTTCCGGTTTGAGCCATGCGTTCTCTTCCTTCCGCAAAAAGGGCAATAATTTTTTCTTCTCCCTGACCAACTAAACTTTGGAACAGCTCTGAACCGGCAAGGTACAAAAAAGAACCAGCGCCGATATTAGTGGCAATTGCCTGGCCAAGCATAGTCTTGCCTACACCCGGCGGCCCATGCAATAAAACGCCTTTTGGTTTTTTTTTCTCGGTAAAAGCAGCATATAATTCCGGATGAGTAAAAGGCTTTACAATATCACGTTGAATTTGAGCAATCACCGTATCCAAACCAGCGATGCGATCCCAGGGCATATTCGGAATTTCTGTAAAATATTGATTTGTTTGTCTTCCATAATTTTTAAGAACAATGCTATAAGCGGAATCGAGGGCAACCCGATCCCCTCTTTTAACACCTTCGACAGCAGAAACGACAACTTTCTCCCTCTCGCCGATTTTTATCACAACTTGATTTTCACCTAAAAGCTCTCGAACGGTGGTCAGTGGATAATTAATAGTGTTTCCCGCTTCCCGCACGATTGTCCCAGACTCCATATGAACAAGCACAGAAGATCCTAACTGCACTTTTCTTTCGAGATCAGGAAGAGAACGCAGATAAAGAGTATCCCCATCGCTAAAAACGACGCCGTATTCTCTGTGTTCATGGTTTTGTCCGTCACTGTTAAGAGGATTCGGAAGATGATTAATGATGCCATAACGTAAAGCGGGAGATTTAACGGCTTGTTCAAATTTTTGATACTCTCTAAGAAGGTCACGAGCTTTGAGAAGTTCTGCTTCTAATGTAGAGTTTTGTGCTAGAAGGGTATTGACTTCAGTGCCGTGGGAAGAATCTTTGCTCATGAAGTGGTTTACAGAGAGAGTCTATTTAAAGTTTATTCAAGGAAAAAATATAAAATCGCAAAATATTAATATCTCTAAGAAAGAGTAAAGAGCGATGGTCGGCCCTCTCCTTGTCTTTTCTTTGGAAAAATGTGAAGGAAAGCTTCTTTCGCGAGAATTATTGGAATTTTTGTTTAAAAGATTCACTTTGGGATTTATCGGTGACGAAAAAGAGATATCTCCTGTTCAGAGATATTTTGAAGGGGGTATTTTTAAGACGATTCAAGAAGCAAAACAAAAATGGGATAGGGATGACTTCATCACTATTTCCAATAAATCGGAACATGCAGCCGCAACCATCTTTTTTAGAGAGAAAGAGGAGTTAAAAGAAGAACTTCTAAAATTATATCCTCAACAAAGATTTCTTCAACGGCGGAACTTTAAATGCACAAAATGCGGCGAATGTTGCCGGCCGTTAGTAAAAGTAGATGAAGAAGACATCCAACGAATAGAACAAGCAGGCTATAAGAGAGAAGATTTTTTGGATTATGGCCCCCCGGATTCTTTGCAAAAAGACGTCCTTAAACAAAAGGATGATGTCTGTATGTTTCTCAAGAGAAATGGTGAAGAATTTGTTTGTACAATTTATGATCATCGGCCAAAGAATTGCCAAATTTACCCATTTTATAAAAAGATAAAAATAGAGGATTGCGTACCCATATATTTACGAAAGAGAAAACCATTGCCAGAGATTTTTTCTTAGCGAAGGTGGAGTTCTAAAATATCACCGTCGCGAAGGACATGCCCCAACATCAGCCGCTGTCCTGGAAAACGAGTAGAACTGCCCCAGACCCGCGCAAATTTAAACTTTTTAACAAAGTCTTTATGCAACTTATTGCAAACTGTTTCAATCGTAGAATTCCTCTTGATGATCATCGGTTCTTTCAAGTCTGCCTCTTTCTTTGGCTCTTTTAAGTAGAGACGCATAAAATCAAGCTTTTGGAAAATGAGTTCCTTAAGAGCCTCTAAATTTATTCTTTTTTCAGCGGAAACGACGATGTCGGCATTGAGTTCTCGTTTCATTGTTTCGATTTGTTCAGCGGTAGCCAAATCAATTTTATTGATGCAGGTGATAGCCGGGAGGTATTTGCGATTGCCTTCGATACAATCAATAAAATCATCCACATCGATAATGCTGCGAATTAACACTTCCGCATTCATAATACGAAATTCCCGCAGGATGTTCCGCAGTGTTTCGTCATCGATATCCAAAGGCACGGTCTTGCCGATAAGAATCCCTCCTTTTGATTTTCGATGGATAAAAACTTCCGGCCGCTGCCGATTAAGACGGATCTCAGCTTCCCAAACTTCCCTCATGATGGCAGGATAATGGTTGGGGTTATGCACATCAATAAGAACAATAACTAAGTCTGCATTTTGGATTACGGCCAAGACTTCTTTCCCTCTCCCCCGTCCCGAGGCTGCGCCAGCCACAATCCCAGGAACGTCTAAAATTTGGATTTTTGCTTGCTTGTATTCTAAAATACCGGGAATAACAGAAAGGGTGGTAAAAGCATAGGCAGCAACGGTGGATGTAGCATTGGTCAATGCATTAAGGAGAGTAGATTTACCAGCGGAAGGAAATCCTAATAACAATACAGTGGCATCTCCTGACTTGCGGACGGAATAACCGTGCTCTGAACGCCCTGTTTTTTGCTGTGAGCGCGCCTCCTGCTTTAGTTTAAGCTGGGCAATTTTCGCTTTGACAATTCCAATATGTCCCTGCGTCGCTTTGTTGTACTTTGTTTTACGGAGCTCATCTTGCAAACTTTTGATTTGTTCTCGATAGTCAACCATAACGGGAAAAGGATAAATTTAGTTTTTATACTTATGGGTGAAAGAGCTGTTAACGGCGTTCTGTACGCTGCTCGCAGCAATTTATTTTTGGACTGGACTTTATTTTACGGAATGTTTATAAATAAATTTAGGACCTTTTAAGATATGTTCGAAAACCTTTTTGGGGTAGCGTGGTCTTATGTAATAAAAATTGCAGTAAGCATTGTAATATTACTCGGCGGGTTTGCATTAGGAGTTCTTGCGAAAAAAGTCTTGCAAAGACTTTTAAAAGAAATAGGATTAAATAATATCTTGAATCGTATCAATATAAATCACAATGTTGAGGCCATAGTAAGTTATGTTATTTCCGGTTTAATTTATCTTATTTTTATTGTGATTTTTTTAAATTATTTAGGAATAACATCAATTGTCCTTTATATTATTATCGGTGCGCTCTTAATGCTTGTGATTTTAACTTTTATTGTTGGATTAAAGGATGTGATTCCCAACTTTGTTGCCTGGATTATCTTACAGCGACAGGAAAAGATCAAAGAAGGATATTCTGTGAATGTGCGGGAAATAGAAGGAGTTGTGGAGAAAATAGGATATCTAGAAACGGAAATTAAAACGCCGAGCGGGGATATTTTGTATGTCCCAAATTCTTTATTCTTAAAATCTAAAACCTGTGTGAAGAACTAAGTGGAATCTAAAAAAAGAGTGGTTATTTGTAAAATGCAAAGGATTTGCCACCAGTTCTGAGACTGGTGCGCTACCTAATTATTCTTCATGCTCTCTAGCATGCCGATAACATCCCAAACTTGGGTTCGATGATAAGAAGAAATTTCATAGGAATTTAACTCCTCTAATTCAAGAAGGGCTTTCTCAATCGCGAGTTCTGATTTTCCAGTCAAGAGAGCAATTATTTTTTCGGTTTTTTCTTTAAATCTTTTACTGACGTCACTTTCTTCTTTTAAAGCAGAAAGATGTTCGACCACTTCCCGAAGATCGTTCATTTTCCTTTCCCCTCATTAGGAGATGTTTTATTCATTTCTTCCAAAACTTCCTTTTGCAATACATCAATATTTTTCTTAAGTATTTCGCTTTGTTTTTTTAAATTTTGAAAACGGATAAAAGTCAAATCTTTTTTATTTTGCAATTCTTTTAGAAGCGCTGTTTTGTCAGCTGCCAACATTATTTTCCCAACAATTTTGTAAGCTTGGGATGTGCTTTGCAATTCTGTCAAAGCAGATTCCATTTCTGTTAATTGGGATTCTGTCTGCTGTGTTTGACTTACGAGAGAATCGAGATTTTGCTGGAGAAGGTGAAGTTGTGTTACTTTTGACGAGCTCATCGTAGGATGCTTACCTGGCTTTAATTTTATTTACATTTCTTCGATCTTTATAAAGGATTTTACCACCGCAGTAAGGACAACGGACTTTAGTCTTAGTGTACTCATCCTCTACTTTTTTGCCGCAATCAAAACATAGATAATACATTTTTGCACCTTTGTAGTTTAAATTTTTATAAAGTATAAGCCTTGCCCGCAAATTTTTTATGGCATTTTTGACATTGCCATATCCCTAAAGCAAGACGCTTGACTGATGTTTTTTGGCAGTAAGGGCATTTGTGTTTCGCTCGCTGCTGAACTTCAATGTTGGCAAATTTATCGCGAGGCTTTCGCCCGTAGCGCGCGCCAAAACGTTTTGTTGATAATTTTATAGTCATCGGAATCCTCCTTCCTGAAAAGGATGGGGCTGCCCGGACGATCATCTGCATACGGTAACCATTATACTAACCCGTATGCTGAATTTGAACCGGGGTTCAATGGTCCCAAACCATTAGTGATATTGCCTCTGCATTAATACAGGCCAGGCTACACTACAGCCCCAAAGTTTATTTATAAAGATTTCTCTTTTTTTACGTTGAAAAGTGGCGGCGTTTTAAAAGACTTGCGGTTAGTTTCAGTATCTCCGAAGGAAAATTAACTCATCATTCTTTCTTCTAACAAG
>CAZCXW010000025.1:0-18593 GCA_964502785.1 uncultured Methanosarcinales archaeon | reverse complement strand
GATGCTTTAGCGCATTGTCAAGTACTACAGCAAATTAATCCACAAAGCTATGATGCAAGGTACCTTCGTGGAAGTATCAATGAAAAATTAGGCAATTTACAAGAAGCCAGAGATGAATATGCCAGTGCATTAGAAATTATTAAAGAAGGGAAGTATGCAAAAATTGGATTGAAGAGAGTTGAAATGAAAATTAGGATTTCTTAATCAGATGATTAGAATGTTGTAGGATCCAAAATTAACATCCTCCCCCGCACTAAAGTGCGTTCACCCACTCACTACTAAGCAGGTTGGGTGAGTGGGATTTCTGGCGAGAAAATCTTAAAATATACAACATTCTGCAGTGTTACAAATAGTTTACCCTTATTAAGTGACAAAAATAGGAAGATTTAAAAATAAAGCTATTTTCTACTTAAACATGGTAAAATCTCCGAATATAGCATTTGTATATAACAAAGTTCCACCAGAAAAACCAAAGTTAGAAGACTATATTTTACACCAAAATAGGATTAATAGATTGCGAGTATACGAAGATTTAAGAGAAAGATTGAGTTTACCAAAAATACCTCAGCAAGCAGAAGCACATACATTGGATACTCTTTTGAAGAATGGTCTGAAAAACTTTGATTTAATAGTTGTAGAAAATCCTAGATCAAGGAACTGTCCACTTGAACGAAATCTTATCGACAATGTTTCAACTGATACGTTGCAAAATGTCGTGAATCTACACGGAGAGCATATAGTTAGGCAAGATCTTGAAATGCACGGGTTGGAAGGACTTGATCTTAGTCTATATAGAGAACTCAGATTAGGAATTCTTGCAGATAATAAACTCTTCCTATATTTATTAGCTGGTGATGATCACCCCACGGCGATTAAACTCTACGGTTACGGTTTTGAAGTTAGAAGAGATATTAATGGTAAAGCTTTAAGGATACCATTTAATAAAAATCCAGTAATAGTTAAACCTGTTGGAGGCTCTCATGGAAGCGGAGTTCAGATGAGTTCAAGAAGAGATGTTAATTTATTAGCGTTGGATGATTATATACTAGGGTGTCAGGTAGTACAGATGTTCGTTGAGCAAGATTCGAGAGTACGATTCGGAAGAGCTACAGATTTAAGGGTAATTGTAACGAGAGAAAGAGGAGAATACTCCTATCTAGCTATGGTTAGAGTAGGAGCTGAGAGAAGTATCTGTTCAAATTTAGCACAAGGAGGTATTGGTATTGGTATCGTTCCTGGAGAAAAAATAAGAGATAATTTTGAAAGAAAGATAGTAAGAGGATATGGTATAGATCCTGACAATCCGGCTTTACCGAAAGAAGTTTTAGGATATGCAAAAGAGATGGCAGATTTATTTGGATATCCATGCATCGGACTAGATTTTATTACAGAGAAAGTACCAAGAAGAGATGAACCAAAATTTAGGCTTTTAGAAGTAAACTCAAATCCAGGGAGTAGGATTTATCATTATACTCGAAGAACAAGAAGTAGAAAACTAGATGATTTTGTTAGAGAACAAAGGCTAGACAAAATAAGTAGCGATGACTTTATTTCTGGTCATGAAATAGCTAAGACATGTATTGTTAAAGTGTTAACAACTGCTAGACTATATGGGTTTCCTACAGAAGATGCCGAACAAGCTCTTGATTTAGATAATAAAACACTTGCTGGATTTAAATATGATGGATTTGACAGGCCAATGCCAATAGTACGTAGGCGGATAGATGTTAGTTATTCTCAACCTTCAGGACCAATCGAGGATACTTTAGATCCCACGAATTATTTTCATTCAAGTTTTATAAAAAAGTTATTAAAATTAAATGGTGTAAATGGATCCGTAACAGCAGTAAGAGGTAATCGACAAAAAATATTAGATAATGTTTTAGAAGGTGAGATACGAAGTTCTGTATTGAATGTACGGATGAGTCTTGAACAAGGAATTGTTTTAACCTATGATCAATTAAGGAGAGACCTTAATCAGAAACTAGGGCTTCCACTAGACACTGACGTTTTATACGGAAATCCTAGAAAGAGTACAAATGCTATAACTAATTATATGAATAGAGCCATTGAATTTTTGTATACTGAAGCTAACTGTTCATTAAAACAACTTGATTTGTCAGAGAGAGTATGTGAACAAGGTATAGGATCTGCAAATACAACAGATAAAGTGAGACTTTATGAAAGAGCAATAGAAATAGATCCACTTTACGTGAGAGCTTTACGTAATCTCGCTATAATTTATGCTAGACTTGGTAAAAGAGAAACTTCACGAAAGCTTTTTGCGAGGATACTAGAAAATCAAGAACTTAGAACTGATCGCTATTTCAGGGCTGCACAGAATGCAAGCCAACGGCTTTTTGGATAAAATGACATATGATACAAGAAAGTTAAGAAGAAGAGGATGGAGAATTAATGACACATTTGAAGGAAGGGTGCAAGCAACGTTTTCACCTCAGCACCTGAGATATCTTAAAACTTGTTTACCATCTGAAGAAAGTGATAAAGTAGTATTAGATGTGGGATGTTCTAATGGTCTAACAACAGAAGAGTTGGCATATCAATTTTTAAATTATAAAATAGTGGGAGTGGATATTGGCAAACGAGTTATAAATCAGGCTAGAAGGAGAAATACAAACCCCAGGATTGAATATCTCCAAGGTGATGGAACAAAGCTTACCGAATATTTTGGAAAAGAATCAATAGATGGGATATTTGCTCTAAATAGTATCACTTTCTTAAATGTTGTTACGCAACAACAGGATGTAATTGATAGTTTTGTAAATAGTGCAGGAGAAGTACTTAAACCAAATGGATTATTAGTAGCAACTTTCAAATCGTCTATGTTAGTTGCTTTCAAAGGAGAAGATAGAGCACGGAAATTTTATCAAGATACTTTCGGATTTGATCCAGGAAAGAAACGGGGTTTTGAGAATACATACAAACGTCCAGATTCTGCTACAGGATCCTCTTTGTATGTTGCATATGTAAGAGATATATTCTTACCACAACCTAAAGAATTAAGGACCCCTTTATCAAAGAGAACAAGAACAAATGCTTACGTAACCGATTACTTTCGAAACTGGTTGCAACTATTTAATCAAGACTACTTTATACGAGAAGCTACAGAAGCGTTAGAAATTACAAGTGATTCTAAGAATAATTTTACACAGTATGGCCAATATAGCCGAAGTTATCCTATCCGTATTAGAGGAACTAAAACCAGACGAAAAACTAGAATCCACACCACATCGACAAAAAAAGAATAATTATTCTTCTTCTATCCTCTCTGCTTCTTCCTCAACACGCCTTGCACCGTGATGACCATGTCCACCAATATGCGGCGGATGTAACTGATCATTATCCACAAATTCTTCAATCGCATGGATTAATTGGCCGAGATAGCCGATAATAGTGGTAGCATTATTACGTGTCGTCCCCACATCCCTATTCCATCCTGCTGGAGGATCAGTGTGATTTGGTAAATTAGGAATAAGTGCATTTTGGAGATTGTCCAACGTCGCTTGACAAGCATCCGATAAACCCATGATATTGTTCCGTAAATCTCCTCTCGCCCCTGCCCTTGCCGCCCTGATAACCCTAATTGCGCTTCGTATCTGCCGTTCTGCTGATTCCGCATGATCCCTTGCTTCTCGTACAGCTGCTGCAGACTGCACGCGTAAATCATCATCTCGTAAATGTTCCATCAAACCTAAGGCCCTTATCAAAAACCCTCTCGCCGGCTCTAATAATCGTCTTCTTCTCTCCGCGCCAGCCTGATGTTCCGCCCTCTCCCTTCTCTCCCGCACCCATCTTCCTGCCGCTTCCTGCCGCCCATGCAGCTCCGAATCATCACGCGGCTCATTGCCAACGGTAAATACTCTGTAAACATAATACAAAATCAGGATTCCCACAAACCCTAATGCAATATCCACGAATTGTGTTGCTTCCTTTACCAGAATGTCATTGAGCGGCATTAGGCCTTCAACCCCGATATTAAATGATAATGCATGACTGTAAGGATCCAAAAGAGAACGATGCATAAAAACAATTTAAGGAAAACCGTAGCTCTCGTATCCTGCCCATTTGGCCCTGTAATATTCCACAGCAGAAACCCTAACCCGGCGACAGGGCCGCCGATAAGCAGCGCCGCAATGGCTGTGGCCCACGCTCCGCCAATCGCTAAAATAATTTGCACTGGCAAAAAAATGGCTCCCAAGATTGCCAATAAACCCGCCACAATCATAGCCTGGTTTCGATTCAAAAAGCCGAAAGGGCGACCATTCGCCCCCCCAAATGTGGTCATGATTCCAAAGAACACAGCAAAAATTGTCAATGCCAACAATAAACGGCTGAAATTAACGATAACCGCTTCATTCCCCAAACCTATTGCGCTTAAGTCCCCTATCTTAAGAATTTTGAGCCAAATATTATTAACATAATCCGTAATCCCTGGAGCAGCAACCTCAGGAAGAGCAGCAAGCAAGACTAAGAATACAAAGAACACAACCATCCCTTTTTTCATTCAGCAGAGAGAAATAAAATAAGTATATAAGGTTTTTGGAGGTGCCTGACATAGTTAAGCTCATAAGCAAAGCTAATATTAAACAATTCATAGACTATCTTTCTCTAATTATTTTTTCAGCTTTATTTACAAACTCAATCGCTTTCTTCCCAAGGTTTTCCGCTAATTCCTTCTCATACTCAACAGAAATAGAATAAGTTGCATCTTCCCGATAATCTTTCAACTCGACAAATTCCTTAATATCTTCTTCAGCCATTATTGTTTTAACCATAGTTTTCAAATCTTCTTCCGAAATATGCCGAGGATAAAAGAACATAATCAAAATGGAAATCGTTGCGATATGACTCTTTGTTTTGTAGCCTTTCAGAGCACATAATGCTAAACCGGCTTGATACACAGCATAATAATAACTTACAATTGACCATTCATAAAAATTTTTCAAATCATCAAGAACACTTCTGGAAAACTGTAAATTTCTTTTTGCCTTATGGAGATGGCCTTCCATTTCGATTTTGGTCGCTCCTTCTCTGATCGTTTTCCTTCCCAAATAACTCTTAAAATCTTTTTCAAGAATATTTCGATTCTTCAGCCAGATTTCCCATTTCTGCCCTGCCATCGCATGTTTCATTTGAACATAATCTCATAATACATTTGATTTCCAAAAACTGGATAACCTGATATTATCGCATCCTGTAAAGCGAAGTTCTGTTTATTTTCTTTTTCTTTTAAAAATTCATCTAACTTCATAATAATACTATTAACTTTTAATCCCCTCTCCGCAAAAATTTGCTTTTTAATATATTCCAATTTATCTGCAATACTATTTTCTAGGGTGTCATAAATAACAAGTATATCAACATCACTTTTAGCAGTGTAATTTTCTTTTGCTGTTGACCCAAACAAGAGCACAAAGTAAGGTATTTTTAGATTTTTGAGATAATCCACAAACATTTCTATTGTTCTTCTTCGCTTATATTCGAGTTTTTCCATTTTCTCTGCATCAAAATAAGAAAAAAAGACCTTCACAAGAACACTTTTCAAATTAACTTCATAAATTTTTAAATTTCCCTCCCTTCGAGAATTTAATATTTTTCTTTTTTCCAAAGAACTCAGATATTTCAACACCGTATGCTCAGATAATTTGACTGACTTCTTAACTTGCCGGACATGACCCTTCGGATGCTCATAGAAGTATCCTAACAAATCAAGTTCTTTTTCCGCCATATGTTGCACTTCATGCATCAAACGTTGTTAAATTGACAACATTAATAAACTTTTCGAGATAAAATGTTGAAAGATGGTGTGCCTAAGCCCACCCATGGTTTCAAAAAAGTTCACATGAATTTTTTCAGGACTTGAAAGGAAAGAAAAAGTTTATAAAGTTCCATAAAAGTTCATACCTAAAATGAAACATACTCTCTTGAAGAATATTCCTATACCTGAACAAGAATCAATTTGGGACAAATGTCTACGTTGGTTTTTTGCCTACCCTAATGCTAGGATTGGCATAACGGAACTAGCAAAAAGCCTCCATTCCTCTAAAACAGCGACGAAACAGGCTATTGAATCCCTCGTACGGGAACAATTTCTTAATAAAGAGAGTATCGGCAAAGCCTGGCTTTTATTCGCAAACCAAAAACATTCATTTTTCACATCCAAAAAAATTGCCTACAACCTGCAAACCGTATATGAATCAGGAATTGTTGATGCTGTTTACAAAGTAGTTCCTTCGCCTAGAGCAATTATTCTCTTCGGAAGCTACCGCTGGGGGACAGACATTGAAGAGAGTGATATAGACATCGCTGTAGAAATTATTAACCACCAGGATTTTAAAATACAGCCGCTAGGAATTATTGAACTGGCAGGTTATAGAAAAAAAATAATGATCAATCTTCATATATTCTCACGCAACAAAATAGATTTAAACCTCTTTGCAAATATTGCCAATGGAATTGTATTAGATGGCTTCCTTGAGGTAAAAACATGAGATATAAACATTCAGACAAAAAGAATGCCGCGAGTATTATTAATGCTGCAGAACGAGAAATGCAATTTACATTGAAGCAGCAGGTAACAGAAGAATCCGCATTCAATATCATTAGGAATATTTATGAGTGTTTCCGCATGCTTGGAGATGCCCGGCTTATTTCTAAAGGGATTGTTTCTCAGGATCATGTTGAACAAATTAGAGAACTCGAAAGTATATCTGTAAAAACAGAGCGTCCATTAAAACTGATAGATAGTTTACGAAGATTGCGCCATAATATTAATTATTATGGATACATACCTACAAAAGCAGAGGCAGAGGATGCGATTTCTATCGCTAATGCTTGTTTCCCTCCATTGGTGAAGGAGATAAAGAAGGAAACACAAACCCCTATATAATTCCAATTTAATGGAATGATTATTCCTAAAAACTGGAAGCGTCCGATAAGAAATAGTAGAACTAAGCTAATCTACTTTTATCTTCAAAAAAATGGTTAGAATTGTTTCCAATTGGAAATAAATCTTCCCAGAGATAGTGGCGGATCTAAGTTTGGGAATTAAAAAGCTCTAAAGCGAAATGGTTCCACAAAAGTTCACATGAGTTTTTTAAGAACGCTCTTAAATATAGAGACTGAATTATAAAGAGGGAATGCTTGTTTTTCACAGTTGATAAAGAGTTTAAACCAAAAAACATATAAACAAAAGTGTTTACGTAATAACTAAAATGGACATAAGCAAAATAAAATGGACAAGACTTCAAACAGAAATTTTTCGGCTGTTTTGTATAAAATCGGGAGTTTCTCTTAATATTCGGGAAATTGCACGAGCATTAAAAGTCACACCGACAGCGATTGCGAAAGCTTTGCCTGAATTGAAAAAACAAAACATCATCGAATTAAAAAAACAGGGGAAAATAAATCTTGTGCTTGTAGAATTAAATAGAGATAATAAAAGAGTAATTTATCTAAAAAGGGCAGAAAACTTTAAGCTGATCTACGAGTCAGGCCTTTTTGACTTTTTGTATAATGAATTTCCAGGATGCACCATAGTTTTGTTTGGCAGTTATTCAAGAGGAGAAGATACCTATAATGAAAAAGAAGAAAATCGATCTGATATTGACATTGCTATTGTCGGAACAAAAGGAAAAGACATTGAACTAAACATATTTAACAGCTTGCTTGAAAGGACGATAAATCTTAATTTCTATGAATCTTGGAATAAAATCCATAAGCATTTAAAAGATAATATCCTTAATGGGATAGTTCTAAGCGGCGGGATTGATTTATGACGATGCCAAAAAATTTCGAAGAATATCTTAATAAGGGAATAATTAAAAAGTGCTCCCCCGACTATTCTAGATCCAAATTTCTTATCGAAGAATCAGAAAAGTCCTTAAGAGGATTAAAAAAAAGACTTGAGGTTATGGAAATAGAAGAAGATAATGCGAACTCGATTGTAAAAGACTGCTACGACATTATCATGGAATTAATACGAGCCAAACTGTTATTGGAGGGATACAATTCTTCGGGACAATTTGCTCACGAGGCAGAGGTTTCTTATCTAAAAAAATTGGGCTTTTCAGATAACGAAATTTCATTCATGAATGAATTGAGATATTTTAGAAACTCGGTAACTTATTACGGAAAGTTGTTAGATATAGAATACGCAAAGAAAGTCACAATTTTTACAGAAAAAATAGTTCGAAAATTAAAAGAGATTATACAGAAAATTAAAACTTAACAACTAAATTAATTCTGTCTTAACAAATACAAGATAAGAACTTAAATAACAGGTCTATAAAAGTTCACATGAAGTTTTTCAGGACTACTACTTATGTTCTGGAGTTGATGAAGGATAAGGAAGTGGAAAGAGATATCAGTAAAGAGAAGATAAATAGCTTAAGGTTTCCAATACTCCTCAAATTCAGCGATGAGACTTTCAGTGAATTTGTATGCTTCTTCTTGAGCACCTTCAGCTCGCTCTAAAGCAACTTTTATAATATCAACTGCATTGTGCATTTCTGCTGGATCATTTCCGGAAAGGAGACGTTCAAAGTGTTTGTTTTCTTTTTCAACCTCAGCAAAACTCGTTTGAACATCCTCATGTGATCGAAGTACTTGATCTAATTTAATTTTCACTTTCTTTTCATCTTTTTGTTCTACACCTGCTTCTTTTAGAGCTTGCATCATCTTAGAAGTAGCTTTTTCACTTTTGAATGTTGCTCTCTTTAGTCTTCGCACTTCTTTATTTGCTTTTTCAAACGTCCTCTTAAACTTATCAAAAGTATCTTCTAACTTAGTTTTATCGTATGGAGGAACGCCAGTCACCGCTGGATCAATTTCCACTTCAACTTCCAATATTTCAGTTTGTGCATCTTTTATTAAATCTAATTCTTTCTTCTCTTCGACATATTCATTCAGTTCTTTCGTTTTCTCTCGTGAAGCCATCTTTTTTGCTTTCTTCATTTCTCGGCCTAATAGTCTTCCCACTTTCTCTTTACCAACAGAATATAAATGAGACTCAGAACCAGTACCACTAATAATATGCCATAATTCCCAACCAGCTAGACCGAAAAGTATCCAGAACCCCCAATTACTTAAATCTGCTACCCATTGCGCGAAATCGAGTATTGCCATTTTATATTATGCTATAACTACCTGCTCCAACAGCTAATAACGCTGTTGCTTGTTTATTTATCCAGTACATTACAGCTATTAAAATTAATATTAACCCTAACCGGAGCATTCTCCAACCCCTATTTGTAGTAGGAATTATATACAATAAAAAACCTACAAAAGCTACGACAGAACCAATAAGTAAAAATGAAAATAAAATGGAATATGTTCCTGCAATGGTGACAAGTAATTCTGCTGGCATTAGAATAACAGACATTATAGATAATACCATAGCAATTACTACAGTAACATTTTGCCCAATATACTGAGCAATAAGAACCCTTAATCCACCATATAACAAAGCAAAGACTAAAATAAACACTAAAATCCTCATGAAAGAAGCAACTGGAGCTTCAGCACCAGCGCCTTGTAACCCTTGCAATCCGCCAATCTTCAGGATCGTACCCCAAACATCATTAGCAGTCGTCGCTGTGCAACCACTCAATAATCCTAATAATGAAAGCAAAAAGAAAGTACTATATTTCCTAAAATTCACATCCATCACGGCTAGAAGAAAATTATACATTATTTAAACCTTACGGTCATGCAAAATATCATTCTGAATTCAACTTATAAAAAGTAGGCATAAGTTTAAATAGTAACTGTATAATAAAAGATACATATGTATAAAAAATTAAACATAACGGAAAACAGCCTGCAAGTGCTTTCATTATTTACCAACGGATTTGATAAAGAATATTACATCAGAGAAGTTGAAAGAATTCTCAAAATAAGCCCGCGAACAGCCCAATTGATTCTTGAAAATCTAGAAAATAAAGGGATTATTGAATCAAAAATGAGAGGAAAAATAAAATCCTACAAACTGAAAATAAATGAAATCAGTAAAAACTATCTTGTTTTAGTTGAACAATATAAATCAATCTCATTTTTGAACACAAATATTTTCGTGAAAGAAATTATCGAAAAAATAAAACCGTTTAGTGATGGCATCGGCGTTGTTTTTGGCAGCTATGCAAAAGGAACATTCAACAAAGATTCAGATGTAGATATTTTCATAGCCGGAGAATATGATAAAGAAGAAATCAAAAAAATTTCTCAAAATTATGGGATTGAGATTAGTGTTAAATGTTATCCTTTGCAAATATTTGAAAAAAATATTCTTAAAGACATCCTTCTAAAAGAAATATTGAAGAACCATATTGTTTTTAAAAATGGGGAATTATTTATTGAGAAAGTGTTGAAAAGTGGATAAGATACAATGGTGTGCGGGAAAGAAAGAAGGATTGAGTTTAATTGAACCAAACGCAGATCTTGCAGATGCCTACATTAAAAAGGCAGAAGAAGCTTTAGAGTCGATGAGAGTAAATATTATTAAAGACTGGAAAATATCAACTGCGTATTACACAATTTATTTTGCACTCTATTCGATATTAATGAAAATAGAGAACTTTGCAAAATTGATTTCCTTCTCTAAATTTGCATGATTTTGCGAATAAATTGCAAAGTTATCTGTCAGAATTTTGAGTTTTTCAAAATTCTCAATAGGTATTAAATGTGAGATTCATTCTTGTACAATTGAATTTGCAAAGAGATTTCTGAAAGAATTTTTTAG
Organism: uncultured Methanosarcinales archaeon; assembly: GCA_964502785.1. Lineage (GTDB taxonomy): Archaea > Nanobdellota > Nanobdellia > Woesearchaeales > GW2011-AR9 > JAGVYE01. The sequence continues at coordinate 7,834 of CAZCXW010000025.1, read as the reverse complement.
TGAAGAGGAATTTAAGTCCACGGAGGAATCATTGAAGGCAAGAATAGATTCTCAATATTATGTGGATAGAACTGTTCCGGATGAACAATATCATAAAATGGTAAAAAATACTCCCGAGTTTCTAGTAAAATGTAAATCTATTTTGATTAAACTTAACGAAAAGAAAGTAAATAGCATTAGGGATGAATTTAAGACCACATCCAGAGAACAAAGAAGAAAACTTTATAAATAACTCATCTCCCGAAGAGGGTATGACTCATATTTTAGCGGTTAATTCACAGCAATTGATCAAATTAGCTGCGGAAGAGCTCAAGAAACAGAAATTAGTCCAGCCCCCTGTCTGGAGCAAGTTCGTGAAAACATCCCGCCATCAGGAGCGTCTCCCTGACGACCCCGATTGGTGGTATTATCGTTCTGCTGCAGTATTGCGCAGTATTGCCCGTTTAGGGCCCATCGGCACGCAAAAGCTGCGCTCCAAATTTGGAGGACGCAAGCAGCGGGGGCATAAACCAGAACATCGCTACAAAGGTTCCGGCTCAATTATCCGCAAGATTCTTCAGCAATTAGAAAAAGACCAATTCATTAAACAAGCCGCTGTTGGGACGCACAAAGGACGTATTCTGACCCCGCAGGGGACATCTTTCCTTGACAAGATTGCCGTCAAAATCAGTAAAGAAACACGAAAAGAAATGGAAGCATAGAAATGGCGACCTACAAACATCCCGCCCGCAAAAAACGCTTGATCAAGTTAAGCAAGCAGACAAAATGGGCGCCTTTTTGGACCGTGTTCAAAATTTATGGAAAAGGACAACGCGTCCATCCATCACGCCATACGCGGGTAAAAAGAAACTGGCGCCGCACCAAAACAAAGGCATAACCCCATGGCAAAAACAGAGACAAAAACCATAGAACGCGTTTATAATATTCCTCTGCGCAAAGAATACATGAAATCCCCGCGCTGGAAACGCACCAAGAAAGCCGTGACTGCGGCAAAAGAATTTCTTGCCCGCCACATGAAATCAGAGAATGTAAAATTGAGTAAAGAGATTAATGAAATGCTCTGGCAGCACGGCATCCGCAATCCCCCGCATCATATTAAAGTAACTGTTACCAAAGATGAGAAAGGAGTGGTAAAAGCAGAACTTTTTGGTGCTAAAGTGGAAACACCTGCCAAAGAAAAGAAGAAAAAGAGCAAAGCCGTAGAAGAAAAGAAGTAAATTTTCTAATCTTTCTCGATACTTTTTTAAAACCGCCCCTGTATTCCAGTTCCCATGACTGAGCGGCAACTTTTCATCAAAAAACAAGCCGAAGGCGCTTTTGGCAAAGCTCCCGCAGAACGCACAGTCCAGGAACTTCTCTCTTACAGCATCGTCAACATCGACAAACCACGTGGACCCACTTCGCACCAATTATCGGATCATGTGCAGCGTATCGTTCACATCAAAAAAGCGGGACACTCTGGCACTTTAGATCCAAACGTGACCGGAGTCCAGCCTGTCGCTATTGGCAGAGCATCCCGCATCACACAATTTCTTCTTACAGCGCCTAAAGAATACGTTGGGATCATGCACCTTCACAAAGACGTGGAAGAAAGCACCCTCCGGGAAATGGTTAAAAAATTCATCGGCAAAATTAAGCAGCTTCCTCCCGTCAAAAGCGCGGTAAAACGAGAAGAACGTATCCGAGAAATCTATGAATTTGAAATTTTGGAAATAAAAGATAAAGACGTTTTATTCCGTGTCAAATGCCAGGCGGGAACTTATATTAGAAAATTATGTTTTGACATGGGACTAACCTTGGGGACCGGCGCGCACATGGCTGAACTGAGAAGAACGCAAGCGGGCCCTTTCACCGAAAATGATAACCTCATCACGCTGCAAGACTTGCAAGACGCTTACCACTTCTTTAAAGAAGAAAATAATCCCCAATTTCTTATGTATTGTTTGCAGCCCGTCGAAAATGCCCTCAAACATTTGCCGAAATGCTGGATTCTTGATTCCAGTATTCAAAGTCTTTCCCATGGTCGAGATTTAGCCGTTCCAGGCGTGAGCAAATTAGAAAATTTCCGTAAAGAAGAAACGGTTGCTATTTTAACGTTGAAAGGAGAATTAGTCGCCATTGGCGAAGCATTAATGTCAGCCGTAGAAGTTAACACGAAAGACAAAGGAATTGCCATTAATGTCAAGAAAGTGTTTATAGAAGCCGTCGAGACGAATGAAAAATGATCAAAAATGTCAAAGAAAACCATCTACGACCACCGGTGAATACATTGGTGGAAAGTGGGGTATATTTTATAAATAATGATAAGAATTAAACACAACTGGAGGTTTAACATAAATGGCTTTACTCAACAACACTCATTTAATAGATATCTGCGATAAATGGATTAATCTCTCAAAAGAAATGCAGCTCGGTGTAGGAGCATTAGATTCAATTTTATACGAAATAAGAGATCTTCCTGAAGTATATAGAACTCCTTTGCAAGAAGCAAGAGAACCTAATATTAACAGTGTTGGTTTGCAAAGAATCTTAGAAGCATATAAAATCCAGCTAATTATTGTGGGATGCAATAAGGTATTTGGACCATATCTTGGGGATCGAGATGAAGCAGGAATAAAGAAATCTTAATTCACTTCAATTCAATAATCATTCCATCCCATCCCGGATTGACGATTCTTGTTCCTTCGATCTTATCGACCATCCCTACCGTTTCATGCAGATGGCCGCAAATCACTAGTTTTGGGTTGATCCGCTCGATAAACTTCCGATAATCGATGCTTCCGACATGATGCTCATGAAGGAGATCTATTTTTGTGCCGAAGGGCGGGCCGTGCGTAACGAAAACAATTTTCTTCCCTTTGTAGCGGCCGTACCATTCCCGCGCGATTTTGCGGAATTCATTGTCTTCTTGCGCAAAACCGCCTCCTCCGTATCCTAAGAAAAGATAATTGCCGATGGAAAGAGCCTGGCGATGCAAATTAATCACATGAGGAACATCTTTAACAAATTCATCTAAATTTATTCCCTCTTCATGATTTCCCGGCACAAGATAGAACGGCTTGCCAGTAGACTTAAAGAGCTGGACATTTGCTTTCAAGCCTCGCCCAAACGTTGAAATATCTCCCGCACAGACGACAAATTCCACATCCTCTTCCAGGCTTCGCTGCACAAGTTTCTGAACTTTTTCTTTATCCTCGTGCACGTCCGTAAATGCCAGAAATTTCATGAAAATAAATTTTAATAAAAAAGTTATATAGGCTCTGCTTCTTTCTCTTCTGACTCATCCAGAGGCGGAACTTCGGCTGCATCCTCCGTCAGCGCAATTGGTTCATCTTCAGATTTTTCTGCAGAAACTTCTTCTGTTTTCCCGGAAAAAATACCTTTGGTTTCCACAACTCGAACAACCAACTCTTTAAGGGGAAGGATTTTATTTAATTTTTTGCGTAAATTACTTTGAAGCTTACTGCTGGCGACATTGCTTAAAAAGAGATCGTATGGAGACTTTTCTGCTTCTTCTTGGAAGAAAGCGATAAATTCGCGCCGCAGCAAGGCTCGGACGGAACGATACGTTTTATTTCTCGTAAGGAGCAATCCTTTCAAAACCACGTCTTGATTGTCTTTGGTATGACAGCGGCAATACTGATCCATCCTATCCGCATTCTTTCGTACCAGACGTTTAATAAAAGAAGCTGTAAGCTCGTAGCCCAAAGCAGTGGTATGCAGAACATTCTTTTCTACATGCGTTATTTTAAATTTCATATATGCATTCTGATCTTTAATATTTCCCGTCAAATCTTTCAGATTAGCTTGAACGATTCTTCCCACCGCCTGTTCTGGCGCGGCTAAAAAACTTTCCCCAATCTCTCTATAAGAAAAAATTTTTGGAGAAAGAATAGGATACCAGACCTTTTTCTTTGTTCTAATTCGACTTACTTTTCCTGTTTTTTCTGATTTTGACATTTTGCAGTGTTTTTTCAAGCCCGGAAGATTGAATATAGATACCCGCAACTGGCTCAAGTAAGCGTTTATTTAAAAAGGTGTCGCTGAAAGTTAGTTTTGTGTTATTCATTAACGATTTCCTTACGAAGTTCTCATTCAACCACAAACCCTTTCGCTTCTAGAATTTTTCTCACTGAAACGTCGATTCGAGTTTCCGGAATCTCTCCCTGCTGCACTGCTTCCGCGACGATTTTGATCATTCTCTGCATTTCCTCCGGATCTTCGCCAAAATTAAGAATAATATCATTATTTGCCTTAAAAACATCAACATACATTTCATCTAAAGAACGATAGAAATTACGTAACCCTAACATTTGTATTTCATCTGTAATGACCAACCCAGTATATTTATTCTTAAGATCATGGACAATATTTTCGGCAACAACGGCAGGACGTCCCTGCGAATTCACTGCCCCTTCCACAACAAGGTGACTGATCATTACTCCTTGCACAATCTCATTCAACTGTTCATAAGGAGCAATATCCAATGAATCAATGGTCGCAGCCACAATTTCTTTGTGAGGATCCTTAACCACCAACGTTTTTCCTGGATAATGTTTAGCTGTAGCAATAATCCCTTCACTCTGTAAACCTAAAATATAAGCTTCAGCGAGTTCTACAATTTCTTCCTCATTTCCCGGAAACGCGCGGCATTTCCAGATTTCATCGCGAAGATCGACAACGGGAGCAAAATTAATCGTGAACCCTAAAGAATTAAGAAACTCGCCATCGCTTTTTCCTTTCTCAAAGGCTGCCCCCTGCGTTCTAATCTTACTTACAGACATTGAAGGACGGAACGCGGAAAAAGGATTAAGGCATCCTTCTAAATCTGCGGAAACAAAGAAAGGAATGTCCATGCCTTCCTGATATTGCTGAATTGTTTGCTGAAACAATTCTTTGTTCTGCATCGCAAAGAGATGGATGCCTCCCAACTGCATTTTTTTCCATGCTTGCAGATTATAGATAGATCCAGAGGCAAGAATCATCTGAGCAATTTTCTGTTCCAAACTCATCGATTCAAGCGTAACAACATTATCAACAACCAGCGGTCGTGGTTGCTGTGGGATAAAAAAACCCATCCCTTTTACAATATTAAGCATTCCTAAAACTAAGAGAATAAAAACTAACAGAAAGAATATTTTCTTACTGAAATCTATTTTGTGCTGCTTCATTTTTTCCAAAAGGGAAGCTGTGTGCAATAATGATACGCTTTATTGTTCAGCAAATAACCTATTTCGCTCTTGATGGCTTGGCATTTCCATTCCGTCCCGCCAAAAACCGTTTGCCGTAAATGCCATTGGCAAAGGTCCTGCCGCCGCGCTTCTAAACAGCAGCGTGGAAGATCCGTAAATTTGCGCTGCTCTTCCTCCCATTCCACGAGACAGAGAGGCTCGTGCTGATCAAGAGCATAAAAGGCTTCTCCAAGATGAGGAAACTTCACATCAAAAAAAGAAAGGAGCAAAAGTATAGCGACGCTCGCCAAAGCAATATTGATGATTATTAACGCTCTTTTTCCTAACATGCATAAAATAAATCAAAAAATATATATAAACATATCCCTAACAGGGCTTTATGACTGTTATTACCTACACCACTCCAACCTGCTCTTGGTGTAAAAAGCTAAAAGAATGGCTCAGTAAAAATAGAATAAAATATGAAGACCGTGATACCACGGAAGAAAGCCAGTGGCGGGATGAACTGCTCGAAAAGTCCAACCAGTTAGCCGTGCCTGTTATTGATATAGATGGGCAGATTATCATCGGTTTTGACGAAAAAAAGTTAACAGAGCTTCTGAAAAAGAAGTAGGAGCAGAATCTCACAATTTCTTCAGCACTTCTTGAACATCCTTCCCTTCAAACAAGATCTGGTGTAAGCCAGAAATCAGAGGCAGTGATAATTTTACTTTCTTTTGAAGCATCATGGCCTCTTTCACGGTATTGACTCCTTCCGCAACCATCTTCATTTCTCGAAGAACATCATCTAATTTTCTTCCTTTTCCCACTTCCTGCCCTACAAAACGATTACGGGAATGCTTGCTCGTGCACGTCACAATCACGTCGCCTAACCCGGCCAGCCCATAAAACGTTTCTTTTTTTGCTCCAAGCTTTACGCCGACAGCCTGAATTTCCTCTAATCCCTTTGTCATTATATAGGCTTTCGCATTGTCTCCTAAACCGGCGCCGTCCAGCACACCTATGAAAACCGCAAGAACATTTTTCAGCGCCGCGGCCACTTGCGCACCGATAATGTCATCGCTTAATTCAACTTTAAGTTTTTCGCTTTCGAAAATCCATTTTATTTTTTCTTTCCCTTTTCCGCCCGCTAAGACAATCCCGCTGAACATTCCTTTGCACACTTCTTCGGCATGTGTTGGCCCATACAAAGCATACACCTCTTGAGATACTTTTTTTCCGATAACATCGCTCAATAAACAAGCATTCGCAGCAAAACCTTTAGAACACAAAACCAACGGCTGTCTTTGGAGAAAAGGAACCGCATTCTCAATCGTTGCCTCCACTTTATCAGAAGGAACGACAACTAATATCACTTCAGCTTTCCGCAAAACATCGGGAAGAGAATTAGAGATCATAATATTCCCTGGCAGATTCACCTCTGGCAATAACCGGCAGACTCTTTTTTGCTGCATTTCATCAGCATATTCTTTCACAAATTCCCAGATGTGAATGATGTGGCCATTGCCCGCGAGATGAATCGTTATTGCGTTAATGCTGCGGCCGCCACCGAGATCTACAATATTCATTGAATCTTAAAAAAAATAAAGAGTATAAAAGGATTATGCTGCTTGAGTTTATTGTTTGAAGGAATAAACAGATTCATTAAGAATTGACTTTAAGGAATCCACAGAAAGTCTCGATCTATCTGATATTAGATTCATTTAACAATATTCAGCGTCTTTTGTTCTGATTGCTTATAATCATAGATAAACCGCAGAGATAAAGGCGTCTTGTATGAGCGCGTGCTTTCCAGCCTTTCCTTGCGGCAGATTAAGATTTTTTCTTTTTTTTCTGCAGAAAAAGTGGTTTTGCTTGTATCTAAGCCGCTGTCCAAGAAATCGCATTTAAGAGGATCTTTCCCTAATTTTGCATCTACTAATTGCACCGTTCCAGCTTCTCCCCTGCCCTTATTTGCAACAGAAACACGAAATTCCACATCCGCATGCGGTCCCGGCAGCATGATTTCCTCTATTTTTGTGACAGCCACCGGCCCTCCTTGTCCAGAATAACTTTTCTGCTGCTCAACCTGGCATCCCGCATCATACACGACATATACTTGCGGATTAATGCAGACAGTATCCGTAAAATCTAATGATGATTTATAGGCTAATTTCAGGAAGAATGTTTCCGTCTGACGTTCCGCATTGAGAAATAATTCATCCGCTCGTCCATCGAATTCAATAAACTTTCTCTCCCCTTCCGGACTGGAAAGCGATCTTCCCTGTAATTGATCAAGATACTGTCCCTCAACAGGATTTGGTGTGATTTGGACATAGCGATCATTAAAACCGATCAGCGTCAACGTCGCTTCAGCAATGTCATAAGCCAGTTTATTACGCACATCAACGATAATCTTAAACTGGGACTGAGGATAAATTCTCGAAGGGGGTGCATTCTCCAGCAGCTTCAACTCCATCTCTTGAACGCCTTGTTTAAAATTCTCTTGAATGACCTCGCTGTCAGAATTCCCGCATCCTATCAAGAGCAAAGATAAACACAATACAAGTAAAATAAATAACTTTTTTTCTTTTTTTTTGGGAACTTTCCACTTTATGTGTCACACTTACTTTTTGTGAAACGAGATAATCATATATCAATTC
>CAZCXW010000024.1:14171-18843 GCA_964502785.1 uncultured Methanosarcinales archaeon | reverse complement strand
TGACTTCGCTATTCTTGCACATGAACGCTTATCCATTGTTGATGTTGAGCATGGAGCACAGCCTTTGTATGATACGAAGACGAAACGAGTTCTTGCCGTAAACGGGGAAATTTATGATCATCAGCAGCTGCGAATGCTCTTAAAAAGAGATCATGATTGGCAGACACAGTCTGATTGCGAAGTATTGTTATATCTATACGATGAATTTGGTCCAGAGTTTTTGCCGAAAGTAGATGGGATTTTTGCTTTTTGTTTGTATGATCCAATCACTAAAGAATTTTTTATTGCGCGGGACCATATTGGAATTGTTCCTTTGTATATCGGTTGGGATAAAAAAGGAACTATATGTGCTGCCAGTGAAATGAAAGCAATTGAACCTTACTGTGAAAAGCTGCAAGAATTTCCCCCAGGACATTATTTTCTCGGGAGTCAACAAAAGTTTAAGTCTTGGTATAAATCATCTTGGATGACGGAAATTCCTAAAACTCCTGTTTCTCATGTTAAATTAAAAGAAGCATTAGAAAAATCTGTTAAAAAACAAATGATGTCTGATGTCCCTTATGGTGTTCTAATTTCGGGAGGATTAGATTCGTCTCTCATTGCCGCGATCGTTACTAAATTCAGCAGAAAACGCATCGAATCAGAAGATAAAGAAGAAGCGTGGTGGCCAAGAGTACATTCGTTCTCTATCGGCTTAAAAGATTCACCCGATTTAAAATTTGCCCGTCAGGCAGCTGAATTTCTAAAAACAGTCCATCATGAATTCGTTTATACCGTACAAGAAGGCCTTGATGCCCTGCGGGATGTGATTTATCATATCGAAACATATGATGTGACAAGCATCCGCGCTTCCACGCCGATGTATCTCATGGCAAGAAAGATAAAAAGTCTCGGTATAAAGATGGTTCTCTCCGGAGAAGGAGCTGACGAAGTATTTGGGGGCTATCTTTATTTTCATATGGCGCCGAGCGCGGAGGAATTTCATGAAGAAACAGTGCGTAAATTACAAAAACTTAGTAAATTTGACTGTCTTCGCGCTAACAAATCTATGGCGGCGTGGGGAGTGGAAGCCCGCGTTCCGTTCTTGGGGAAAGATTTTTTAGATTATGCGATGTCTATAAATCCACAAGATAAAATGTGCGGTGAAGGAAAGCCGGAAAAGTATATTCTTCGTAAAGCTTTTGAGAGTTATATTCCCGATTCTATTCTCTGGCGGCAGAAAGAACAATTTTCCGATGGTGTTGGTTATGGCTGGATTGATTCGCTTAAAGCCTATGCTCAGGACATGATTTCAGATGAGATGTTAACGAAGGCAGCGAAGACCTTTCCGATTCATCCTCCTGTGACAAAAGAAGGATATCTTTACCGAATGATTTTTGCGGATTTTTTTCCAGGTAAAGAAGCGGCTTTAACCGTAGAATACGGCCCATCCATTGCTTGTTCCACTCCTACTGCCTATCGCTGGAGCCAGCAGTTTAAAGGAATGGCTGACCCCTCAGGCAGAGCCGTGCAAGTGCATCAACAGGCGGTTGATAAAATTACATAACATATAAGAAACCTTTTTATAACTCCCATCTTTCCACACGAGCATGGCGCAAAATTATCTTTCTATCCAGGACGCAATGAACAAAGGTTCGGGAAAAGTGCAGGTTCGTGGCTGGATTTATCGGGAACGTGGAAGTAATAAACTGAAGTTTGTTACCCTGCGCGATGCTTCAAATGTGATTCAATGTGTTTTTGAGCGCGCTAAATTTGAATCTCGCTGGGAAGAAATTGATCATTTGCAAGTCGAGGCATCTCTGACCATCTCCGGGGTCATCAAGAAAGATGAAAGAGCGCCCACGGGATATGAAATTCAAGTTGATGCGTTCCAGATTGTTGGTAAAAGTGAGAATTATCCTATCACAAAAGACCAGTCAGTAGAATTTCTTGCTGATAACAGGCATTTGTGGCTGCGAAGCAGGAAGATGACAGCAATGCTCAAGATTCGCAGTACCGTATTTGCGGCCATCCATGAATATTTCCGCAGCCAGGGCTTTTTTGAATACCACTCTCCGGTTTTCCAGTCCGTGCAATGCGAGGGAGGTTCAACATTATTTACCGTTGATTATTTTGGCAAAAAAGACGTTTTCTTAGGCCAAACCTGGCAATTATATGCTGAACCAGCGATCTTTGCTTTAGAAAAAATTTATACTATTTCTCCGAGTTTTCGCGCAGAGAGGTCTAAGACTTCCCGCCATTTGACGGAATATTGGCATGCGGAAATGGAGCTTGCCTGGGCGGAGTTTAAAGATATCATCGATCATGGGGAAAGAGTGCTGAAACATATCGTCCACAAAGTTTTGGCTGAGAACAATGCTGATTTAGCGCTCTTGGAACGCGATATTACTAAACTAACACCCATTATAGAGAAACCATTCCTGCGGATAACGTATGATGAAGCGTTAAAGGTTCTAAAAGAAAAATGCAAAATGAAAGTAGAGTGGGGGAAAGACTTGCGGACGATTGAAGAAGAAAAATTAACAAAATTATATGATGTTCCAGTGATTGTCACGCATTATCCGAAGATTGTTAAAGCTTTTTATATGACCGAAGATCCTGTTAATCCCAAGGTTGTTCAGGGTTGCGACTTTTTGGCGCCCGAAGGATACGGAGAAATTATCGGCGGCAGTCATCGAGAGCATGATTTAGAAAAAATTAAACAAAGATTGCTGGAGCAAGGAGAAGATCCCGCTCAGTACGAATTTTATCTCGACACGCGAAGATACGGCAGTGTTCCCCACGGCGGTTTCGGCTTAGGGGTGGAACGGGTTATCCGCTGGATTTGCGGTTTAGAGAACATCAAAGATGCAATTCCTTTCCCAAGGACGATGGAAAGGTATAAGCCTTAGTCATTATCACTAGGCGCGCTGATGTTATACTCTGATTTTTCATTTTCGATTAACTTATGTCTTTGTAATAATCTATAAATAGTCCGTCGGTCTATACCTAACAGTTTCGCCGCTCTTGACCTATTGCCGTTAACCTTTTTCATCGCGGTGATAAGATGTTGCCTTTCCATTTCAACCATCGTTAAAAAATGGTGGTTCATGGATGCACTTATTAAAGTTCTCAAATTATCATCTTTAATGTTGTATGCTTTAAAATCCTCTGGCATTAAAATTTCAGAAGCAGCTTTTGCTACAGCTCCGCGAATATTATTCTCTAACTGCCGCACATTTCCTGGCCAATTATAAAATTTCATCCAGTTATTTGTTTCTGGGCTAAAAGAGCATTGTTTTCTTTCCGCTTCATTTGCTTTGCCCAAAAAGTAATCTGCTAAGGAAATTATATCCTGACCTCTAGCTCGCAGGGGTGGAAGCTCAATAGTTACTTGATCTAGCCTATAAAAAAGGTCCTCTCGAAATGTTCTTTCTTTAACGTATTCCTCCAAAGGTCTGCTGGAAGCAGCAACGACTCGAACTTTGACTTCAATAGGTTTTGCTCTATCTCCTCCAACTCGTACAAGTTGATTTGTTTGAAGAACTCTTAATAATTTTACTTGAACGTCCCTTCCCATCTCAGCTATTTCATCGAGAAAAAGTGTTCCATTATCTGCAGATTCAAAAATCCCGATTTTATTATGCGAAGCCCCTGTAAAAGCTCCCCTAACATAGCCAAACAATTCGCTTTCCAATAATGTTGGAGCGAACTCTGAGACATTCACTTGCACGTAAGGCTCTTTTGCTCTTACACTCTGATAGTGCAAGGCTTCTGCGACAAGTTCTTTTCCCGTGCCTGTTTCACCTGCGATATAAACTGTAGTCATACTATCTGCAACACCAGAAATCAGATTGCGCACGTTAGTCAATGCTGGGCAATTTCCGATCATTCTATCTTGGTATTCTGTCATCATTCAGCTTTTTCTTATTCCCTTTTTTAAACTTTTTGTCACTTTTGAGTAATATTTTTAACAGGCAGAAAGAGATAAATTCTTAAAGAAGGAAAAGCAAAAAGGAGTCATGCATCCAGATTTATTAAGAGACTACAAAGAAAGGATTTTACCGAACATCGAAGAACCTATCCGAGAAATTGTCAACGCCCTTTGGGAATTGCCTTTTGTTGTTGATACAAATGAAGCTTGTTGCGGGCATATTGTTACTAATGATTGGGGTAAGAGCTATGGCGGCTACCCGGACATCGGTCGAGGTTTATATTGGTATCCGCAGGGCATTAGGCTGGGCATTGATTTTTCGTTAGAATCGGGATTAAAAGAAAAAGGTGAAACGTTTAGAAGAGATATTTCCGCCATTTCGGTTGATATTGGTTTGAAAGAATCTCCCATTGAAAGAGGATATAAAAAGACAGATGGAACAACGACAAGAGTTCTCCATTCATTTTATTATTCTACTTTTCCAGATTTAGAACCATCATCTGTTGCGTCAATAGAGGATATTGATCATTTTATTGCACTTAAACAAGGTCGTTTAGTACATTTTTGGGATGAATTTGCGGATATTGTGAGAAAATACAACCCCCAGGCTAATATCTCCCTAACAACAGGAAATAAAAATTTCTTAAAAATAATCGGTTGGGCTGATTTAGGAGATCAAAAAAGATATTTATTCCGGTAATCCCGGAACTTCTGATCCAGGCTGCATCGTTTTAATTGGTTTGCCTAGTGCACATTGAT
>CAZCXW010000024.1:1678-14161 GCA_964502785.1 uncultured Methanosarcinales archaeon | reverse complement strand
ATTGATCTTTTACCTTTACAGCAAATCCTAGATTACGAAATTCAGGAGTTATTTCTGCATCAAACATTACTTCTGTCCATTTGCGATCCTCAGCATCGTAATAATAAATCTTTTCATAAGAACAACTTCCTTGAATCTGTAACCATCTGAATTGTAATTTATCTGAATCACCATAAAGAAGCATATCATCGGTAGCTGCCACTAAATTCCAGCCTTTATAGAGTTGTCTTTCTGTAAATGGAAGAGGTTTTTCTTGCAGCCAATATTCCGTGGCGTCATGTGCTGTATCAGAATATACCCAAAAGGCAGTATTAATTAATTGATCATCATCGATACTATTTAACTTGGTTAATTCTGGATCAGGATACACTCTGGCATATTCTTTTATCGTAGGAATATAAGCATAAATTGCGAGAATATTATCCTCATGGATAAATTGACCTTCAAATTGATTAGGATAGACAACACCATACACTAAATTCCATCCTTTACTAATCTTGGTGTCTTCTGTTTCAAATTCATAGGCAAATACAGATAGAGTTATGATCATTATAAGAAATGCTATTAATAATAATTTTTTCATTTTAATCCTCCGGTAAAGCAGGTGGTTGTGGTATAGTTGTTGGTGCTTTATTATCATTGTTTTTGTCAGAATCGGCTGGTAAATCTGGCACGGTTGGTATGTCAGAAGTGTTGTTATCTATCTGACAACTTGAGACAAACAGTAAAAACATGATGCTAATCAGAATAATGTATATCATAGAAAGCGAAATACTGCTCTTTTTTATAAACCTTTCTTAGAGTTTGAATGGATTTGAAATTAGGAATAATACAGAAGAAGAGAGAAAAGAATATATTTATTTATTGTAACATTTAGGAGTAACATAACTCCCCATCGCCAAAATTGAAAGATCAAAAGGGGGTTCACCGTAGGTAATAAATCTCTTTACTCTCTATAGGTCATACTTATAAAAGAACAGAAGGGAATTGGAACATATGCGGGATGTGCAGGAAATTCTACAGGCAGAACAGGAAGCAGATGCAATCATCTCAAATGCACGTAAAAAAGCAGAAGAGAAGTTATCTGCAGAAAAAAAGAATGCTTTAGAAACTATCTTCCAAGAAAAAGAAAAAATTGACAAGGAAATGGGTCTTCTTCTTAAAGAAAAAGAAAGGGATTTGGAAAAAGAACGGGAAACAATTCTTAAAGAAGCGGAAAAACAAGTTAAGAAAATTCATTCGCTTGTAGAAAAGAATAGTGAAAAAGCAGTGAAGTTTGTTCTTTCCATATTGTTAGGAGCTAAGAAATGACTTATCCCGAACGCATGCTTAAAGTAAGAATCATTGCCCCGAAGGCAAAACTGTCTTCTGTCATTAATACACTTTATAATTTAGGTCTTTGTCATATTACCCCACATCTTAAAGGGAAATATGAATTGGATATCGGCGAGCCATTAGCAGATGCGGAAACTTTATCGGCGCTGCTTTTAAGCATCCGTAATGTTCTTAGTCGTTTCCCTTCTGTAGAAGCATCTCACCATCTGCCGCCGCTTTCTAAAAAAACGCTGGAAACGGCAAAACAGGGAATAACAAAACTATATGCGGATTTGCAGGTTGCCGAGACGGAAAAAAAAGAAATTGCGGTGAAACAAGAGCAATTGCAGCGGCTTCTCTTCATTCAAGAAGCGCTGCAGGCGTTCTCTCTCGACTTCTCCCTGCTCCAACATTCCCGCGCGTTATGTTATTATTTTGGAACAGTTAAAGAACCGACCCAAGCGAAGCGGGCATCCTACCAGCCTATGACCAGTAGTGGCCAGTTCCTTTTTGAAATTCAGAAAAAATTACCAACCATTTCTTTACAGCAGAAAGGTAATTTTATCCTGGCTGTCGGCCGACGCGGTGAAGAAGCAAAAATTCAAGCAGCATTGCTGGAAGCGGGCTTCACTGCCCTTCCCTTGCCTTCTTCTGATGCAAAAGAATATCATAAGAATAAAAGTGAATTGCAAAAACTGCAAGAACGAAAATCACATTTGCAAAAAAAATTAAAAAATATTGAACTGCAACTGCCTATCCTGAAAGCGTTGGAACAGCAATTTGAAGAAGAAATTCGCAAGCAGGAATTGCCGCTTTCATTTGCCGTGACACAAAAAACGTTTATTGCGGAAGGCTGGATACCAGCTAAAGATCAACCGCTGGTGACAGCACAATTAAAACAGAATGTAAAAGGAGCAGTTCATCTGGAATTTAAAGACCCGGAAAAAGAAGACAACCCCCCCGTAAAAATGCGAAATAAACGCCTCATAACTCCCTTCGAATTTTTTTTACGTCTTTACGATCTGCCCATGTATAAAGAACTAGACCCTACTTCGCTGGTATTCATCACCTTTCCTATTTTTTTTGGTTTTATGTTAGGAGATGTAGGATATGGATTGGTATTATTGGCAACGTTCTATTTCATTAAAAAGAAAGTTCCGGTGGCTAAGGATTTAGCAGGGATTCTTATCTTTGCGGCCTTGCTTTCGGTATTATTTGGTTTTGTCTTTGGTGAATTTTTTGGTTTTGAACACGTGAGCGAGTCAACTGGCGCGGCTTTATGTGAAAAAGCTGGTTTTTGTTTAGAACGAGTGGCGCATGAAACGCATGGTAAAACTGAAATGATTTATGAATTCCCACGTCTCTTTAGCCGTGTCGAGAGCCATGTGACCATTTTTGGTTATGAAATTTTAACGGTTCTGGCCGTTGGGGCGGTCATCGGCTTTATTCACCTTAATTTAGGTTTCATCATCGGTTTCATCAACGAATTTGCCAGGCACGGTTTTTGGCATGCTCTACTTGCGAAGGGAAGCTGGATGATGATAGAATTAGGAGCGATCCTCAGTATTTTAAGCGCTATCCATCTTCTTCAGCCGTTCATGATTCTCGTTGGGATCGGAGTGGCTCTTCTGGGCTTGATTTTTCTAGGCAAAGAGGAAGGAGTGCAGGGGCTGGCTGAAATACCTGCGTTAATTTCCAATACTTTAAGTTATATGCGTTTGGGCGCCGTTGGTTTAGCAGGGGTAGGATTGGCAATCGTCATTAATGAGAAATTAGGAATTCCTTTTATCGAAAAAGGCGGCGTATTTGTGGTCATTGGAATTTTGATTATGCTTCTTGGTCATGCTATCAATATCCTCTTAGGAGTCATTGGCCCTTTCCTTCATGGTGTGCGGCTTCATTACGTTGAATTTTTTTCAAAATTTTTTCATGGCGGAGGAGAAGAATTTTCACCCTTCTCTCAAAAAATAACAGAACATAAATAAATTGGAGGTACAAAAAATGGCAGCAGATGCAGGTTTAATCGCCCTTGGGGCGGGCTTGGCAATTGGTGTTTCATCCATTGCCGCAGGCATGGCCGAGAAGTCGATCGGAACAGCCGCGATTGGCGCGATGGCAGAAAAAGAAAATCTCTTTGGGAAGGGATTAATCTTAACAGTCATCCCAGAAACAATCGTCATCTTCGGACTGGTAGCCGCAATTCTAATAATCGGACTTGCCGGGTAAAATAATCTTAATACGCCAAGCATACCCTTGTATTGTCAAAGGTATGCGGGCGTGTAGGTGACAAGAAATGACGTTGCAAAATGTAAAAAAAGAACTGCTCCAAGAAGCAAAAAAAGAAGAAAGCAAGATTCTTGCAGAAGCGGAAAAAGAAGCAGTGGAAATTAAGAAAAAAATAAAAGAAGAAATAATGCAGTATAAAAAGGAAGCGCACCAACATCTTGAAGAAATGACGGAAGGAAGCAAGAAAAAAATTCTTGCTGCCGCTCAATTTGATGGGCAGCGTCTTCTCAACACGGCTAAGAAAGAAGCCGTTGAACACGTTCTGGAAAAAGTAAAAGAAAAATTAATCTCCAGCGCAGAGCGTGAGAGAAAAGAATTTTTAACTGAGCTTCTTGAAAAAGCAAAGAAAGAAATTTCTATCGCCCGCATCTACGTTGCTTCTCAGGATGCCGATCTTTTATCAGGAAATTTTGCGATGGTGAAAGCAACGATTGCAGGAGGGCTCATGGCTGAAACTAATGATGGCTCGATGAGGGTTAATTTAAGTGTTGAAGAGCTTCTTCAATCTGTGCGTGAAGAGCATTCCGCAGAATTAAATGAGGTGCTGTTCGCTCATGAGTGATACTTTAAGGCTTACATTTAATCCCTACACTTATGCGCGGGTAGCGGTAATGAAGTCGCGGCTTCTTCAGCAGGCCGATTATCAAAAATTGCTGAAGATGGGGTACCATGAAATCCTGCGCTTCCTGCAGGAAAACAATTACCAATCCGTCGTTGAAAAATATCTGTCCCGTTACTCTCACCCGGTGCAGCTAGAAATAGCCCTTAATGAAAATCTTCTTAACACCGTAGCTAAGCTCTACCGTATTTCCGATGAAACTATGAAAAAGATTATTATGGCGTATATGTTGCGCTATGAGCTCCATAACATTAAAACCATCGTGCGAAGTAAATTTTCGAAAATCAGCCCAACTCAGGCGGAGGAATTATTTTTCCCTTCTTTTCATCACTTCAAAAAAGAGTTTATTCAAGAACTGCTGCAAGCGCGAGAAGTTGAAGAGCTCCTGAAAGCACTTCCTTTTTTCAACAAAAAAGAACTTAAAATGGCGGATCTTTTCTCCGTGGAACATGCCCTTGATAAATATTACGTAGAAACGCTGTATGAATTTACCTGCCGTCTGAAAGGAAGCGGGAAACAGTTGGCGGAATTCCTGCAGCAGGAAATTGAAATAACAAATATCAAAACTATTCTTGCACTGTATCAACATCCTCACGAAATTGCCAAAAATCTTGTCCATCCATCACCTTTAGTTCTGCGAATTGCACAAAAGAAATCGCTGCCGGAAATTGTGACTATTTTACATAAGTATCACCGTACAAAACTCACTGGCAAGGAAGATGATCTCCTGGAAAAATTGGATATTGATTTAGAGGTGACATTGCTGCGAAGAGAATTATCTTTATTGCGGGAAAATATGCTTAACCCTAATTATATCATTGGCTACCTTCTCGCTAAAGAAATAGAAACAAAGAATCTTAAGGTCCTCCTTAAAGGAAAAATACTTCAGGTTCATGAAGCTTATCTGGAAAATCTTATGGTGATCGCAAAGTGAAACAATTTGTGGTCATTGGCAGGCCAGAATTTACATTGGGTTTTCAGTTGACAGGGATACGTGAAGTAGTAACTTTAAAGAGTGATGAGAAAGAATTTATCATAAACACCGTGCGTCCTTTCCTAGCGCGCCAGGATCTGGCCATCGTCATCATCGATGAACCGACGATGCAGATACTTGATGAACGCACACATGACGAGGCAGTTAGCTCTTTAAGTCCTGTATTTGTAGTGGTCTCAGCAACGGCGCAGCAGGATGCCTTGCGAAAAATGATCAGACAGTCTATTGGTGTAGACTTAATGAAAGAATCTTGAAGATTAAACTTTAGATACTAAAGATAATAAATGATAATAAATATTAAAGCGACAGGTGATGCTCATGATGAATACGAAGCAAATAAAAAATAAAGAACAAGCAAAAGAAGCAGGGGTGCTGTACCGCATCGCGGGGCCAGTTGTTGTGGCAAGAAATTTACAGGCCCGCATGTATGATGTTGTCCGCGTCGGAAAAGAACGGTTAATGGGAGAAGTTATCAGAATCGAAGGGGAGGACACGATTATTCAAGTTTATGAAGATACATCGGGGATTATGCCTGGCGAACCTGTAGAAAACACGGGGAAACAACTCTCCGTGGAATTAGGACCGGGATTGCTTACATCCATTTATGATGGAATCCAACGTCCCTTGCCGATTCTGCGTCAACAAATGGGTGATTTTATTTTTCGCGGGGTTGATGCTCCTGGCTTAGATCATATAAAGAAATGGACGTTCAAACCATTAAAAAAGAAGGGCGAGGTGGTTAGAGAAGGCGAAGCAATCGGTGAAGTAAAAGAAACAAAAAATTTCATTCATAAAATTATGGCTCCTTCTGGAATAAAAGGAACTATTGCCAAAATCAGCGCGGGGGATTTTACGGTTGATGAAATTGTCTGCGAACTGGATAACGGACAGGGAATTACGATGATTCAACACTGGCCAGTGCGTGTGGCGCGTCCTGTCCTGAAAAAACTTCCTCCCGTCGCTCCGCTCTTGACTGGACAACGCGTTTTTGATGTCTTTTTTCCTCTCGCTAAAGGAGGAGCAGCCGCCATTCCAGGCCCTTTCGGCGCTGGGAAAACGGTATCTCAACAGCAATTAGCGAAGTGGTGCGATGCGGATATCATTGTTTATGTTGGCTGCGGCGAGCGGGGAAATGAGATGACGGAAGTCCTTACAGAATTTCCAGAGTTGAAAGACCCGCGAACGGGCGGACCACTCATGGATAGAACAGTGTTAATTGCAAACACCTCAAATATGCCGGTGGCAGCGAGAGAAGCAAGCGTATATACCGGCGCGACATTAGCGGAATATTTCCGTGATATGGGCTACAATGTGGCGATGATGGCTGATTCCTCCAGCCGTTGGGCAGAAGCGATGAGAGAAATTTCATCCCGTTTAGAAGAAATGCCAGGAGAGGAAGGATATCCGGCTTATTTAGCCACAAAATTAGCCGAATTTTATGAACGCGCGGGAACAGTCGTTACGAAAGGCAGTGAAGTGCAAGGTTCAGTGACAATCATCGGCGCTGTCTCTCCGCCGGGCGGAGACTTTTCTGAACCAGTAACGCAAAATACGTTGCGAGTTACTAAAACATTCTGGGCGCTTGATGCAAAATTAGCGCAGAGGCGGCATTTTCCCAGTATTAATTGGTTAACGAGTTATTCACTTTATCAAGACGCGCTTGAACCGTGGTTTGCGAAAAATATTGCTTCTGACTGGCGTAGCCTCACGGTACGGATGATGACCATCCTCCAAGAGGAAGAGAAACTTTTGGAAATAGTGCAGCTTGTCGGCTCTGACAGCCTGCCTGAAAAACAACAACTAACATTAGAAATTGCGCGTTTGATTCGTGAATTTATATTACAACAGAATGCTTTCCATGACATTGACACCTACTCCGCACCTAAGAAAAGTTATCTCCTGATGAAAACAATTTTGCATTATGCTGATTTGGCGCACACAGCACTGGATCAAGGAATGCGTGTAAAAGATATTCTTCACATTGATGCAAAAGATCGCGTTGGGGAAGCAAAATTTGAAAAAGAATATGAATCCTTGCTGAAGAATTTACAAACTTTAATGGAAAAAGAATTTAAAGCATTAACTAGGTGATGATTATGACCCTTGAATACAAAACAATAAAGAATGTGGCGGGACCATTGGTCTTTGTTGAGAAGACTGAGCCGATAGGTTATGGAACGCTGGTGAAAGTTAAACTTAACGACGGGACGGTAAAAACAGGACAGGTTCTGGATACGAGCAATGATTTAGTCGTTATTCAAGTTTTTGAAGGAACGAGCAGAATCAGCAAAGATGCTACTGTAACATTCTTAAAAGAAACGATGAAGCTGACGGTTTCCGACGAGATGTTAGGCCGTGTCTTTAACGGATCGGGAAAACCAATTGATGGAGGAGCAGAAATTCTTTCCAAAAAGAAAGTGGACATTAGCGGAGCGGCGATTAATCCGTACGCCCTCGCAAGCCCTTCGGATTTTATTCAAACAGGCGTGACGACCATTGACACGACTAATACTCTGGTGCGGGGGCAAAAGCTTCCGATTTTCTCAGCTTCAGGATTGCCGCACAATGAAATTGCATTGCAGATTGCCCGCCAAGCAAAAGTCGTGGGCAAAAGCGAGAAATTCATTGTCGTTTTTGCAGCGATGGGAATCACCAATGAAGAAGCGCAATATTTTATGAGAGATTTTGAAGAAACGGGAGCATTGCAAAGAAGTGTGATTTTTCTTAATTTGGCGGATGACCCGGCTGTGGAGAGATTAGTTACACCAAGAGTAGCGTTAACTGCCGCGGAGTATTTTGCATACGAGAAAGATGCGCACGTTTTGGTTATTTTAACGGACATGACTAACTATTGTGAATCTTTGCGGGAAATTGGCGCGGCGAGAGAAGAAGTTCCTGGAAGAAGAGGATACCCTGGATATATGTACACGGATTTAGCGACGATTTATGAAAGAGCAGGAATGATTAAAGGCAGAAAAGGCTCGGTCACGCAGATTCCCATCTTGACTATGGTTGGGGATGATATTACCCACCCAATCCCTGATTTAACCGGATATATTACGGAAGGGCAGATTGTTTTAAGCAGGGAATTGCATCGAAAGAATATTTATCCGCCGATTAACATCTTACCTTCCCTTTCCAGGCTGATGAATGCAGGGATAGGTCCAACAAAAACGAGAGATGATCACAAGCAGGTTTCCGATCAAGTGTATGCGAATTACGCGGAAGGCGTTGATTTACGCGGTTTGGTGGCAATCGTCGGAGAAGAAGCTCTTAACGAACGGGATAAACTTCTGCTTAATTTCGCCCAGTCATTTGAAGAAAAGATTGTCCGGCAAAAGAAACATGAAGATCGTTCCATCCAGCAATCGCTAGACTTCTGCTGGGAGTTGCTGCGGGTTATCCCGGAAAGAATGTTGACACGGGTAAGTCCAGACCTCAAGAAGAAATATTATGAAAAGAAATAAGGAAAAAGATGGCCCTTGATATTAAACCGACACGAAGCGAGCTGCTCAAGCTTAAAAAGCAGATTAAACTAGCGAAAGCAGGGCATTCTCTCCTGAAAAAGAAACGGGACGGTCTGATTTTAGAATTTTTTGACTTTCTCAAAAAGGCAAAATCGGTTCGTAACGATTTAGCTGCCGCATACAAAGAAGCGGAAATAAAGCTTAACGTCGCTCGGGTTGTCCATTCTGAAATTGAACTGCAATCCACAGCCATGGCGATTCCAAAAGCGCCGGATTTGGAAACATCAACACATAATATCATGGGGGTGAAAGTACCGCGTATTAAAACAGAAATAATTCAAAAAAGCACTCTAGAGCGGGGAAAGAGCGTGATCGGCGCTTCTCCTATTGTGGAAAAAGCAATCAGCGGCTATGAGACTGTTGTGGAATTGGTGATTAGAGTTGCGGAAGCAGAGACGGCCATGAAAAGATTGTTATCAGAAATCGAGAAGACCAAACGGAGGGTAAATGCCCTTGAATTTAACAGAATTCCAGCCATGGAAGAAACACGTAAATTCATCCAGTTCCGCTTGGAGGAAATGGAACGCGAAAATGTCTTCAGGCTGAAAAGGATTAAGAGCAAGTGAGTTTAAACAAATAAATTGTAGGCGTATAACTCTTTGT
Organism: uncultured Methanosarcinales archaeon; assembly: GCA_964502785.1. GTDB lineage: Archaea > Nanobdellota > Nanobdellia > Woesearchaeales > GW2011-AR9 > JAGVYE01. The sequence continues at coordinate 4,818 of CAZCXW010000024.1, read as the reverse complement.
TATATTCAATCGTCGTGTAGATTTATTAGAAGGGGGTTTCCGCCTTTAGTGCTTTGCACATTTAGCCTTTTTCTACGAAAAAGAATTTTATGGGGGGATTTCCTAACCAAAAGTCAAGACTTTATCCGATTCCTCAACTAACTTTAACAAATCTTTCATTGTTGAAATTGGACAAACTTTACTGCCCTCTTTACTTCTTGATTTCAGACAAGTTCCGCAAGCTAATATCTGTCCTTTGTTTTCAATAAATATATCCACCTGTTCTTTTACATTATGTTTATCATCGTTAATACTCTCAATTTCAACTCCTTTATTGATTAAGAAAACTTTTACTTCATGGTTTGCTTTTAATGATGTATTTCCCAGTCTAAAAGCATTCCAAACAACTTCTGGTTCATTTGTTCCGATTACAATTCCAATTTTCATTTAAATCACCTGTTTAATTCATTCCTCATTTCTTCATATTGTTTTTTTGTAATCTCTCCAGAAGCATATCTTCTCTTTAGGATTGTTAATGAATCTGGCTCATTTTTATTAGATTGACTTGCATTGATTAAAGTAACAATGAGCCAAATAATAAGTCCCCAGAAAAGCAACATAAAGATAAATCCAAAGCCCATTCCAAAACTCATCATCCCATAACCGCCCATTCCAAAACTTCCTATGAAAAAAAGCACAACAACTACCGCGATGAAAATCCACACCAAGATGCTTTTATCTTTTTCCATGATTATCACTCCTTTAACTCCTTTTTCATCTCATCAAATTGTTTTTTGTTTATCTTTCCTTTAGCGTATCTCTTCTGTAAAATACTTATTGGGGTTTCAGACTCTTTCCCTCTTTTTGTAAACTTATAAATAAACCAAACTATTAGAGCAATTATTCCTATCAAAAAAAACAGCCAGAATATATTCCAGAAATTATTATAACCATAATATATTGGATAGTTTCCCATCATTCCTGAACCCATTATATTCATCATGCCACCACCCATCATTCCGCCAACATCTTCATTACAATAAAGCCGTTTAGCCATGTTGATATGCACTTGCCTTAAACTTTCTGAACCTTCACCACCCATCATTTGATCCATTAATTCATGCGTTTTTCCTGGATGCATCTGCTCCATATAATACTCGCCTACGGCTTCGAGCTCCCCAGCGCTGAGTTTATCACAACGTGTCTTGCTTTCCACAATTTTTTGCCCTTCCTCAATTTCACGATTGTGATCTTCTTGCGCCAAGACCATAGTTATACCTAACAAAAGCATTACCACAAACATTGTTTTTCGCATCATTTTATACTAAGCGAACGATATTTTTTGTACGCTCACCGTATTAGAATATTTCTGGTGTTAATTAATTTAACTATACAAGAATAAATACGTCTAAGCTTAAATCAAAAAGAAAAAAAATTATTCCAAATCTGCTTCCGTCTGTTCCACTTCTTGAAAACTTATGTCTTCTTCATCTAAAATTGTGTCTAAATCCTCAAGTTCATTCACTTCTACAGCCAAGTCTTTTTCTTCTTCGGTCGCCTCCAGACCTGTCCCTATTTTTTCCGTAAACTGGCAGCTGACAAGAAAAATAAAAACAAGACAAAGCGTCCATCTTAAAAACATCCATTTTATGTTCATATTATCACCCATATGAAAGAAGAATAAAAAGGTTTAGGATTATTTTTCCGTAGTAACCTTGATTTGGCCATCAGCTATTTCACCATTGGCGCTCGTATTAACTGCAGCAGTGAGGTTTGCTCCAGAGCTGATTCTTAATCCTCGAAAAGTCCTGACAAATTCCCGCAGAATTTGCTGTAAGTCTTTCATTCCTTCTTTAATCTCTTGCAGAGACTTTCGCCACTCGGTAAGCGCTTCTTCTTTATTATCAGCGTTCTGCCATTTTTCTTTGGCAACATTATACTTTGTTTCTAAATCAGTCCGGAGCGCAGCAAAACGAGCTTTGATGGCTTGAAGTTCAGTCGTGTCTTCACCAGCGCGTTCCGCAGCCGTTATCCGCGCTTCCATGCTTCGTAACAGACCTTTTTCCTTTTCTAATAGGGTATCTACTTTAGCATTGACGAGCAAAGCAATAATGCGTCGTTCTTGCTGGCGGATTTCTTTCCACAAATCTTTAAGATCTTTCATAGTTGTCCGTATTTCTACAGCCGTGGAATTGACGCTCAGCGCTTCGATTTTCACTGTCTGCTCTTCAACCTGAAGTTTTAACTCAGCAAGAGTCTGAAGAGCCGCAGTCGTATCGGCGTCATCAACTTTCTCTGCGGCTTCAACGCGATGCGAGAGTTTTTCGATGGATTTTAACATAACTTCAACCATCTTGAGCAAATGCTCTTTAACCCCACGTTTTAGCATATTTTTCTCTTCCCGGCAGCTGCCTTTTTTCTCGCTGTCTTCTTTTGCTCGGCATTGATGTGCTTGATTTTGAAATTCAAGAAGATTTTCTTTGTGCTCTTTGAAGCGATTGCGCGCTTTAAGATATCTTTCTTTAGCACGCTCATAATTTTCTTGGGCTCTTTCTTTATTCACACGGCTCATTTTTAAACGTGTTTTTACCTCACTTTCTTGTTCAATTCTGAGACGATCTTTAGAATCGCCTGACTTTTCTTCTTTTACTTCATCGTTCATATTAATTCGCAAACGACTTTTTTCTTCTGTTCCCAAAACCTTTTCTTTAATTTCGACACGCACGGTATCTTCACTTTTGACTTCAGCATCTGGCGTTTCATTTTCAGTTACAGAACCATCCAAATTAACAGAACCTCTTACATCAAGTTCAACACGATTTGCATTTCCTCTCTCAGCCAAAGCGGCGGGAACGATGCTTAAGATAAAAATAAGGATTGCAGCCGCGGCTGTTTTGCGCAGTAAATTTATCATTTTTTCATAACCTCCTATTTCTTTAATTTCTTTAGGTCTAATTTCTTTCTCAAGTCTGTGGTCTTTGTTGAAGTTTAGGTGTCCACGATGTTTTAAACCATTTTGATTCATGCTTTTTTGAGCAGGATCTTAATTTATAAAGATGCTTTTAGGATGTGAAAGTGAAAAAGTAAATTTTTAGGTTTAATTCTTTAGAAAGCTTAATTTTTGCTTCTTTTTCTTTACACAAAGAAACTGTAATCGATTA
>CAZCXW010000024.1:0-1668 GCA_964502785.1 uncultured Methanosarcinales archaeon | reverse complement strand
CTTCAGTACAACTTTTATGAGTTCATGAAATCGAAGAGGAGATTCCTGCACATATTTTTTACCATATTGTAAAGCTAACTCTGCTTTGTACAGCTCTTTCCCAAGATAGGTAGCATGTTCCAAGCGTGTAAGCAGCTTCTTCCGTACGATGGTATTGTAGATTTCAATGGCATTTGCACCATGGACCATTTTGGTGATGTGATGGTTAGGTGTGACGTATCCAACTTCAATCCTTTTGTTCCGCACGCGAATAAGGAAATAGCCTTTTGGATCGGGAGTCCATTCTTTATAAGGATCGTGGCTGGCTTTAATGGTTTCTCTTACCGCGTCTTTCTGCTTAACCCAATGATACTTTTGTTGTGGCATGGTAGTAAATAGCCGTTAGATATTTATAATTGTTTCCCTTTATGCCTAAATTAAGGCCTAATAATAAAAGGTAGAGGAATTTTGTGGAATGACAAAGCAGATTATAGTTTTAGGGGACATTGAAATGGGCGGGGGTACGTTGACTGATGATTTTATCAGTGATAAACCCTTAGCGGCATTGATTTTAAAATTAAGCCGATGCAAGAATCCGGAAGATTTGATTTTAAATGGCGATACTTTTGATTTCCTGAAATGCCCTCATATTACCAATGAAGGGCATAAGACCTATCCACGCCACATCACTGAACAGGTTTCTGTTGATAAATTAAAATTGATTTATACTGCGCATAAACGCGTCTTTAACGCGTTGCGAGTTTATGTTAAGAATAACAAACATCGTCTTTTTTTTATTTATGGGAATCATGACCCAGATTTAGTATATCCACGAGTCCAGCAAGAGATTTGCGGCCTGCTTGGCAAGAAACAAAATATTCTTTTCAAAATGAGTTATAAACAGCATGGAATCCATGTTGAACACGGACACCAGTATGATTTGGTAAGTCGCATGAATTTCCAAGAATTGCTCTTGAATTATAAGGGGATTTCTATTCTTAACGTCTCCTGGATTTCTTTAGGGATCATTAGTGATTTTTTAACATTAAAAGAAGAACATCCTTTTATAGAACGTGTAAAACCGTGGCCGGTAATGTTCTCTTTGTATAATCTTATCGTCAAAAAACTCAGCTGGCATTCCATTAAATTCCTTTCCAAGAATTTATTGTATTATCCGTTTCGTTATTATACTGATCCTACTTATGATATTCCCAGAACTTTGCTGCGTGAGCTTTATTATCGCCTCAAAAACTTTAATTGGGAAGTCGAAGATGTCATTTCTTCATTCAAGAAGACAAAAACGTCATATCTGCCAAAAAATAAGCTTTATGTTCTGGGTCATGTCCATAAGAGATATGTTGAGGAACATCCAGCCTGGACAATTATCCAGCCCGACAGTTGGCGGGATGAGTACATCTTGAATCCGAAAAAGAGGCTGTTATACCCAAAAAAGAAACATTTTGTGAAAATAAATGTTGAAGAGAATGGCAGGATTGTTTGGAAATTAATCCCCTGGCCAGTGAAGCGAAATATCCTGGATTTTGATAGGGTCATAAAAGACGAAGTTGCGGCTATTCGTTTGGCGGCTAAAGAAGAAGGATACCATTTTCCAACGTTTACTACTTCTTCACGATAAGGCTTCGTTGCAAGTTAACTTTAATTAAGAATTAAGTCTCCCTACCCTCACGG
>CAZCXW010000023.1:0-18976 GCA_964502785.1 uncultured Methanosarcinales archaeon | reverse complement strand
TTTCTGGCACTCAAAAAATCTTTGATTTTTGGTGAATCTGTGAGTATTCGCCCTACGGTTTTATAAAAAAGTATGGGGTCGCGAGGACATTCATTAGCATACTGAGAATTCGCATCCTGCGTGCTGTATGCTGACTTTGAACCCCGGTCGGACGCACCCCAAGCGCCAATCCTACCAAGCTAGACTACGACCCCAGTGTAAACAAAGGAAGTTGTGCTCTTTATAAAGTTTTATTGGAAAAAAGCAAAGGCATTAATTATTTTTGTCGGTTTCAAACTATAGTAATTGTGTAGGACACTGTTCGAATATTTGACACATTTGCTATGAAATCAGGTGTTTTCTTCAATTAATTTTTTTAATGTGACAAATGCATGGCCCGTGTCATCTTCATTAATGATGACTGTCATTTCTGTTAAAGTCGAAACGATATCCACAATATTAATGTTTTCCCAGTTTAAAGCTCTTGTCACAATGTAAAATAAACCAATGGTAGTGATTGCTTCTGGTGGAATATTTATGGTAATGCTGCTCAAATTTTTTATAATTTTTTTAATTGATTTTTTGGGGAATAATTCTAAAATATCTTTTTCGTATTTTTTATTAGTAATGATCATCACTTCATGTATGCCAGAAGTTATTGTTAGAAAGTCTCCTCGTTTGAAGTCAACTAAATCATATAGTTTTTTAATGTTGGTCTGGGCATCTTCTGTTTTGTAGATAGTAATTTCAATTAAGTCTGATTTAATGGTTATGTCTGAGTCTTTCTCAAATTTTGCTTTTTTAATGAAAGTTTTTTCTAATTTTTCGCTTAATCTCCGTATAGCCATATTTACAGCAGAAAATTTTACTTCTTTCTTCAGTTCTTTTTCTATCTGTGGTTTCAATTCTTCAGCTAAGGCAGCATTATTAACTATGCCTCGGCTTAGCGCTTCCTGTAAGAAAGGCTTTTGTTCGATAATCTTTTCAATCAAATGAGCTATTGTTACCATTTTACAAATTATACTTATTTTGTGAATTATTTTACATTTAGTTAATATATTTATCTGACTATTCTCTAGTAATAATGGCAGCAACAATTGTAACTGAAAGAAGACTATTTCGGGGTTCTCCTCAATACTACGAACGAATACGAGGAATATCTCTCGGGAAAAATGAACTTGACTTCCTTTCGTTAAATATGCCTCCGGTCTGCAATTACAGATGTCATTTTTGTTTATCGGGCATGAATGGGCAGCGAAGACCTCAAAATAGCCTCAATCGGGATGAACTGCAGAATTTGATTGTCGAAGCTCAAAATCTTGGGGCTTTGCATCTAGAAATTTCTGGTGAAGGGGAACCATTAGTCTTTAGGACAATATTGGAAGATGTCATCAATTTTGCCAGTCCCAGAGGATTGCACACAACAATCTTCACTAATGGTTCCTTAATTAAAGATGATTTTTTGTTTTATTTAGCTCAAAATGATACTTCTCTCGCCATAAGTTTAGACTACTTGGAGAAAGAGAGATATGAACATTTTGCGGGTAAAACTCATTTGTATGATACTGTAATTAAAACGATAGGGTTAGCGAGAAATATCTTTCGAAAAAGAATCTCTGAAGAAAATGGATACAGAGTTCTGCCTTTAGCTATTCATAGTATTGTAACCGCAGATAATAGAGATGAAATCAAGCAGATAAAAGAATTTGCCGGTGATGAAATTTTCTTCAGCGTTGCACCGATAATGAATCGAGGAAATACACGAGAACATTCAGACTTATTAACTGATAGTCGACAAACAGATTCCATTATAAAGCAATACTCTGATGGCTCGTTAATTGTTTCAGATAGTTCTGTCCGGGATGTTGGAAGACCGACGTGCGGAACTTTTTATTATGGTGTTGGTATTAGACATGATGGAGAAATCATGTTTGATGCTCATGCGTATGATACGGCTGGCTTACTTGGTAATATTAGAGCTTTTCCACTGCGTGATTTAGTTGGCAGAGTTCGAGATGCGCAAAGGGCTTATTTCGAAAGATTCTCGGATGATGGATTTTGTCCTCTAAGAAATCCTAATTTTGCTGATTTTGTCCAATATCTCCGAGAAAGAAGTGATTGAAATGGAAATGACACCACCAACACCACTTTATTACAATGAGCAAATAGTGGTCATCGTGATGAGACAATTACATAGAGATTATTCTGATACTTTAACTAAGTTTAGTTACATTACTGGCGCTCAAGATTTTCTTCGATTTAGTCTGAGTCCTGATTACAGCACCTATCAAAGAGAACTCGCGACCATCGAGAGAATTGCGCCAGCGATATCACAAAGACTAGGGAACAGTTTCCAAATGGTTGATTTAGGCCCCGGCGATGGTCAAAAAGCAATGAGACTGATAAATCAATTTGTTGGAAGAACTTTTGATTATCTAGCTTTGGATATGAGCCAATCTCTGTTGAAGGCGGCTGAGACGTCTCAATGGGATATTCCAAATCGGAGAGAATATCACCTATGCGATTTCAGCAATAGAAGAGAATTAATAAGAGAACTGAGTGAGTATAGCGATAGAGATAGACTTTTTTTGCTGTTGGGCAATACCTTGACGAATGAAGTGAATATGGAACATTTTCTACGGAATTTTAGAGAGACGATTAATCAGACAAATGCAGGCGGTAATTATCTTCTTTTGGGAGTAGAATTATTAACTCAGGATATAAACCAGATTGTTAGAGAATATAGAAGCGAAGAAAACTATATTTTGACATTCAGGCCTTTAGAAATGCTGGGAATTAACCGGCAAAGTGGGGCTGTTGACATTTCATTTCATGAAGAGTTAAGAAGAATCGAAGAACAATTCATCTTTACTAGGCCGGCAACAATCGATGTCAATTTACATCGTCTCGATTTTGCAGAAAGTGATCGAATATTACTTTCCGTCACTTACAAACCAACTCTAAATGATATGGAAGAGATCATTCGAAATGCAGGGTGGGGTGTAGAATCAGTCGAATTTGAAAGAAATCAAATGTTAGTATTACTCTCTTCGAGATCGGACAAATTCGCTCAAAATAGAATATTTTATATAGAAGAACCTTAATTATGAAATTTTTAATGGATGATGTATCTCAAACTGCTGTTGTTTCTGGAAATGTTGATGCTCGTTTAGAAAAAGGGTTAGGTAAAATTGTTCTGGCTGCATCTGTCAATGGCGAAAGCCTATTGCTCGGAAATTTGCAGAGAGACTTTCAACTTTCTCAAGAAACTGAAAATTTTAATGGTGATTTAAGCTATCAATTAAATGATCAATTTCATGAAATAGATTTGGTGAATATGCATCCACGCTATCCTTCAACTCTCTATGGTTCGCAGAAAGAGGGTATAGAGGCAGTTGTAAAAGGGAAAAAAGAAGCGGTTCGGCTGACGATTAGGCCGTACCATTTAGCGATAGATTATTCGGGAATAGAACGTTTTTGCCAAGCGATGATGAATAAAAATATTTCTTATATTCTTTATGTTGTTCCGGCGGGAATCAATCCTCCGCGACCTTCCATTTAATGCTGCACCCCATAGAAGGCCTTTCCAGCAGAGAAATGTTACTTTTCTTCAGAAATTCAGCAATTGCTTCATGCATTTCATGTCTTCCTGACTCTTGTCCATGTGTGTCGTCAATTCTGCTGTGAAATGCTAATTTTAAATTTTTACCGAAAAGAAAAGGATCTGGCGTGCAAACGGCTCCATAATCTTTTGCTGCTTCTTGTGATTCATCTCTAAGGTAATAAAAATCAATTCCCCAGAGTTTATAGTATTCTTTCATTTTTTCAAAACTATCTTCAGGATAATTTTTATCTTCATTGGAATTGATGCCGATGACAATTAATCCTTTGTTTTTATAGTCTTGAGCAATACGCTTAATTTCATTGATTTTAGGAAGAACATAGGGACAATGATTGCACATGAAAATGATGAGTGTTGCTGCTTTGCCTTTAATTTCCTTTAAAGGATATGTTTTTCCATCTGTTGCGGGCAAGGTAAACACTGGGGCGGAATCGCTTTTATTCAGTTTTTTAGATTCGGAGGCGAGAAGGACCATGGGGTCGTAAATGTCGTCTAGTTTAAAAATTTATTTAGGATTATGCTATCTTTCTTAAATCTCCTTTAATTACGATAGGTTTCAGAGATTCAATTTCAGATTTGTAGATTGCTATTTCAGGGATTTCATGGTATAAAAAGATTTTTTGTTTACGTAGATAAGCAAAAGCCATTTCCATGAATGAATTGCCACCAATATAATTTTGGATTCCATTTTTACTAAGATTCATTACCAGTACGGCATCAGCGCCTTGTAAAACGTTCCAAGAATATTGTATAGTGTCGAGCTCTTTCTTTTGCAGCTGTTTAATTCTTTCTTTTTCTTTATCACTTTTTCCAATAAAAGGATCGGAAATTTCGGCAAGAAGGAAAGCATTATGGCCCATTAAAGTCAGTTTATCTCTTATTTCCATTAATTTTTCTGTGAAATGCATACTTCCGATGATGCCTATTTTCATGATTTGTCGATAAAATATTTTTTAAATAGTTTACTATTCAATCTTGATGTAATATCCTTTCTCTCTTTTTTCTTTAAATTTCATAATTTCTTGCGTTAATTCAGGATAAATTTCACTGGTTCTTTTCATTACACCGTTTACAAAGATTTTTGGATCAATGTATCGGGCTTTAGCGGTGGTGTGAAAAGTATAATCATTTGCAGTCGATTCTTTGATATGTTTAAAAGATATAAGCCGTATCTGCTCTTCGCTTTCTCTGTCTGCTTGTAATTTTTCTAAGAGTTGTTGATCGTTCAAAAAGAAATCTTTTTCGGTTATCAATCTTTTATTCAACGCTTTTTTAATAACTTCCGCCATCAGCCGGTATGACCCAGATTGTATTGGCGGAGACCATAATTGTTCTCCCATCTGTAAAAATTTGCGCACCATCATCCTTGCTATTTCTTGCTTTGTTGCTCCTATCTCATTATTCTGAATGGTGAGGTTTTGCAAAATTTCTCCTGCCTCTTTTTTTGAAAGGACTCCAATTAAAAGACCATCACGGAGAAAGTAATCAACCCTATCTGCGCAAAGATTAGGCGCTTCTCTTTCTAGTAAAGAAAAATGATGCTCATTTGAAATCATTTGGATATCGAATCCATATTTCTTTAAAATTTTTGGGATTGAGGATTGAAATAATATTTTTTCTTTGAATCGTTCATGGGTGGTTTGCGAAGAGGCTTCGTCAAAGACGTAATCAATTACGTGAGAGAATGCAGTATGGGAAATGTCATGTATCAAGCCGGCGAGCTGTTCTTCTTTTGAGGCGCCTAATTTTCGTAACAGGAGATAAACGCCAACACAATGTTCAAATCTTGATGTGAAATATTGGGGGTCAAAGAGGTTCCAAACGCCATATTGATTCACACCTTTGAGACGCTGCATTTCAGGCGTGTCCATAATTTCTAAACAAATGGGGTCATTGATTTCTTGCATACCATAAACTGGATCATTAATTATCATCGGACTCTCTGAAACCGCGGCACTTCTTTTCCATCTTTTGTAATTTTCTCATAGAACATCTTCTTTGGACGTATCCAAAGGGCATTCTTGCCAAATTCCTCGGAGTCGTACAATGCCCGGTAGATTACAAGATCTTCCTGTGTTTCAGAATGTTTTCCTTCGCCGATTATTTTGTACTTTTTCCCTTTGTAGTGTTCAACAATTTTGGAATTCAGATGTTCTTGAAAGTCAAAGCCTTGTTCTTTTAAATTAATGAGGGGGATAAACAATGGTTCCGGCATCTTCTCCCATTCCACCCAACTCAAAGACTCAATGATATCGTTCGTTGCCGCTACGAAACGAAGATTCTTCAGAAAAATTCCTACTTCTTCGAATGTTTCTCGTTTGGCGCATTCTTCCCACGTTTCATTAAATTCCAAGTGACCGCCGGGAAAACTCCACGTGCCTTCTCCATGCGCGCCTTTGCGTTTCTGCATGAGAACTTTGCCATCTTTGACAACAATGACACAAACACCTACTTTAGGACGATTATCCATCGCTTTCAGGTTAATAAGATAGCTATAAATTAATTGCGGTTCTTCTATCTCTACTTTAGAATGAAAACAAGAATATTTAAATGAATTTTGGCTTATCCATGTCATGGACGCAAAACCGCAGCATCTCACAACAAGAAAGCATTTAGTGCATATCAATGGGCGTCTGCATGAAGTATCTACTTATCATGACAAAAAAGGAAAGGTTCTGCATAAAGAAGTCTCTCCTTTAATGATTGAATTTTATCTGTGGGATGTCATGCAGGTTATTGTAGGGGCAGGAATTCTGGCGATTCCTGTTGGTTTTACGGAAGAGAGCTGGGAGATTTCCCGAAATATTCCTATTCCAAACATCCTAGTCTTCTTGGGAATATCTTTGTTGTTCATTTCCGTGTTTGTCTATTATAATTATTACCGTTTACATCTCAAAACGCATTGGGATGAATATCTGAAGAGGATCATTTTTACGTATCTTCTTTCATTTCTGGTCGTGGCGCTGTTGTTAACATTGATCGACAGGGCGCCTTGGGTGACGAACACGATCGTGGCCATCAAAAGAACAATTCTTGTCACTTTTCCTGCGTCGATGAGCGCGGCGGTGGCGGATACGTTGAAGTAAGGTTTGTTTAATTGTATTTTTTGTTAGGGGGAATAAAACTTTCCACTTCTCCTGTAATGCTCCTTAACATATATCCTGTAACTTTTATCTTAATCTTTTGTTTTAGTGGGATTCTTCCTTTCACGCCAATTACTAACGGATATGTTCCCATTTGCCGGCAGAATGTCGTTTTGCCATCGTACATTTCTGTAAAGACATCGGAAAGAATGGTCCCAATAGGGAGAATGCGGTGGAGCATTGGTTCATCAATGTTCTGGCGGATTTCGTTGCGCCATTTCCAATAATATTGTTTATTTTTGCGTAAGTATTTTGCGCCGCCATGTTTCTCTAAAAAAGTATCGGGGAGAATTGCTACTTGACGAATATTAATTCTACGCAATAGGAGATTTTCAGCCAACACTTGCTGCAATGCCAGCATGTTTTTTTTCTGGGATTCTTTCGTTTCATTCAATAGGCCAAAAATAATGTTAATTCCCGGAAGAAATTTTGGCATGCCATTATTTCCACGTTCTGCACCATATTTATTGATGATACGAATAGCTTTCATGGCAATTGCAGGCATGGTATTAAGGATATTTGCTTTCACGACTTCTGGATCGAATGATTCAACACCAAATGCAGCGATATTTCCTGGTGTACAATATTCTGCAATGGCTTTGGTAATTTCTTCACCGCCTGGTTTAACAACAGAATTGGGATTGACATTGTCGATGTGGAGGACTTCGATATTGGGACATTGTTCTCGAATTTTTTGCAGCATTTCAATGGGACGATCAGAGGAATAAAAATCTGCTTGCTTGCCGAGGCGGAAGAAGCGCGCTCCCTGTTCGTAATATGCTTTAATCTCTTGGAGAATTGGTTCCATCTTTCTATTTGAAAATTTGTTTTTTAATGGTTCTGTGCAGAAACTGCATTTTCCGATATTACATCCACGAGATGTTTCAATTTCAATCATTCTTTTATCAGGAATTTGCTTCAAAATTTCAACGCCATCTAGAACAAACTCTTCCAGTTTCGCAAAATCAACATCATAATTAATGATTTCTGTAAAAATATCCTGCGGGATTCTTTCAAAGAATTTTCCGCCTTCTAATTGCGTGCCAAATACCGCTGGTCCGGTAAGGATTTTTTTCATCGGCAGGTCCCGAATGAGGGGGATTATTTCCTGAATCGTGCCGGGAAGCGCGGTGAGATATTTTCCAGGCACATGCACGCCGAGGATGACGATTAAACAATCTGTGTTTGCGAGAATTTTCTCTGCGCTGTTTATGGTAAGATTGTAGATGAGAATATTTGTTTTTTCTTTTTCTGAAGGCTCCCGTTTTTTGTTGTTGAATTTCTTCCAAAGGCGCAGATCGTCGATTGTTAAGTAGGAAATGGAATGGTCTTCTTTGCGTAATTTTCCGAAAATATATCTTGGATATGTACCTAGGTAGGGTGGTACGCCTAAGCCAGATGCTTCATCGGTATAGCAATCAAGGATGGTGTAATGCATAATGGTTGTTTAGGAGTAATGTTTTTTAAAGATTGCCACAAAATATTCTTTATCAAGAGATCTCATGTCAACTCCTTTATGCCTTTACTTCGGAACCTGCGGCGGCTGTACTGGCCAGCATATCCCCTACGAGCTTCAGCTGGAAAATAAAAAAAAGCACGTAGAACAGGCTCTTAAAGTTTCTAATATTAATGTGTTCTCAAGCAAACCATATGCTTATCGGAATAGGATGGATTTTCTTTTTACCAACAATGGATTAGGATTACGCAAGAAAGGGAATGCGTTTGATCTTGTTGATGTGGAGAAGTGTGTCATTTCTGAAGAAAAGATTAATGTTTTATTGAAGGAAGTGCGTGATTATTTTAAGAATGTCGATGCTTTTGATCAGAGAAAAAAGAGGGGAACCTTTCGCTACGCTGTCATCAGAATTTCTGAAAAGACAAGTATTTCCTTTGTGTTGAATGCTCAATCATCAGATTTGCAAAGGGCAGATGATCTCATAAGAACATTTTCTCAAATCACAACGGCGGGGATTGTTACTGTGGCGCGAGTTCCTGCAGATATTGAGGAAACGTTTTCAGATGAGTTTTATGTTGTCAAAGGAGAGGATTCTTTGCAGCAAACGTACTTAGGAAAAATATTCACGTACAGTACACAAGGATTTTTTCAGAATAATCATGAATTAGCGGAGAAAATGCATTGTTATGTTCGTGAATTATTACAAACATATCCTACTTCTCAAGGAATGTTACTTGATCTTTATAGCGGTGTGGGGGCTTTTGCAATCATCAATGCTGATTTATTTAAAGAAGTTATTGCCATTGAAGATTTTCCTGCTTCCGTGGAGAGGGCGCGTAAGAATTGTCTTTTGAATAATGTTACAAATGTTCAAGCAATTTGCAGTGATGTAAAAAAATTGTCTAAACTTTCCCTACGGAAACCTCTGTATGTCATTACCGATCCTCCCCGAAGCGGCATGGATATGCAGGTGATCTCTGAACTGAATAAACTAGAGCCAGAGATAATTATCTATGTCTCCTGTAATCTGCAACAATTAGCAAAGGATATTCCCAAATTTAAGAATTATACTATTAAGAGTGCCGCTCTTTTTGATTTATTCCCGCAGACGTATCATAGTGAAACGGTGGCGGAGTTGGTGAGGAAATGATTATGTGAAAAAACTTTATTTCAGATAGAACGTTTTTCTCGCGCTTGCGCTTCGAAACTTGTGATCCTTTCTAAATCTTGAGCTAATTCTGCATATTCTTTATCCCGTGCCGGCCGCTGATGCCTAGCTTCCTCTAAAAAAGAGATTCTCAATTCATTTTGTCTTTGCATAAGCCTTTTGTGTGGAAGTTTCTGACCATTTAGTCTATCAATGACATATGCAGTAATAATAGGCAGAGTGATAGTATATTCTCCCCAGACAACAACTTTATTATCTCCATGTGCGTCTTCGTATTTCCCCCAGGATTTTGCTTCTGAGAAAGTACTTCCGCTTAATGCCCCTTGTCTTACATCACTTGTAGAAAGAATGATTCCTCCTTCACTGCCATCAAAATTCATAAAAAAGATTTCAGCAGCAGTAGGACCTGTTGTCTGCAAAAAATTTCGCGGTCCTCCTTCACCGATAAAAAGATTAAATTGTGGTTGACAAAAACGTGAAAATGCGGCGGCTTCAATAACATCGTAAGAGGGGCTTGTGTCAGCGGCAATTCCTTCTGCTACAAGCGCTGCTAGATCCATCCCTAACGAATGGTTGGCGCCAGAATCTAAAAAATAAGGGACATCATGTTCAACAGCTGTTAAGAGCAATGATCCTTTCTTCTGCTTTACCCAACCAGAAGTAGTGTCAGCTATTATCTTTTTTCCAAACTCATACAAGAATGTTGCTGTTGAAAAAGGTGGTTTAAGTGTTTGAAATACTTGCCGTGCGTAGTGTTGATTAATCATATCTTGTGCTTTAAGGGTTTCTCTTCCTCTGATAGTAATGTCGTGAATCCGTGTTGAACCATCTTTATAAACATCATTATCATCAACTTCCGGTGATCCTTGTCTCATCGGCAGGCCAAAAACATAATGAAGATCATGAAACACATTAGCGCCAGTAGAAACAATTCCCTGCACAACCCCTTGTTCTATAAGTTGGGCGACTAATCCTCCTAAACCAGCAGGTGTCGCAGCTCCGGACATAGCCACCCAAATATGTTTTCCTTCCTGTGCAGCATCGGCAAGAAGCATTGCGGCATTTCCTAATTTTCGTGATTCGTAAGAACCTTTGATATATACTTTTTCTACCAAATGGCGGACGTTCATTCCTGACCAAGCATGGAGCGGCACAGAGGGGTTACATCCACCCATATACTTGCTTCCTGCGAAAGGATCTTCAGCCATAAGCTTTTTGTTTAATAGAATTCTTTAAAAGTATTTCGTTTTTTTCATCCATCAAGTCCTTTCTCATTTCGCACGTCAAAAACCAGATTTTAACATTAATCAATGCATTTCTTTTCAATCGTTCTAACCAATCTAGATAAATAAGGGCTTTTTCTGCCTTTATAAAATTCTGAATAGGGTTCGATAAGTATACGATGGGAAATCTCTGCCTGCAACGCTCCCCATAAATCCATAACTGCTCTGTCGCCGATCATTGCTGTGTTTTTTCCTGCGATGTTGAAATGATGAAGAATGGATTGAAAACAATGCGCGGCAGGTTTGCAGTTTTCTGCGGTAATGTAAACGTCAATTCCTTCCATCATTCCTTTGACTTCATTTCTTCTTGCAGTATTGCAGTTGGAAAGGATGCCGATATGAAACTTTTTTCTTAAATCTTTTAGCAGCCGCAGAGTTTCATTTGAAATTAGATCGTGATAACCGCATAAGGTGTCATCTACATCAAAGATAAGTAATTTTACTCCTGCTTTGGCTAGTGTATGATAAGGAATACTATAAATGGATTTTTGATGGCTAGTAAGTATTTTCTTCTTAAAGGATGGAAAGTTCAGCCAAAATTTCAGATAGGAACGAAAGATCATACTTTCAGTTTGTTTTTATTTCGATATAAAACTATCGTTAAATTCAGGCGTAACGTTTAAAAATGGTCATCTGTTGCCAATAGATTAAGGCCTCGTAGCTTAGCCTGGCTTGAGCGCACGACTGATAATCGTGAGGTCCCCAGTTCAAATCTGGGCGGGGCCATTTTTTTTCTCGCATAATCTTTTAAATAAAGCTCTCATTTTTTATGAAATATGTACGAACGATTGCAAGATTATGATTCCATCGATAGGCTGATGATGGAACATAAAAAATTTATAAAAGATAGTCTGAATAGAAATCCTCTTTATTTAGGGGTAGTTACTGCGCTTAAAAAGGATTGTGAATCCTATAAGATAAGGGTTTTCGTTAAGAAAGCGGATGAGACTGTTTCTCGTTATATGTCCACAAATGGCAAGGATGGATCAATTCAAACCATCACGTCATGCGAGAATGAGGATGAGCCAAACATTGCGATAAAAGTAAATGAAGAAGGATTGTTACAACTCATTTCCCGCGCGGATGAAATTCTCAGAGAGATTGAACAAGGAAGATTTAAGTGGACAAGAGCCTTGGAATTATCTCGTACAGTACATTTGCATCCTCGCCCAGTTCATCCTTTGCGGCATGCTTCTGAGTTCGTGCATCTCTATGGGGCAGTAAGAACAGCATTAGAACATTATTCCAGAAGAGTTGAAGGAACTGAAATTTAATTTTTTTATTGAAAACATCCATTCACTATTTTAGGTAAGTTTTCATAACAAGGCTTCTTTTCTTCTTCTGCTTTCTTTTTAGCTGTGTAGAAAGCAGCATCAGCTTTCGTGTAGCATTGCTCCATCTCTTCTGCATCTTTTCTAGTCAATAACTCTCGATTTCGACAGTCAGCATTATCTAACCTTAAGTTCAAATCGGCTTCTGCCATGGCGAGGTTGAATTTTCCTTCACAGATATTATTATGGTTTGTTTGCATTTGCTGGCAGATGCTTGTATAATTATTAGTAGTGGCACAGGCTAGAAGAGCGCTTAATCCTAGTACTGATGTTGCTGTTCTTATGTCGTGTTTCATTTTCTTTTTGAAGGGTGATATTATTTATAAATATTTTGGAAATATTGTCCCTTTTTAGTAGCCATTTTTTAACTTTGCTTTTTTTGACTTCAAACCTAAAATTATTCTTCCTTCTCATTTTTCCTGCCGTAGTATAGTCGCTGACATTTTAGTTAGAATAATTATGTCCGTTACTATAAATCTTTAAATAAGGGTTGTCATTCTAGAATACTCAATATTTTGTATGAGGGGGTGTTTTAAGAATGAAAAGAGTGATAGTGAGTTGTGTAATTTTTGTTTTATTTATCGCAGGCTGTGTTGATTATAAAGCATACGATTTGCAAAAGTCTACCGGGGATGATGGTTTAGTCAATGAAATCGCAGAAATAGAAAAAGAGCTGGCCGCGGTCGAAGAGAAAGATTCTGAGGTTGAGAGAGATTCTAACGTCGGGTCTCTATCTGAAACTGTTGAAGAGGTCATTTTGCCGGAGCTTAAGGAAGAAAAAATAGAGCCTGTCGTTATTGCTGAGAGCGATATTCTGACATTAAAAGTAAGGGAGAATGAATTGGCTAAGTTATTGCCGCGCATCGTTGATGCAGATAAGGATCCTATTAATTTCACGTTCAGCCCGCCGTTCAATGAACAAGGGCAATGGAAAACGAATTATGGGGATGCGGGCGAATATTTTGTCACGCTGCGGGCTACGGATGGGAAATTAACCACTGAGAAAAAAATTAAATTAGTTGTTGAAAGAGTCAATGTTCCTCCTAAAATCACCTTGCTTCGCGACCTTAACGTGAAAGAAGGACAAGAAGTTAAGTTTACGCCCGAGGTTACAGATCCAAATAATGATAAAGTTAAAATAACCGTCTCCGATCCGCTGAGTGAGGGTTCCTGGAAGACCGATTTTAAAAGCGCTGGAGATTACAACATTAAGGTAATAGCGGACGATGGGGAGTTGAAGTCTGAAGCGGCATTTAAGCTTACCGTAACTGATGTTAACCAATTGCCGGAGATAAAAGGCGTTGATGATGAGATAACTATCAAAGAAGGAGAAACTGCGCAGTTTAAAGTCGCGGCTTCTGACCTTGATGATGATGCTGTTACGGTTTCCATTAGTAATCCTGTAGGGGATGATGGCATCTGGGAAACAACGTTTACCGATCATGGCGACTATACGATTACCATTACGGCGAATGATGGCAAAGGAACAACGACAAAGCGTGTTCGCCTTCATGTTCAGGATGTCAACAAACCGCCTGAGATAGTGGATGTTACGCTAGGCTAAACGGTTTAGAAGAATGCAGACCTCAAGACCGTTCTGGATCGCAGGAATTTTTTTGCTTTTTTTACTCCTTCCTGCAATTCTAGGCGCCACCCGTGTGTTTCGTGTCCAAGAGACTGATTTTGTAAAGATTATCCCCCGCGCTGTTGATCCTGATAATGATGTGGTTAGATTTAATTTTTCTCTTCCTTTAGATGAGCAAGGTGAATGGCAGACAGGTTATGAAGATGCGGGTGAGTATCAAATTGAAATCACTGCTTCTGATGGTGAGAGCAAAAGTGTTGAGAAAGTTGAGCTTATCGTTGAGAATAAAAATCAGCCGCCGCTCATTACAGAGAAAAAATTGATAGTGAAAGAGCGGCAAACTGTTGATTTGCGGGAGATCGTTAAAGATGCGGATGGGGATGTTCTCACTTTTACATTTAATCCGCCTTTCAATGCTGATGGCAAATGGAATACGACGTATGAAGATTCCGGTCCTTCCGTCACTGAATTCACGGTTTCCGATGCTGAGTTTACCGTTAAAGGAAAAGTAGAGATTGAAGTTTTGAATACGAATCAGCCTCCATTTATTAAAGAAACTTTTTCTGCCGACCCTGCGATTAATATCAAAGAAGGGGAATCTTTAAAATTATCTGCAGAAAGTATTGACATTGATGGCGACGAAATAACTTATCAGTGGTTTCTTGATGGGAAAACGTTGATTGCAGAGAAAAAAGGTGAAGCTGCTTTTGATTATAACAGCAGCGGTGTCCATCTTTTGAAGCTGAGCGTCAGCGACGGGATGCATTCGACGGAAAAACAGTGGAATGTTCACGTGAAAAATTTTAATCGGCGGCCTTCCCTTGATTTAATTCCAATCACAGTTCAAGAAGGGGAAACGGTTATCGTCGATTTGCCTCGTTTTGATGCTGATGGAGATGAAATTAAGTATACTTTTGATGAACCATTAAATGAGAAAGGAACATGGTCTACAACCTATGCGGATGCCGGCACTTACAAAATAAGCATTACAGCTTCTGATGGAGAATTAGATGCTAAGGCTGAGCTGGAAGTTATGGTTAGCGATGTTGACAGGGCTCCAGTCTTGGAATTGCCTTCTTATTTCTCGGTTAATGAGGGTGAAATGATTAATTTTACAATTTCTGCAGAAGATCCTGATGGTGATAACCTTACGATTGCTGTCCGCAACGCTCCGCAGGGTTCTCAGTTAAATGGAACGACTTTTCAGTGGACTCCACCTTTCGATACGATTAAAAGAAGATCAAATCTTTTTACCGATTTTCTGAATGTCCTTGGAGTAGAGCATTATTTCCTTGCGAAATCGCGTTTCCCTCTCGTTGTTGAAGCATGTGGAAATTTGCGCTGCGCGGAACAAAAAGTTCTGTTGGATGTTTACAATGTCAATCGCCCGCCGCTGTTAAACATTGTGGAAAATGCGACAATAAGAGAAACGGAGACTTTCAGTCTGGGAGGGATCAATGGTGAAGATCCCGATGGAGATGTTGTTCGTTATACGTTCACTGCTCCTTTAGATAAACATACTGGAGTATGGAAAACATCCTATCGTGATGCTGGGGTTTATGTCTCGTCAATCAAAGCCATGGATGGGAAATTATCTGATACAAAACAGATTCGTGTTGTTGTTCAGAATACAAACCGGCCGCCGACTTTGAAGGTCGCTGAGGATGAAATTGTGGCATTGGAAGGGCAAGAGGTCCGTATTCCTGTCTCTGCGGTTGATCCTGATAATGATACAATAAAACTTAGCGTACGAGATTTGCCTTCCGGCGCTTCTTTTGTGGATGGAATTTTTCAGTGGACGCCGGGTGGGGATTTCGTTGTTAACGCCAGTCGCGACTGGAAGAATACACTCTGGCGCATTTTTCCTAGTTTGAATGAGTGGTTTGGAAAAGATCAGCAAATCTCTTGGGTGGAGTTTGTAGCGTCAGATGCGGAATTTGATACAATCCATCCGGTGAAGATAATTGTTAAAAATGTGAATAGGAAACCGGAAATTCACACCTTCCAGCCAGCGGGAGTTGTAAGAGCGGCCGTAAACCAGCCGCTGTTCTTTTCTGTCGAGGGGAATGATGCGGATGGGCAAAAGTTATCTTACCGCTGGATTTTTGGGATGGCAGAATCGAGAATCGAAGGCGCGAAAACGGTGCAAAGGATCTTTAGCACGCCCGGGCAGAAGAAAGTGAGTGTCGTTGTCAGCGATGGTCTGGAAAATGTCAAGAAAACATGGATTGTCAATGTCTTGCCGGAAGAAAAGAAGGAAGAAATTGCTCTCGGTAAGTTTGATCTTTATGTGGTGGAATGAAACGCTTTCGGCGAATTTCTCATGACCTATACCTTCTCATGGTTTTCCACTCGATCATGCTTTTGAGGATACCTGGAATGATCCCCTTCCACACTTTATTTTTATAGATCAAAATGCCATTCAATTTGCCTAAACTAATAACTATGGCACCGAAACCAGAAATATACTCTTCGAGAAGTTCACCATTTTCTTCATGATAAATATTTTTCACAACTATTTCTGCCTGCTTCTCAGCATTTTGCGCTGTTTTCTCTTCGGCAATAGATGTAATATCACCAGCAGCAAAGACATGGCTATAACTTTGCACTTGTAAATGTGAATTGACACAGAGATTATGCCGCTCATTTAAAGAAGTAGAACAATACCCCTCTAAATATTTATAATTAGGTATTATCCCTGTGCACAAAAAAGCTAAATCGGATGATAATTTCCTTCCTCTGTCTGTAAAATAGATTTCCGCTCTATGCTTAATCACTCGTTCCCTAAAGACAAATTGTACACCATGCTTTTCTAAAAATCGCTGTGCATATGCGCGTGCTTTTGCTGGATTTCGTTCAATTAATTCTTCTTTGGAATGGACGATGGTTACTTTTTTGAGAGGATAGGCAGTAACTATTTCTGCCGCTAATTCTACCCCTACCAATCCACCACCGATAATAAGCACTTTCTCTGCGGCACGTAATTTGTCGGCATAATTGCGTAATTCATTGGCTCTGGTAGCAATAATTATATTCTTTTCTTTAATCGGGCAGTGATACGTTGATCCTGAAGCGATGATAAGATAATCATAAAAGATAGTTTTGGACTTTGTTTTAACATTCTCTTTTGTAATCAAATTTACTTCTTCCCGCACTAATTTTGCCCGATGGAGGTATCGGCTATGTAAGACCTGGATTTTACGAATATGGGCGGGCTTTACAATCGTTCGCAAAACTGAAGGAGTAAATTCAAAATAGTCTTTGGTATCTATGAGAATTACGTCAAAATCTTTTTCTAGTTTTTTGGCGCAGTACGCTCCAGCAAAGCCGCCACCCACAATAACTATCTTTTTCATCGTGAGAAAAATAATCAAGAGAAAAAAAGAAAAAAGATTATTGCTGTTTCACTGCAACCGCTCCAGGTCCAGTCAGGAAGAGACTGATTAACGCAGCAATTCCCAACAAGTGGAAACTTATGTTTATCATGGCCATGGGTGACGTGCCTAAGGCAGGCAGTCCTACGGTCAAGGTTGCAATGGCTAAGACCACCACGAGCGGCCAAACCGTATATTTTATCTTCCAACCCACCAGGACGGTAGCTCCAAAGAGAATTTCTGATAGGAGCAATATCCATCCGAAAAATACTGGGGCAGGAAAACCAAGACTACTAAGCATGCCAATAATCATGGCGGGATTTCCTAACTTATTTAATCCCGGTAAAATAAACAGTAATCCCAGCATTGCCCTCAGCAGTGTAGGACCATACTTTGCGTAATTGTTCTCATTCATGTTGTAATACCTCTTCATTATTCTTTAATTGTTTGTTGTCTAAACTTAGTCATGAGAAATTCACCGAAAGCGTCTCACCCCGCCATAAATGGGCGGGGCTTGAACAGAGACGCTTTCTTCGATAGGCGAATTTCTGTGACACAAAAAGGCAAAAGCCTTTTGTGTAACATTAGCAGCATCCTTTTGGCTTGCTGCATTTTGGACAAGTCTTAGGATCCATGCCATGAGAGCATTTTTTTTCAGCCATTCTAATCACCTCTGCATTCTTTAACATCTGTTTGGGCATTGTACCAACTGCTCTACATCCTCTTTTGGGAGATTTCCAGCATAATACAAATCTATGCATCTTCCCTCCCGACAGAGAATGATTTGCTCCATAAAGTTAGCCATAACCATTCACCTCCAAGAACAAAAACACGAAGTTCAGTTTATATCTATCCTTATATAATTCAATTAAAATTTGAACTATCAAACATAAGTTTAATAAATAAATATTAGCAGAGGTACTTTATGGGGTATACTATCATTGCGCCGGTGGGGGATAATTTAGATGCACTCTTCATTGGGATGAAAGAGTTTCCTACAGAAAAAGTAGTGCTTATTACTTCAAAAAATAATTTTAAGAAAGCCCAGGCATTAGAGAAAAAATTGGAAATTTTTTCTATCCCTGTAAAAATAATGATTTCTGAAGGGAGTCTCATGGAAAGCATGTTTCTGAATTTTAGAGAAGTCTGCTCTCAACACAATCATGATGATATCATCGTGAACATAGCTACGGGAGATAGATTAAGCACCTGTGCTGCATTAAGTGCGGCCTTTGCCAATGGATTGAAAGCAATCGGGGTGATGGATAAGAAACCTATACTGTTGCCTATCATGAAGCTGTCGTACTACGATGAGCTGAATGAAAGTAAGCTGAAAGTTTTATCCAACTTGTCTGGAGAAGAGTATGTTACGATGAGTACGCTGAGTAAAAAAACAAGTTTGTCTCCTTCGTTGCTTTCCTACCATTTGAATGGGACATTAAAATATAAAGGGTTGATAAATCTTCGTTTAGTGGAAGCTAAAGAGCAGAACAAAAATCTACTGGTCAAATTATCGCAAATGGGTTCGTTGTTGCTCAAAGGATATATTAAGTATGGAACAAAAACTGACAAAAAATTAATAAGATAATAGATTCTCTTTGAGAGAAAGGTGATAGTGATGAAAAAAATAATGATATTATTAACCCTCATTTTCATTTTCTTTCTCTATGGCTGTACACAACAGCCAGAGATCAAATCGCTAGTTTCAGATAGGACATCAACAGAAAATACCGATAAGTTAGATTGGAAAACTGTTCTCTTGACTGATATTCGTACTAGTAAAACATTTACTATTGATGATTTTGCTGGCAAACCGGTATTTGTGGAAAGCTTTGCTGTCTGGTGTCCGGTGTGTACAAAACAACAGCAAGAAATACAGAAATTACACCAAGAATTAGGGGACTCATTTATTTCCGTTTCTCTGGATACTGATCCTAATGAAGATGTAGCCAAAGTAAGCAGTGCAGTTGTTGAACGAGGCTTTGCCTGGAAATTTGCGGTTTCTACGGCAGAATTGACCAAAATCCTCATCAAT
>CAZCXW010000022.1:0-19887 GCA_964502785.1 uncultured Methanosarcinales archaeon | reverse complement strand
ATTAACTAAGGATTACTTCTCACTTCACCTCTCTCAATACTCTGGATGCCTGCAGATAAGAGATTCTAAAAATGAAATAAGGGGTTCCAGCGACCCCTTATAATCCCCAGCAACTACAACACGAAAATGAGATCACCCCGTGCTCCCAAATCCCCCTTCCCCTCTGGGGGTTTCATCAAGCTCATCAACTTCCACAATATTTTTTCTTTCTATTGGTTGAATGAGCATCTGCGCAATTTTTTTGCCTCTCTCGATAGTAAATGGCTGGGAAGAAAGATTGTGAAGAAGAATCTTGATCTCTCCCCGATAACCTGAATCAATGACACCTGCCATAACTTTAAGGCCGTGTTTTAAAGCAATTCCTGATTTATCCCAAATCAATCCAACGTAACCTTGAGGAATGGCCAGGGCAATGCCTGTCGACACCAACTTTCGTTCCTGCGGCGGCAAAACAAGCGTTTCGTTAGCGTAAAAATCCATCCCTGCGTCATTTGCGAGAGCATATTTAGGAAGAAGCGCATCAGGGTGAAGTTTCTTTGCTTTGAGGGTCATAACAAAATGTTAGAAAGTTTACTTTTTAAGAATTGTTATAATTGATTATACATCCCCTCAAAATAGGTCAATATCTTTTTAATTGCTAATATATACTAAAATGCGCTAGAATTCGAACATTATTTGGCGCATTTTATATATATAAAAATCATTAATATGTTCAATTTCTAATGATTTTTAGTATACATCTGTAAGCACAGACAATAAGTTCAAATATTGAGTGCTTTTAGTATCAGACATGGAATCATGAAAATCTATTTGCAAGACGGCAATCTTCCTTTAGTGGGAATCTTAACAGCGTTATCATTAGCCGCTTTAGGCGGGCTTTCGAAGATCGTATGGCCTGAGCCTGATCCGCAAGCGTATCAGAATATACAATTAATAGAAGAACAATTTGGCATTAAAGAAGCATGCGACCTGGCGCAAAAAATTATTGTAAACCATTATGAAGAAAAATACATTGAAGCTGCAGAATTTTTTCTGAGAAGAAACTGCGGAGAAAAAGAATATCAATTATAATTTCCGGCAGAAGGTTAAAAAGCCCGTGTGTCCCAGCATTTCAAATTCCGGACGCATGATTTGAGCTTCTATTTTCCATGAGCGTTCCAATAATTCTACCGTTTCCAGAACTTTAAATTTTGTCTTTTTGACAGCATCGAGAAATAACTGAACTTGGGTAAGATTAGGAACATAGACAACGAGGAATCCCCCCGTTTTGAGAGCTTCTTCAGCAGAGGAAACGACTTTCCAAGGTTCAGGAAGATCAAGAGTTATTAAATCCAATTCTTTCTCTTCAAGGCTTTGATAGATATTTTTCTTTTTGAGAAAAATATTTTTCAGGCCAAAAGCAGTGATATTTCGTTCTAAAATGTCAGAGTGCTGAGGGTTCATCTCATAAACGGTTATTTCCTTACAGACGTTGGCGAGGGCTAAACACAACGCGCCGCTGCCGCCGCCGGCATCCACGACTTTGAACTTATTATTGACCCCCGTTTTGGCAAGAATGAGTCCGATATCTTTCTGCCGCAAAGCCTGAGGGCCTCGTTCGAGAGAATGCCACAAATCAATAAAGGCAGGCGCGAAAACGGAAAAACGATGCCCTTTTGAAGAGAAAATAGTTTCTTTTTTTGAACTCAGATCTTGATGGGAAATGACGCCAAATTCGGTGTGAAAATCTTCTTCCAAATCTTTCACAAAGAATGTCTTGCCTGATTTCTCTTCAACGATAACTTTTTGGATGAACCTCATTGTTATGCCGAAAAGAAGAATATTTTTAAAGTTTCGCATGAAAATGTGGATATGATAGCTCGGGGAGATTTTCTTAATAATAAAAAAACATTTCTGGAAAAAATAGATAAAAGCAAGAAGGGGAATGTCGATGCAAGAATTATTCCTCTTCTTAACTTAATGAACACCCATGAAGATTATTATACTACTTCTTCTTGCTCGGGGCGTGTTTATTTTTGGCGGACGAAAGGAAAGAAGAACGAAACGGAATGGCTGAACGTGAGCCACGATCTTATTGACATTACATTCTTTAATTTAGATGATAAAAATGGTTTTATTTGGCTGCGGTTAGAAGATTTTATTGCCCATATTGCCTGTAAAGATATCGCTTCCGCCAACAAACTGTTAACGATAGCTCGGCAGATTTACAAAAAAAGCGCGATTCTAAGCGCGACAAGCAAAATAATTGTGGAAATCAGAGGAAGCGAATTTATGGATATGCCTTTCTGCAACGATGGAATTATGTTATATAATTGTGATTTATTATTCTTGCAAAAAATATTGAATGAAAGACTGCAAAAAATATGGCAAAGAACAGAAAAATGTAAAGAAAAAATAAGCCGACACTTATTTTCGTTTCATGAACAGCAGTGCCAACGCCAAAACCAAGGCGATGAGAACGGCAAGGGTTAATCCAGCCAATAAGATCAAATATTCATCGCTGCCGCGGAAAGAGGTTCTAACAATAGGCGTCTTCTCTGGAGATTGCTGCTGCACTTGTCGTCGCGCTTCTAACTGTTGCTGCAATTCTTCAGCGGAAATTCTCCCTTCCGCGCGCACGGGGATGGTTTGATCTTCATTTTGCAAACGAGCGCAATCCACAATCCGCAACGAAACTTCTTCTTCATCTTCAACTTTTCCATCTTGATAAAGAGCAACTTTAACAGGATATGTTCCATTTTCCGCTTCTTCTACATCAAGGTTAAATGTGATTTTTTCTTCATTATCGCTTCCAGAATAATCATCTAATTCCAAATTTGTCCTCTTCATCTCCAAGCCTAAAGCTGGATTGCTGATGCGGACTTCTAAATCGTCTTCATCGCTTCGGCCGCTATTTTCAATGGTTACCTGCAGATTTGTTTGCCGCACGCACTGCAGATCAGAACTGCCAAGGACAGCCTTACTGATGACGATTTTATGGCGGTCCCGTTTCACGCTGACGGTGATTTCCTGCTGATCTTCATGGTCCGTCCCATCATCTGCTTCCCCTTGCGCCTTAACTCTTATTTTGTAAGTGTCTTCGTCCACATCTTCTTGGCGCAGATTGAACTTTAAAGTAACTTTTTCATGATCATTGACACTGAGATCAAAAGAGTCGGATTCTTCTTCCAAATCATCGCCGCCAACGTCGATAATTTCCACCGTAACGGAGGCGTCGTCGATGTCTTTAGTATAGGTATTTTCTACCTCAACTTCAATTTCGTTTTCTTCGTCTAATTCGAGATCGCCGCGGCTTTTGCCATTGATTTCAATGCTTTTAATCGTTAAGAATGTTTGAGGCTTAACAAAAATAGGGGTGGTCTTCGTTACTTGACCGCCGCTCCCATTTAAAGCCGTCACCTGCAGATCTCCAATTTTATTTTTTCCCGAAGCCTGATTGCCAGGCACGGAAATTTTGAGGGAGATGTTTTGTTGTTCGTTCGGATTCAAAGATGCTGGCGAACTGAGAATCTGAGGATTAAATTGGCTGTTGACATTTAGAAACTGTACCTGAAGATTTGTAAGTTGTTCTGTAGTGCCGATATTTTGTATGGTGACGTTAACATTGGCATTAGTTCCACGCACAACATTATCAAACACAACTTCCGAAGGGAGTTGTAAATCTGCAGCCAGAGTGGAAAGGACTTGATACGTTGAGAAACTATTAACTTCAAAGATAAATTCCCCATTTTGATTGCTGATAAACGTGCATTGTGTTGCAGGACAGGCAATGAAACCGCTTTGCGTGTTGTAGCCAGGAGCTGTTTGAATGATGGGATTTGTAAACGTTCTTTTGAACGTAATCGTAGCTTTTTCTCCAGCGAAAGGATTGCCACTCTGAGCATCCACAGATACAGTGTTGGCTGTGAGCGTAATAAGATTATCTAATGACAACATATCAGCCGCAATTAAAGCATCCAAATCTATTCCGTCACTGAAAAGAATTTTGGCGGCGTTATTTTCTACTTGGAGATTAAAGTTTGTCCTGTTGTTTATTGTTCCTGCCGCAGGAATATTCGTTTGAAAGTTTACGGAAGAAGGGCGATCCACAACACGGACTTGCCATGATTTCCCTTCAGTGTGAATCGTTCCTTTGATGACATAATTTCCCGCTGTGTTTTGCTGAAAATCGAAAGCGTTGCTGCCGGCAGCAGAAGTTACTTCTATATTATCAATGAACCATTTAATATCTGAATTAAGACCGGGATCGTCCAAAACGATGCTAAACTGTTGCATTATTCCTTGGCCAATAATCATAGAAGAAGCAGTAGGCGCAAAAGCAGTTATACAGGAGCCAATATTAAGATTAACACTTCCACTTGCTCCAACAAAAGACTGAGCAGGATTAAAATAAGGACTAGTAACATAAATGTATAATGTTTGTTGCCCCTGAGACACATTTGCAGTATTAACTGCAACCGTTTGGGTCGATTGCGTGCCCGCATTAATTTGAGCTAAAGGAGCACTGATTCTGACGCTTGGCGTTCCACCATTAAATAATGTGAAGTGGCCCGTAACAGGATCAAATGAAGTCGAAACGGCTTGCTTATCATAAACCAGAACCGTCGGTGTTATGTCAAACTGTCCTGTATTTGCGAGGTCCAAGTTTAAAGTTGTAGTTCGGGAACAAGTTAAATTAGCGCTGCTGGCCGTGAGGCTTGCCAAGATGATATTTGTAGGTTGTCTGGAGACGTCAAAGCCCAGTATTCTTTGGCTTTCAAAATCGTAGCCGAACAAAAAACTCCAAAAATTATCGTAAATAGTATGTATTCTCACATCAAATGTATTAGAAGCAAAGTTTGCTGGCACTTGGAATGTAAACTGACCAGCCGCAGTAGATCCCGAAGGAAGCACTGCTTGCGAAGTTTGGTAATTGATAAAATCTGTTCCCGTGACTACTTGAGCTGTTGTTTGAACATTTCCTAAAGAATGATCATAATTATTTTTAACCGCATATCCGATTGTAACAGTGTCTCCTGGAGCTACAGGCACAGCATCGATTGGAATACCTGCAGGCTGGCCATTTATTTGCACTGTAAAAGCACTGTCCAAAATTTGTAAAGCAGGAAGAACATTAATGGTCAATGTCGCTTCGCTGGAAAGATCCTGGCCGTCAGTAATGCGCACAGGAAAAGATGAAGTGCCAATGTCCGCCTGTCGGGGCATCCCTTCTAATTGAAGAGGAGTATTATAATCCACAAATAACCACGTAGGTAAAGAAGAAGCTATTTCAGAAATAACTAAATCTAATTGGGGATTATCAACATCCGTTGCGCTGACGAGCAAACCCGTAAAGGAAACGCCTTCTACTGCTTGCGCCGCGAGAGGAACGGCAGTGATGACAGGAGCATCGTTTATCGGATTTACATTGATGGTAATCGCTCCAGCATTACTATCAGATTCTCCATCGTTGACTGTAAATTGAGCCGTTATTTGCGCGTTGCTGTTAAGAGAAGGAGTTAAACCAACGGTGCATACGCCGCTTATGCAACTTGCAGGAGTGCTGATGACACCATTGACAACATTACTGACACTGACGCTTTCTGCTTGATCGAAAAGATCGGCGTCTGAATATGGCAGTGTAATGATTATTTCAGTATCTTCGTTCGTTGTCGTCGAAACAGATTGCACAACAGGCGCGTCATTAACATTAGCGATCGTAATACTAAATGTCTGTACTGAAGCGGGAGCCCCCCCATCACTTGCGGTTAAAGAAAAAGGAAGTGTTGTTCCCACATCACTGTTTGTCGGAGTGCCGCTTAATACCCGTGTTGCAGGATCAAAAGTTAGCCAGTTTGGAAGATTTAATGAACCAAACGTAATTGAATCCCCATTAGGATCGATGGCCGTAACTGTATACATATAAAATGAATCTTCAACAGCCGTTGTCGGAGGAATAGTTCCAAATAAAGGCGGTTCGTTATTTTGAAATCCTGGGGTTCCTCTATCTCCTGCCCCAAAGACTGCAAGAGCTGTGCCCCAGTTAGAACCAAGATCATTAGCAGTTAAAGCAGGCATTGCAGCAGAAAATTCTAGAGATGCGCCAGTAGGATCGGGAAAGGTTACTCTTTCATATTCTACTCTGTCAACTTCCGCCGCGCCATTTAAGATGATAATTTCATCATCATCATTTCCTAATGTAAATCCGCTGTATTGATAAGCACACGCAACACCGCCATTCGCAGCGCTGTTGGCATTGCGGCATAATACAGCATACCCTCCCGCTGGGACAATTAAAGCCCCGCCATTGTTAATGGTGTGCATTTCCCCGTCATTATCGCGAAGTGTCCAGCCGTTGATATCAACATCAGCGCCCGCATCGTTAAAGATTTCAAACCATTCCCCATTGGTGTCAGAAACAGAGGAAGGATCTTTCATAATTTCATTAATAACAATATCCCCTAATGCGGGATGTGCTGCCAGAATACCAATTACTAATAATAAAAAAATAGTTATCGTGTTTTTCTTCATTTTATAATTACCCCCCTCATTCCACGAAAAAAAATGAAACCGCTTTTATCTGCGGTTAGAGATTTTTTACGATCTGTGTTTCATAAGCAAGACAACAAATGAAGCGATTAACGCCACAACAATAACGATGCCAACAATTAAAAAAGCGATAAGCACGTCATCTGAAGTATATGTTTCTTCGATGCTAACAGGCGTTTCCCCCGCGGGGATGATTCCTGTCGTTGGAGTTGTTGGTGATGTCGTGGTCCTCCCTTGACCCGTGGTCTCGGTTTGTCCATTGCTTGTTTCAGTTTCATTGTCCTCTTCCGCTTCATTGTCTGGAGCGCGGCACTCGCCAATGGCGACATCCAGATGTTCTTCATTGATTTCTTTCGTTCTGTCTATAAAAGGAATAAGATCCAAACGATACGTTTTAGCTTGAACATTTGCCGGAAGTTTGAGTTCAAACGTTTTTCTCCAAGTGTCATCGCCGTCATCAAATTCATCAAGCTGGATGTTTTGAATGTTTTCATTAATTTTCAATTCGCTATTAAAAACAGCAAATCCCGCATAACGTTGATTATCTGTGCCGTAATTTTTTAATTCTACGTCTAAGCTAAAACTTTTATCACAGGTGGTGATAGTGCTTGGAGAAAGGATTGCGCGGGTGACGCGCAGATCGTCACGGGCACGGCGCAGGTCTAAATTGATTCTTTTTTCGAGTTTATATTTTATGCCTTTGCCGTCTTCCCCTTTAATGGTGACATCGAGACGATAATCGCCAGCATCTGCATCATCTGGGATCTCCCAGTCGATAGATAAAGACTGTTTTTCTTTTGCGCGTAAATCATCAAAAGTGTATTCTTCATCAAAATTTCGCGGGAAGATGTCGCTGTCGTCAGCTTCGACGGTTAACTCGATTTCTTCGATATCACTGTCATCATAATCTTGATCATTAAACCTATTTTTAATCTCAATTTCTAAATTGATTTTAGAGCCGGGCTGAACATTTTTATCCAATGAAAATTCATCATCGCGTTCGGTATCGAAATCTTCGTCCTGATCTTCGCCGTCCTCGTCAACGTAATCAATTTTGATTTCTTTAATTATCAGCATAGAAGTTGTGTTTTGCGTGACAATGGCGCGGTCTAACTCTGTATTATTTTGATCTTTAATAACGATATTTCCAATATTTGTGCTGCCTTGAGCTGCATGGTGTGTGATATTAAACCTTATTTGCACGGTTTGTGTTGTGCCGGTAGTCACGGTTACATTGGAGACTGGTTCAATACTGTATCCTGTAGGCAATCCTTCGACAGAAACTTGTACTGTTTTATCGGTAGGATCTGTATTTTTAACAGTAAAACTCGCAGGCACTTGAATAACAGTTTGATCTTCCTGATCAAAATTCTCATAATCAACAAGCAATGGCACGGACGTTTCTTCAATCGTGACTGCTGCTGAAGCTAAACCAGATAATAGTAATACAGTTATGATAGCAATGAATAGTTTGATTTTTACCATGCCCCCATTTGATTTTTTATTCTTAAGTAGTTACTGTTATTTAAACTTTTTGGAAACTTTAATGATTTTTGAAGAAATGAAGAAACTTGAAAATAGTGAAAAGAAAAGTTAAAATAGAATGACCAATTTGGCAGGGTATGCTTTTCATCAATTATCAGGGGGGACTGTTGTATGGAAATGACAGCTGTCTTTGATAGAACAAGAGTTAGTCCGCAGACAATTGATGCTGTAACAAGCCCTTACGACATTTGGAACAATCCCGAACTTAGAGGGAGATCCCCAGTGGATGCTGCTTATATTCTCGCGGAAGGGGCAGAAGGAACACCGCAGAGAGAATTATTTAGAATGAGAGTTGCTGAATTAGGAAAGGATTCGCGATATGTTGTTAAAAGAGTGTATTGCGGGAATTGATAAATAAATGAGAAAAATAAAGATTAAAAAAATCTATTTGCTTCCCATATAAAAAAACTTCTCGATGGAAACTTCTTCGGCCTTAAAATTTCCCGTACGAGGATGTGATGCAGGCTTTGCTGCTTCTGAAGAGCCGCGAGGGATATTTTCCGTGCTTCCTCTTTCTTCTTTCTGGATCTGAGACTGCTGCTTGACATCTTCTACCGTCGGCAAGCGGTGGTACGTAACTTTGGTTCGCAAATCAGCCATGTCTTTCTCCAGCACGGCGACTTTCTCCTGAAACTCCTTGATTTTCTTAACCATAAATTCAGTATTCTGCTTCAGAATCTCTTTCATTTCATCCTGAGAAATATTAACTTGGCTGGGTTCTTCTTTTGGCGGCTGCGGTTTCGACGCTTCATGCCAAGTCTCTTTAAATGATTCATAGCCAGTTTCCTGACGGCGAAAAACTTTTTCCGCCTGATCGACAGCTTCATCTCTGGTCTGCGCTAAACCCTGTCTCATTAAGTCCAAGGCTAACTTATTTATTTTTTGAATTCGTTCAACATCCATGGTCACACCTTCTTTTTATATGTATTTTGAGTTGATGTGATAGAAAAGTCAAAAGGGGTGTTAATAATGTTTTCTATTCTGTCAGATATATATTATGCTGGAAAGGAAGTGATTTCTTAAGAAGTTTTAAATAGAATCTCGCTACTTTTGAAGTTATGGAAATTGTAGATCCCAAATATATTTGCTTATTAGGAGGAGACAGGTGTAGCGAGTCTTAAATCATGATTCCTAAAATAAATCTTAAAGATAAAATTAACGAAATCAATGGTCGAGCTTATTATCCAATAGATGTTGCAAAAGTGAATGATCAAGTAGTTAGAATGGCATTATGCAAAGGAGACTATCACTGGCATAAACACACAAACGAAGATGAACTATTCTATGTCCTTAAAGGAAAAATGACTATCCAAATGAAACCACCTTTCAAAAATATTATCTTAAGTAAAGGTCAAATAGCAGTCATCCCTAAAGGAGTAGAGCATTGTCCTACAAGTGAAGAAGATACTTATGTTCTCATGTTTGAACCTTCTGCACTCAAAATTACAGGAAATTAACAATTAATTAAATCAACTAAAAGATTTGTTTGTGCATATCTCTGGATTGTAGATAGTCCAGGGACATGACTTATAGTATTTGTGAATTATTTTCGAACATTTTTCACAAATGCTAATAAGGTAATGTGCAGGACACTGTTCGAATATTTGCCACATTTAGTATACATCCATGTCAGATAATACAGAATGTATATACCTAACCGTATAAGCATCTTCTCCAGTTAAAGCTTTGATTTTAAAGATGTCTGGAGTGCGCCCCTTAAAATTCACAATTATAGAACCCAAATGAAGATAAAAAGGTCTTTATTTATACAAGAAACTCAAGAAATTAGGAATAACACCTTTAGCTCCTAAGAACACAACAACTAAAGCAATAATGATGCCTAAAATCAGGCCAAATAGGAAATATTTGAATTCAATAATCCCTAACTGCCCTCTTTTTTCCATAGGTTGTGGAATTTTAATGATTATATAAATGTTTCGCTTTTTGAGAAACTACCGAAAGATTTATAAATGCAATTCTAAAAGTATTGATACTATATATATCTAGGGACTGTCCTCTTACGATGATACGGAAAACCACAATTAAAGAATGTCCTGAATGCGCCAGCAAAAATATTTTTCGAAATGTAGAAAGAGGAGAAACTGTATGCCGCGATTGCGGCTTGGTGATCGAAGACCGCATGGTTGATTTTTCTCCAGAGTGGAGAGGTTTTGAAGAAGAAGGAGAAGACAGAAGGAGAACGGGAGCGCCGGCATCACAAACTTCTTATGATCAAGGATTAGGAACGGAAGTAGGAACTTCATCTGACTTATACAAATTAGGCTCAGAAAAAGAAAGAGACAGATTCTTTCGCTTACGAAAATGGAATATCCGCATCAGCACGGCGATTGAAAGAAACTTAAAAGTGGCTTTAGCAGAATTGAAGAGAGTCAGTTCTTTTTTACGCTTGCCACGCTCTGTTGAAGAAGAAGCTGCGGGCATTTATCGTTCTGCGGTTCAAAAAGGGCTCGTGAGAGGAAGATCGATGGAGTCAGTCATTGCCGGCGCGTTGTATGCAGCATGCCGGAGACACGAAATTCCCCGAACACTCGATGAAATGGGAGAAGCATCTGGCATCGAAAAAAAAGAAATCGGCAGAACATACCGTTTTGTTACGCGAGAATTAAGCATCAGCATCAGGCCAAGCAATCCTGCTGATTATATTCCTCGTTTTGCCTCTGCTTTAAAATTAAGCCCGGAAACGCAGTCAAAATCGGTTGAAATCCTTGAGATGGCCAGAGATATCGAATTAACATCAGGACGCGGGCCGACAGGAATTGCCGCTGCCGCTCTTTATGTCGCCAGTTTAATTCATGGAGAAAAAAGAACGCAGCGGGAAGTGGCAGACGTGGCCGGCGTTACCGAAGTTACAATTAGGAATAGATATAAAGAACTCATTAAGAAATTAAAATTAACGAAACAAGTTGAGAAAGTTAAGAAGAAGTAGGAAGAAAAGCGTTTTACTAATTCAATGAACTATAATTTTTATCATTTCCATTTTTTGCCAAAGCGCACGGCACTGTTTCATAAGCCGCAGGAAGAATTAATTCTTGCCTAGGATAAATTTGATGTGGATTTTTAAGATTATTAAAATAAGCAATAACATGATACAAGTCTCTTCTTCCATAGATCTCTTTAGCAATTCCGCCCAATGTGTCACCTTGACGTACAATCGCGACAGCGGGAATTTCACAAAGTCCTTCCCCTTTATAATCTAGGGAACTTAAACCTGTAAGAATCGAGAGTATCGCGAGCGTTTCCATAAACCACTTTTTCTAAGTAATCTTTAAATAGTTTATGTTCACAAATAATAATTCATAATTTTAAGCAGGTCTTAATCATGCAGCTAACTCCCGAAATCAAAGCGCAAATTGAAGAACAGAAAAAGCTGTGCATATTCTGTAAAATTGTCAGGAAAGAAATTGAAGGGCAGGTTGTTTTTGAGGACAGTAAGACCATTGCTACGTTAGATATTTATCCGGCAGTGAAGGGGCATACTCTTTATATGCTTAAAGAACATTATCCGCTTCCTTCGTTTATTCCCGCGAAGGATTTTGCGCACAAATTTGGTTTAGTTCCGCAATTGGCAGCCGCTCTTAAGGAAGGAATTCTCACAACGGGAATAAATCTTCTTGTTTCGTTAGGAGGAGCGGCAGGACAACAATCGGCGCATTTCATCGCCCACCTTCTGCCACGAGAAAAAGAAGATCATTTTGATAACTTTGATTTCAAGAAAACAAAACAAGTTGAAATAGATAAAATGAATCTTCTTGCGCAGAATTTTCCGTTAATGATGGGTAATTACTTTCAACGCAATCCCTTGTCTTGGTATCGGGGTTCCGGAAGCATTCCTCCCTTTCTTAAATCTGTTTGCGAGACATCAAAAGTCCTCTACGAAGATGAAAAAGTTCTTTGTGTTTTATCAAATACTCCAGCAACCCCAGGACATATTGAAATTTACAGCAAAGAAGCGGAAAAATTAATGGAAGACCTCTCTCAGGAAAGTTCTGCGCATCTTTTTATGACGGCGTCTCTGGCTGCGACGCTGGTGTTTGAAGTCTTAGGAGCACAGGGAACAAATATTCTTCTTAAATCTGGAATTTCTGATGATAACCCGCTGGGGAAGCTGGCAGCGCATATCCTTCCTCGAAAACAAGGCGATGCGTTGCAAGGGATGATCTGGCAGTCCCAACAGCCAACTTATGATGTTAAAGAAATCACCAAGAAAATCAAAGAATATTCATGGAGGATAAAGTATAAACTTGAAGAGAAAAAAGAAAAGAAAGTAGAACAACATTTGAACATTTCTTCTTCTTCGCAAAATGGAAAACCAGCCGCCCATTTAGACGAAATTAAAGAAGCCATCGAAAGGATAAAAAGAGATTATTAATTATTTGATTTCTTCTTTCATTTGGCGATAAAATCATCAGAGTAGTCATTCCGCGGCTTAGATGTTCATTTTTCGAAGCGGCAAATGCTTTTTCTATTTAGCTAAAATAAGCACATACTTTATATACTGCCCTATTTTTTGCAGAAAAAATGTTACAATATCCCCTCGTTTTTCATAAAAGCTGAGATATTGCTATTGTTGATGATGAGAATGATAATTTATTTTTTATGCAACGCGCTGTTGGCAAAATAGGAAAACGTGTTAAAACTTATACCAGCCCTATTATTGCTTTAGATGATCCATCTTTACTCGAGAATGATGTAGTCATTACTGATTACCAGATGCCGCGAATGGATGGCGCTGGTTTTGTCCGTGCTCTCAGAGAGAGGGGATATGAAGGGATAATCATTGGAACAAGCACGACACCTGAAGCTGAAAATAAATTTAAGGACGCTTGCAAGGGAGTAATTTTTGTAGAAAAAGATGATGCTTTGCATTTTATGAACAACACTGTTCCTCTGTTACTTTCAGCATACGCTTATCATAGATTATGAGCTAAAAAGGTCTCTTATTCTTTCTAGATCTTTCCTCACAAACTTCACCCCTTTCGTCTCCACAATCTTCGCGGCTAACATCGAACCTAATGTTCCACTTTTCTCCAGCGGCCAGCCATGGCAATAACCATACAGAAACCCGGCGGCGAATGTATCCCCTGCCCCGGTCGTGTCGATGGCGCGCGCAGGAGCAGCATGGATTTCCATGAGCCTGCCATTTGCATGAATGAACGAACCGCGCTCGCCAACTTTTACAATAGCAATTGCAGCTTCCTGTCCTAGTCTCTGTGCTGCTTCTTTTTCTGTTAAACCAGTATAATCTCTCGCTTCCAGTTCATTTGCGAATAAGATATCAACATACTTTTTTACAAAGTCATGGATTAATGTTTCATTTCTGCGGATGACTCCCCCGTCAGATAAATCAAAAGCGATGAGCGTACGATATTTTTTTGCTAATGCGGCGGCGTGGAAAACAGTTTCTTTGGTTTTTCCTTCTAATTGATACCCTTCTAACAATAGAATTTTACTGGACGCAATATCCTCTTCTAAAATATCATCTGTTGCTAATTCAATAGAAGCGCCGAGATGGACGGAAAAGGTTCTTTCTGCATCCGGAGTGATGAAGGTGATGGCATGCCCCGTAACCTTTGGAGAAGTATTTATCCGCGGCAGGACATGATGATTTTTAATTTCTTCAATGTAAATTTCCCCATGATGGTCGTTGCCTACTTTTCCACAAAGGATAACATTCGCGCCTAACAGCCCGAGACAACGCAGGGTATTAGAAGCGGAACCGCCAGGAACGAGTTCAATGTTTAACTTGTGAGTTTTTAATTTTTTCAAAATTCTTTTTGCTTGTTCTTCTTCAATGAGATGCATTTCCCCTTTCCTTAAATCCATTCCAAGAAGTTTATCTTCATCAATTTCGACAAGAAAATCCATCAGAGCATTTCCAAGAGCAATGACATCATTTGTTTTGTTCATTTTAAATACGGCAGGCAGCACCTCCATGTTTTTCTACAAAACGTTGATGATATTCTTCCGCCCGATAGAAATCAGAAGCAGGAATTATTTCTGTAGCAATCTTCTTCACATATTTCTTTTGCTGTTCCTGTTTTGATTTTTCTGCTAGTCTTTTTTGCTCTGAAGTATGATAAAAAATGATAGAACGATATTCTGTTCCTCTGTCTGGACCTTGCTTATTCACTTGAGTTGGATCATGAATTTTCCAGAATGTTTCTAATAACTTTTGATAAGACACTCTTTTTTCATCGTATTGTATTTGACATACTTCTGCGTGGCCTGTTTTTCCAGCGCATATATCTTCATACGTTGGATTTTTGGTTTTGCCGCCCATATATCCTACAGGAGCATCTTTAACTCCTTTAATCTTTCTAAATTCTGCTTCCACGCCCCAGAAACAGCCGGCGCCAAAGGTTGCGATTTGCATATGATACTAAGAAAAGGATTGGCTTTTAAGGATTTCGGACTAATTTTTCTTGTTTTTTTCTACTATTTTTGTTATCCTCTCTTTTTCTTTTTCTGAAGGCTTATGGATATTTTCTCCAATTTTCCAATATTTGCATTTATGATATGCCAAAGGTTCTTTCGAGTTATTCAGGACTGCTTCAACTACTTCTCCGACAAACATGATATGATCCCCTAATTCGATTTTCTGGAATAATGTACATTCGAAGTTCGAAACCGCATCTTTTACCATAAATGTTTTTATTTTCTTTCCAGGATAAAAAGCAAATCCTAACTCTGTTAAAGCATTGATCTTACGAACTTCTTTTCCTTTATAATTACCAGAAATACTTGCTAAAACATTCTGTTCCGTGGAAGCAATGTTAATGCCAAATTCTTTGGTCTTAGAAATATTATCATAGGTTGCGCTTTTTTTTCTGATGCACACCGCAATCAAACCAGGACTGTAAGATATATGATGAGTCCATTCAGCAGACATGATATTTGGTCCATGCGGGCCATCAGAAGTAATTAATCCTACATTGGTGATAAATTGTACTGACCGTTCATCACCCCAAGGCAAATCCATAAAAAAAAAAAAAAAGCTTGTGGTATATAAACTGTTGCATGTCTTTGACATAACACTATTAAGTTGAATATTACCCGCTTGAGAGAAATTATATAAACCAAAACCCTATTCAAAGAATATGTTTGTCAAAATTTACCGGTATAGAATTAGAAAAAATAAGTTTCAGAAATGGAAAAAGAATAATGATATAGTTACTAAGCTTTATAAAAAATATGGTGGTGAGTTTCGATGTTTGGTTAAGAAAGAAAATAACTTCCCCCATATCGTTGAATTAGGTTTTTACAAATCAAAAAAAGAATTTCTGAAAATTATGATGCAGTTTGATAGCAATCCAAAAGCAGATTTGTTGTTTAAAGAGTTCCTCAATCTTATCGTTAATAAAAAATTTACTGAAGAAGAGTTTGAAACAATATAATCATTCAGCCGATACTGCAATAATTACGAATGGTCAAAGTTCAAACGGGCATACTTTACATCAATCCCAAATTCTCGTATTCTTGAAACGGTGTGTTTCAATCTTTTCATAATACCATTTTCAGCTTCTGTTTCTAAATTTTGGTTAGCTTTGCAGGAAAAAAGATAGGTGTTATATTCAATATTCTTCTCAGGAAAAGCCCACGTGAACCTTGCATATATATCAGTCGCTTCTAGTTCAGGCTTGACTACCATCCCAATAGAAACAAAATCAGGAAATCCATTCAGGACCATATAATGCAGACTATCATCGAGGTTCTGGGGAATTCCACCAAATAAATATCTCATTGAACGCATAGTGGCCTTTTTTGTGAACTTAAATATAAACGTTACGTCCCTTCCTGCCAGCTCTCTAAATATTTCTTTTGTTCAGCAGTTAGCGTGTCAATTTTGAGACTTAGGGCTTCCAACTGCAAGCGAGCAATGGTTTCATCAATTTCTGGTGGTAACTCATTGACTCCTTTTTTTAATTTTGATTTATTTTTCAAGCCATATTCTACAGCAAGCGCCTGCCCGCAGAACGACATGGCCATAACCGTAGAAGGATGACCTTCGGCTGCCGCTAAGTTAATGAGACGCCCTTCCCCAAGGATAAATATTTTTTTCCCGGAGAATAAATATTCATCCATAAAAGGACGAATCTTTCGTACAGCTGCTTTTTCTTTTATTTTTTTAACATTAATCTCGGCATCAAAATGTCCTGAATTTGCTAAAATGACGCCATCTTTCATCGATTCAAAATGGGGAATGTCAATGACATTTTTATTTCCGGTGACGGTGACAAAGATATCACCTTCTTTTGCCGCTTTTAATAAAGGCATAACACGATACCCATCCATTGCTGCCTGCAATGAGCGGAAAGGATCAATTTCACAAATAATGACATTCGCACCTAATCCCCGCGCTTTAAGCGCCACTCCTTTTCCACAAGGACCATATCCGCACACAACCACGGCCTTACCTGCCAGAAGAATATTAGTAGCTCTGATAATCCCATCCCAAGTGCTTTGCCCTGTCCCATAGAAATTATCCATGAGGTGTTTTGTCTTTAAATCGTTCACCGCAAGAACAGGGTAATGCAGAGCCCTTTCTTTTTCCATCGCCTTTAACCTAATCACTCCTGTGGTTGTTTCTTCATTTCCGAAAAGAATTTTGGGGATTAATTCGGAATGATGCTGATGGATTTCCGTTACTAAATCACAGCCATCATCAATCGTCACCTGTGGTTTAAAAGCAATAACCTGGCGCAGGTTCTCATAATATTGTTCATGAGTCAATCCTTTCTGAGCATATACTCTTATTCCTTCCTTGGCCAGAGCCGCGGCGACATCGTCTTGCGTAGATAGTGGATTGCAAGAACAAATAGCTACTTCAGCTCCCCCAGCGATTAAAGTTCTGACGAGAACAGCAGTTTCTTTGGTGACATGTAAAGCAATGCCGATTCTAATATTTTGGAAAGGCTTTTCCTGAGCAAAATGCTGGCGCACACTCATTAAAGCGCCCATCTGCATCTCAGCCCATTCAATATTTTTTTGTCCCTGATCTGCCAAAGAAAAGTCTTTAATAATATAGGGAGTAAGAGCCATTACAATGAAAGCGGGCGAACATAATATATATAAATGTTTAGGAATTCTATAAGTACATGCCGCAATCAGGAGATAAGGTAAAACTGAGCACAAAAAAAGAAACGGTGACAGGAATGCTCATGCCCATCCAGCAAGAAGGCGTGGTTATTTTAAAATTAGATACGGGCTATAATATTGGTTTTCCAAAAAAAGATATTCGCGAGATAATGGTTATGGAAAAAGCAAAGAAAGCCTTGCCCGCAATCCAAAAATTACCGAAACGTCATGATCTTCCTACGATTGCCATCCTCCATACAGGCGGCACTATTGCTTCTAAAGTGGATTATCGCACGGGAAGTGTAACTTCCGCATTTTCTCCTGAAGATTTAGTAAAACTGTTTCCAGAACTAAAAGAAATTGCCAATATTGAATCCGAACTTATAGCACAGATGTGGTCGGATGATTTACGTTTTACGCATTTCTCGCTGATCGCCAAGAGGGTTGAAGAGTGGGCAGGAAAAGGAGTTAAAGGGATAATCATCGGGATGGGAACGGATAATCTGGCTGTCGCTGCCGCTGCTCTGGCTTTTATCCTGGAAAAATCTTCAGTGCCCGTCCTTTTTGTAGGGGCGCAGCGTTCTTCTGACAGAGGCAGTTCTGATGCAGGGATGAACCTTATTTGCGCCGCACAATTCATCACGAAGAGCGACTTTGGAGGTGTAGCGATCTGCATGCATCGCCAGAGCAGCGATACCGAATGCACGATTCTTCCAGCAACAAAAACCAGCAAATTGCATTCTTCTCGCCGTGATGCATTCAAAGTCATTAATGACGATCCTCTGGCTACTGTTGATTATCCCAAAGGTAAGATTAACTTTATAAAAAAAGGCTATGTAAAACGCTCTTCTTCGTTGCTTGTGAAAGCCAAAATGGAAAGTAAAGTCGCCTTATTAAAAATTCACATTAACATGTTTCCCGAACAGTTTGCATTATTTAAGGGATTCAAAGGCTTAATTATTGAAGGAACAGGCTTGGGCCATACACCTGGGCAAGTTCCGAATCAGGAAGCGGCGCTTCATAAAAAAATATATCCCGCAATTAAAAAAGTTATCGCTTCAGGATGCGTGGTGGTGATGACGACGCAATGCCTTTTTGGAAGAGTTAATATGAATGTCTATGACAAAGGAAGGGATTTGCAGGAGTTAGGAATTATTTCCGGGAAGGATATGCTGGCAAATACAGCTTTAGTGAAATTGTCTTGGCTATTGGCAAATTATCCTCAAAAAGAAGTCAAGCAATTGATGCAGCAAAATCTTCGAGGAGAGATTAACGAACAGTTATCATACGAAGAAAATTTTCCTTAACAAAAAACAATGAAGGGTGATCTCAGATGAAGCAAATAGCAGTGTTGTTCCTGGGCTTTATTTTTTTACTTAGTTCATGTGCGATTGAAGCCGAAAAACAATGTACGGTCGATGCCGACTGCGTTCCAGCGCAATGTTGCCATGCAACAGATGCAGTAAATAAGCAATCAGCCCCAGATTGCCGAAATGTGCTTTGCACTTTGCAATGCGAGCCAGGAACTTTAGACTGCGGACAGGGAGAAGTTAAATGTCGGCAAAATAAATGCGCAGTTGAGATTAAATAATGGAAAGTACAACCATTATTCATAAGACGAAAGGCCTTATCCGTGATTTTGTCTTTGGCATGCAGGACGGGCTTATTTCCAATCTCGGCTTGGTTTTAGGAGTCTGGCAAGGCGGCGGCGGGAAAACAGCGATAATCCTCGCCGGGCTTTCCAGCATGTTTGCTGGAGCTTTCTCCATGTCTACAGCTTCGTATCTCTCCGCTAAATCACAGCGGGAAGTGTATGAACATGAAATAAAAAAAGCGCAAGAAAACCTTAAAAAGAATCCAAAAAAATATTTAAAGGAAATGCGTCCGATCCTCGAACTAGAAGGATTCGATGAAGATGAAGTCCGGGCCTTGCTCCATCATTTTGAACATCACAATCACTCTACGTTTACAATAAATTATATCCAAAAGAAATTAGGACTGGCGGAACACCGTTTAGAATTGCCTTTAAAAAATGCATTAACAATGTTTTTGTCATTCTTAGTCGGGTCGCTCTTCCCCATAATCCCTTTCATTATCTTAAAAAATTCGACCGCGGCATCGCTGGCGATAGGATTAACAATTGCCGTGTTGTTTGTAATCGGGTTGACAAAATCTGTTTATACAAAATTAAATTGGATGAAATCAGGTTTAGAAATTGTGGTTGTAGGTCTCATCTCCGGAATTATTGGATATATGGTAGGATA
The DNA here is from genome assembly GCA_964502785.1 of uncultured Methanosarcinales archaeon. Lineage (GTDB taxonomy): Archaea > Nanobdellota > Nanobdellia > Woesearchaeales > GW2011-AR9 > JAGVYE01. The sequence continues at coordinate 454 of CAZCXW010000022.1, read as the reverse complement.
TATTTTTAGTATTGTTTGAATGTCAAAGAAAACCGCCCACCACCAGTGAATACACTGGTGGAAAAAGCAGATTTGAGGCGTTATCTTTAAATAAAACAGTCATTTTAAATGCCAGATGAGAGACGACAGCATAGATTCTTCCATCTTTGAAGCCTTGGCGCAAGAAGAACGAAGACGTCAGGCAGCTCGATCTCTACTTGAACCTATCGCAGATGAGCATCCTAAAGAACAACCAAAATCTTCTCCCGAAGAAGAACTTTTAAGAGAAATGAGAGAAGATCGTCCGCATCATGAAAGCAAATACGGGATGGGAGACAATCATTCTCCGGGAAATGCCTACAGCCCGCAAGAAATGCAGGGAATGAGATATGATAATAACACTTCTTCAGGAAATGTATATCGGATGTAATTAAGGACACTGTTAACTTATCGGCAGAGCAGGTGGCGGGCCGAT
>CAZCXW010000021.1:0-21070 GCA_964502785.1 uncultured Methanosarcinales archaeon | reverse complement strand
ATTGAAGTGTTAAAAACAATAATCAATAGACAATGTCAGGAAATGGGTATACAGCAATTAGCTTTAGAAGTTATGCCAGACCATCTGCATTTATTTGTGGGTGCTAAACCGACAGTAACGCCTTTTAAGATAGTTCATAAGCTGAAAGGCAATACGAGTATTCAGCTTCGCAGATGCTTTCCAGATTTAAGGTATCTTGGATTCAAACAGCATTTCGGAGAAGGATTTGGTGTTCTTTGGGCGAGAGGTTACTATTGCGGCTCGGCAGGACACGTTTCGCAGGAACAAGTTAAGCGTTACATTCAAGAGCAAATGGGTAACTCTGTTTTTGATTATGATATTTATAGATGTCCTCAACACTTGAAAGGGCAGTTGAAGATTGGCGAGCCCATATGATTAGATTAACTACTTTCTAGTAGATTCAAAAGCGAAAACTTTATAAATCCAAAGCATTTTCGCTATTTATATACACTTATTGGAGGTTTGACAAAATGAAACCTAATCTTGAAATGCAGGTAAATAAAACACCAGTAGGTTTATGGACTGTAACCTATGGTTGTAAAGAAGCTCCATTGGATGTTCAGGAACTGGCTTTTGCAGCTAACGATCTTCATCTTATCTCTCCAGCAGAGCATGGGTTTCTTAGGGTAAACGAAGGCAAAGGCACATTCAAGCCTTACAGCAGGGAAAATGCCGATGTTTTTTATGATGACAGAAACACTCAGGTTGTTATAATTCCAAATGGTGCGATAAGTAAGCACGTCGGCGTAGCTAATTTAGTTGATGCCCACAGGCAAGGCAGAGAATATATTATTCCTAAAAATCAAAGAGAGTCTGTTTATGTTATGGTTGATGAAATGCTGAAAAATAGCATTGCATTTGTTGCTCCTCACGGACAGACACGAGTACTAACTTCAGAATTTGGGAAACAGGATTTAACCTTAAAGCTGTTTTCTGACGAGAGATTAGGAATTGAAGCGCAGAAGTATGGCGATTGGCTGCTATCTCAAAAAAGAGATGCAAACACTTTTTTTGTGGACAGCAAGGATTACTCCCGAACGCAGAGAGCTCCATATTTGAATAGATTGCGTGTCTTTGGCCCTGGCAGCGACTTCGATGTCAATGGCAGCTACGGGGACCTCGACTACGACAGTGGTGCTTTCGGGGTGCGTTTTGAAAAAACCGCCGAAGGCGGGCCGAAAAAGTAGAAAGCATTAAATATTATTATTCTTGTTTTATTTTTGCCTCGACAGCCATGAGCAATGGTTTAAAGGCCACACGCTGTTTTACTAAGGCTGTCCATTGGAAGCTATGAAATTCAGCAGGGACACATAATCCTAGGGTTATACGGATGAACCTGCGGTGATAATATAAGTAAAATAGCTAGTGCTGGGGTTGCGTGTTTATGGCCCTGACTACGTTTTCTATGTTTACGGCTACAGCAGTTACCTCGTCAACATCAATGGCGCTTTCGGAATGACCTTTTGTCGAGGATTTTCATTATGGATTTGTATGACACATTATGCTCTTATGACAATCTTTTTCTCGCTTACAAAAAAGCAAGAAAGCGCAAGACAACAAAATCTTATGTTGTTGAGTTTGAGAAGAATCTCAAAGAAAATCTGCTTTTGCTTCGGTCAGAGCTTCTATTGCATTGTTATAATCCAAAGCCACTGGTGAATTTTACAATTCATGAGCCAAAAACAAGAAAAATATCAAAGTCTGATTTCAGGGACAGGGTTGTGCATCATGCGCTTTGCAATATAATCGAGCCGATTTTTGAAAAAAGCTTTATTTATGATTCCTATACAAACAGGATAGGCAAAGGAACATTAAAAGCATTGCAGCGCTTTGATTTTTTCAAAAGAAAAGCAAGCAGGAACCACAAAGAAAAATGTTATATCTTCAAAGCAGACATTCAGAAGTATTTTGAAAATGTCGAGCACGAAATTTTGCTGTCAATAATAAAAAAGAGAATATCGAACAAAAGAATCGTCTGGCTTATCAGAAAGATTTTGGCAAATTCTTCTTCTCAGGGCAGAGGAATGCCTCTTGGCAACCTGACAAGCCAATTTTTTGCGAATGTGTATCTGAATGAACTCGATTGGTTTGTAAAAACAAAACTGAAAAAAAAGTATTACATTCGGTATGTTGATGATTTTGTAATCTTTGAAAGAGATAAAGGGCAGCTGGAGTTTTACAAGGACGAGATTAATATATTTTTGAAAAACGAATTAAATATTTGGCTTCATCCAGATAAATCTAAAATTTTAAGATTAGGCCACACTATAAATTTTCTCGGCTTTCGTGTTTTCTATTATCACAAACTGCTCAAAAAATCAAACATCAGGAAGATGAAGCGAAAGCTAAAGTTACTAGCGTAGGAATACAAATTACATGAAATTGATTATGATTCAATTTACGATTCTTTGGAGGGCTGGATAGCATACGCTAAAAATGCAAATTCCTACAAACTAAGAAAGAAAATTGCTGCTGAGTTTGAGAATGATTTTGCCCAGGAGATTTCTACAAAAGAAATTAGCAGATACTTTAAAATTAAGAAAAGATGATTCTTCTGCCTCTTGCACAAACACAAGAAGAAGGCGACCAGCTTTATCCCACAGATATGCTCAGAAATCCTAGATTTCTGGCACTCGAAAATCTTTGATTTTTGTTGAATCAGTCAATACTCACCCTACGATTTTATAAAAGTAGTTGTTCATTCGTTGATCAAGAAGTATCATTTAAACACAAAAAATAAAAAAGAAGTTCTCCCCTTGCAGAGAAAATGAAATTTTTTTGGTTGCAGCAGCGCAGGGAATGGCTTCATAAGCCGTCGCATAAATTTATGTTTCTTAGGATGATTTTATTTTTTATGAATTTTTTCCTGGCTTTAGGGATGCTCTTATACATCATTATCTGGTATAAGAGTCATGTTTAGATAATTTTGTTAGTATTTTCTCATTTTATCCATCAACCTTTGATATTGTTATTGATTTTGAGGTAATTCCCCTATTGCTATATCATAATTACACTCTCGTTTAGCGCCGATGATAAAACCTAAGTCGTAAGCTCCTGCATCCGGACTGCCCGGAATTACCCTTTCTCCTAAAACTTCAGAATCAACGAGGATCACCCCTCTTTTTTTCGGAATAACAACAAATCTCTCCGGGGGCGCTTCTAACTCCGATCCCTGAATATAGAAACTCTCCACCCTTTCCGAGCGGAGATAAACCCGACGAAACTCTAAAAATTCTTCAAAAGGATTAGGAAGAGAAATGCGCGAATTATGAACATAACATTGCAGGCCACACAGGAAACCATCCATATAGCTCGTGCTCCCAGCATTCCGCAGTTCTGGTGTCTTCCCGCGAACTCCCACTAACCAACCTTCGATGGATGCATTGTCATCGGCAGCTTGCACATTCCCTCGTTCGGCACAACGATCTTCAGACAACATCTTTTGCCGAGGAGAATGTGTTAGACGTTGGTCAGAGTCTGGCAACGAAATCGTAATATATACTAAAATGCGCTAGAATTCGAACATAATTTGGCGCATTTTATATATATAAAAATCATTAATATGTTCGATTTCTAATGATTTTTAGTATAAATCACGTTTCCTCCTCTACTTTCTCTCATATCATCTTCTTCCATTTTCTTTCCTCGTATAAAATAATGCTGCTTGTAGTATTAAAGCTTCGCCTGCTTTTCGTGTTACTGCTTGCAGATCCGCTAAAGTGCTTGAGAGCCGGTTGCATTTTCCGTTGTAAACGGTCAATAAGTCAGAGATGCGCGAGGGCAGGCGTTGTTCGTATTCTGAAACAACTACCGCATTAATTTCCCTTCCTCTATTCACCACTTCCTGCAATAAGCGGTAGGTATTAGCCTCTTTTTCCATGCACTGCCGAACCTCTTCCGCATAACCCTTTGGATTGAGCACTAAACTTTGCGTGCAGAAATAAAGCTTCGCCAGCAGTTTCGGATATTCCATTTGAAGCTGTTGTAATTTTTTAAATTGAGCTTGTTCTTCCTGCGTTTTTTCGCGCATATATTTTGCTTCTTCTGTAAAATTGTCATCAATCCAATCTAAATTATTTATTTCACTATCAAGAAAACCTGGTTCTTCATCAGTAACAGAACCAGAAGCATAAGAATCTAAACTCTGCCGCAACGCCAGCGGATTAAAGATAACTTTCCATCGCCCTTTTCCTGTAATCTCTAAACAAGTATATTGTTTTCCTACCCCCACTGTAGCCTCAATTCCCCATTTTGATTTTCCCAGCTGCGGCGCAAATACCCCTTCTATCCGCCACCACAAATAATATTTAAAATCAGCATGGACTAATCTCTTTTCTAAAGCAAGTTCTTCTTTTCCTTGGAGAAGTTCTAATAATGTTGGTGAAATGTAATTTTTTTTCATGAGTTAAACTTGGCTTTTAACCGTTGTTTCTTAATAATCTCATCTGTTTTTAAACTTTTCTTTATTTTACCACTATTAAAAGACAAATTAACTTTAAAAGCATCTACAACAAACTTTCAAAATGCCCCCCTACAAACCTTCGGTATGGGATCTTCAGGAAATTAAGCCGCAAAATATTCATTCGGAAGAACTGCGGATTGAAAATGCAGTCCAAGAATTGGAAAAGAAAAAAAGTCTTCTGACGGTAAAGATCAGCTCTTCCATTTTTCTAAGAATTATGCGTGACTTTGAAAACCTGCGGAAACTTATGGAAAAAATCGGCGTTTTCACGCAACTGCGTTTTGCAGAAAATGCTGGAGACCAGAAAGCCGTTGCGGAGATGTCTCAAGTGGAGCATTTCCTCACACGCATGAATAACCGCTTGCTTTTTTTCTCATTGTGGTTCAAGCAATTGCCAAAAAATAAAGCTCAAGAATTAACAAAAGCCAGCGGGCAGTATCATTATTTTCTTCAAACTTTGTCCAGAACAAGAAAATATACTTTAAAAGAAACGGAAGAAAAAATTATCAACATCAAAGATAACAGCGGAGTTTCTGCTTTAAACAATATCTATAATATTCTTACCTCGGAGTTTGAATATTTCTTTACCGGGAAGAAAAGAACACAGGAAGAGATGGTGACCTTTGTCCGCTCTACATCATTAAAAACTCGTGAAGCCGCATATCATGCTCTGCTTAAGCCGTACATTCAGCAGAAGAATGCATTGGGGGAAATCTACAAGAACATCATTCTCGATTGGCGGGAAGAAAATATCGGCTTACGAGGATACAAAAATCCTCTCGGGGTGCGCAATATTGTCAATGACCTTCCAGACCAAGCTGTGCAGACATTATTAACCGTTTGTGAGAAGAATCAATTTTTGTTCCAGAAATTTTTTGAAATTAAGAGAAAGAAATTGGGCCTTCAGAAGCTGCGGCGTTTCGACCTCTATGCTCCTCTTGCAGAGGAAGACGAAACGATTTCGTACGATCAGGCTGTCAAGTCCGTTTTGGATACTTTTCAGGATTTCTTTCCTCAATGCCGGCAAATTGCCGCCGCGATTATCGAGAAAAAACACGTTCATTCCATGGTGCAGAAAGGAAAAAGAAGCGGCGCTTTCTGCTGCCCGGCAACAACGGAAGTGCTCCCCTACGTCTTGTTAAGCTATACAGGAAAATATCGCGACGTCTCAACCTTAGCCCATGAATTGGGACATGCTGTGCATATGACACTCTCCCAGAAACAAAGTGAATTTACAATGGATGCCTGCCTTCCCCTTGCTGAAACAGCATCAATCTTTGCGGAAATGCTGTTATCAGAGCGAATGCTTAAAGCCAATCCCGAAGCCGCTAAACAGATGCTCTTCACAAAAATGGACGATTTATATGCCTCTATCATCAGGCAGGCAGGATTTGTGCGGTTTGAAATGAAAGCCCACGAACTTTTTCATCAAGGCAAAACAATTGATGAAGTGAGCCAGGTTTATCTTGCAGATTTACGCAAGCAGTTAGGCTCTCGTATAGAAGTAGATGACATTTTTGCCTACGAATGGTTGTATATCCCTCACATCTTTCAAACCCCATTCTATTGTTATGCTTATGCTTTTGGCAATCTTTTAACCCTTGCTTTGTATGAAATGTACAAAGAGCAAGGTTCTTCTTTTGCCTTAAAAATCATCGAAATGCTTTCCAAAGGTGGAAGCGAAAGCCCGCAGAACATCACAAAAGCCGTTGGTGTTGACATAACCTCCGAAAAATTCTGGCAGAAAGGATTCATGGTTATCGAAAGGATGATGAAAGAGTTAGAAGAGTGAAGTTATTAAAATAAAGTGGAAGATTTATAAAAAACACTAACTCTTATTATCAAGAAGCTGGTTCTTGGTAATTACAAAATGTCATTAAACGATTACTTAACTCCTCTAAAATGGATGGATGAACAAGTACTAAGGCAATATAGTAACATAGGTCAAAGATTAGAAGATAAAGGAATAAAGCCGGAGTATGTTGGATTAGGCGCAACTGCTTTTATGGGTTATTCCCTCACTGCAGCTGCTATCTTTGAAGCGTTTGCTTGCCTTGATAAAATAAGAAATGGAAATAACGTTGCTTCAGGTGCCATTATTCAAAACCTAAAAACAAAGATATTTACGAGTTGGGGAAGAACTGTACGATTTCCAACGTTTGGTCTTGCCGTTGGTCTCTTCGCTACTGGAATGTATAATCTCATTTCAGGATTAATTAATAAGGATAACAGCAGTTTAGCTGAGGCTGCACCATGGTTATTTTATAGTTTGGGTACGATAGGAATTCCCTCAAGTATGTATCTTCGTGACAGAGATCCAAAACTACTTGATAAACAATCCATTTGGAAAACAGTTATAGGTTGGGCCAAAAATAAAGTAGCTCCACAACCATTGCCAGAACCTGTCGCTTCTAGAACGATTGATGATTATGTTGTATTGTAAACAAAGTCGGAATCGAAACCTGTAGGCTCTGTAGAAAATCTCGCTTTGCTCGGGTAGCATCGGACTCGCCCATCGGCCTGCACGCTGTGCTCAGCATCCCGCTCATGTATCGCTCATATAAGGATGCTACCACTTTTTCTACAGAGCCAAACCTGTAGAAATCTTTATATAACTTTTAATATTCATTTCTTTATGGGTTTTCAGGCACAGGGTAGTGTTGGTTCTTCCGCGGGACCGCAACGAATCCAGTATACAGGGCTATTTGATTTTGATGGCCTGTACGCTGCCGTGGTCGATTGGGCCAAAAATTATGGGTTTATGTGGCATGAAAAAGATTACAAGCATAAAGTGCCCACGGCGCGGGGCGCAGAGCAGGAATTATTTTGGATCCTGACAAAGAATGTCACTCATTATTATAAGTACGAAATTAATATTATTGTCCATGTCTATGATATGAGAGAGGTTACCATTGAACATGGCGGAAAGAAAAAGACGCTCATCAATGGCCGTATTTCATTTATCTTATCCGGCAAAGTCCATTGGGATTGGCAGAGTGTTTTCAAAGGAAGCTACATTCGCGATCTCATGGGCAGAATTTTAATCAGAGGGCTGGAAAAAGACCTTTCCTCCATTCATTGGGACACCTTAACCTACCGCATTCTTAATCTTCTCAACCTCATCAAACAATAGCTTGACCTGCAAACGAAGAAATATGAGTATAAAGGGTATTTGAAAGAATGGTAATATTTTTGGAGGAAATTAAGTATATTTTAGCTGCGATAAGTTAAAATTCTTCACACCAGAAATTCGTACTCTTTCCACGAGCAGACCTTTACTCATTACTATAGGTCCATCTAATTGGCTCCTATCAAAAGCAGGAAGAATCTCATAGTATGCTCGAATCCAAAAGCCGTTATTACGAATATTCTTATCGCCTTCAAGAGATGCAAAGAGATTTGCAACGTCTTCTTGCTTTATTTTTATCTCTGATTCCCTGAAATAGACAATTGTATTATACCTCTTATCAGTAACTTGAGGTGTTTGATGCACATAATATTGTAAACTTCTCCCAACGATATTTTCCAGAACATCTTCAAAGTTCATTCCGCGAACCTTTCGGAGATGATCTAAAGTTATTACTGACATTTTAATTAAACTCTAATCAACGTCATAAAAAACTTATAAGCTTTTAGAAACTCGGAAGAATACATTCAATAACTCTTTCCAAAATAAAACCAATGCGTTGCCGGCTTTCCGGTAATAAAACATTTCCTGCCTTTTACAGCCGGTTGTTCCAATGGCGCATTTAATGATTTGGCTCCAGTTTTTTCTTTAAGCAATTCTTCTGATTCCACGGACTCGCACCAGGGGGCAAATATAATTTTTCCTCTTGCAATTTCCTTTTCCGCTTCTTTCATCGTGGAAATTTCAACCACTGATTTTTCCAAAATCTCTCCTGCTCTTTCAAATAATCGGGCATGCATCTGGTCTAATAATAATGCGATTTCCGAGCCAATTTCTTCCAAGGGAACATTTTCTTTCTGTCCAGTATCCCTTTGTACAATCGTAACTTGATTTTTCTCAACATCTCTCGGCCCGATTTCAATGCGCAACGGAACTCCTTTCAGTTCCCATTCATTGAATTTCCAGCCGGGAGTGTAATCTTCGCGATTATCAACATGCACGCGGATTCCCTGCGCTTTTAAGCTCTTTTCTACTTGTTTTACCGCCGCAAAAACTTTTTCTTTTGTTTTATCAAATAAAATAGGAATGATGACTGCCTGTATCCTCGCGACACGTGGCGGCAATACCAACCCTTTGTCATCGGAATGCATTAAAATCATCACGCCAATAGATCTTGTTGACAATCCCCACGAGTTCTGCCAAACATACTGTTTTTTCTGTTCCTGATCCAGAAAATTAATATCAAATGCTTTAGAGAAATGTTGTCCCAAATGATGAGAGGTTGCGCCTTGAATCGCCTTACCATTAGGGAGAAGCACTTCGACAGAGAGAGTAAATTCCGCGCCGGCAAACTTTTCGCAGGCGGACTTTCTTCCTTTTAACACTGGCAGTGCATATAGGTCACGAAAGGTTTGTTCATAAAAATTTAACATTTTCTCTGCCTCTTCCACCGCTTCTTTTTTGGTGGCAAAAGCCGTATGCCCTTCCTGCCAGAGAAATTCTCTGCTTCGCAAAAAAGGCGTGCAGTGTTTAAATTCCCAGCGGACGACGTTGCACCACTGGTTTAAGCGCAACGGTAAATCTTTATGCGAGCGTATCCATTTGGCGTAGGCATCATACATTATCGTTTCTGACGTTGGGCGGATAGCCAGTTTTTCCTGCAGCTTGCTGTCCCCCCCCGTTTCCACCCAGGCCACTTCTGGAGCAAAGCCCTCCACATGCTCTTTTTCTTTCATCAGCAATGATTCAGGAATAAACAAAGGAAAATAAGCATTCTTAACCCCATCTTTTTTTATCAATGCATCAAAATACTCCTGCACGCATTCCCAAATATGATAGGCATTGGGGCGAAGAATATAACAGCCAGAAACAGGGCTGTATTCAATGAGCTCTGCTTTTTGCAGCAATTGCGTATACCATTCTGAAAAATCTTCTGATTTTTTAACAGTTAATCCTTTCACATCTTTAACAGGAGGCATGGATAAGGAAGAATTGCTCATTTTATAAAGGTTTTTGAGGAGAAAAAAAATCGAAGGTAAATCTTTTAAAATGGTTTAACAAAAATAAGATTATGACTGAAACCATCGCTTTGGGCAACATTCGTACTTACATCTTAAATCAGAGTAACACTTTGGATGTTAACTCTCGTTATGTTACTGAACTTCTGACAGTGGTAGATCAGTCTGCATCGCTAGAAGATTATGTTGATCGTCTCTCTAATCATCAGAAAGCGGCAGAGTATCGCAAAGATGGAACAGGCATCTCTTCTGGAATTCGTGGATTATCTTGGGTTGATGAGAATACGTGGCGGCAAATGGATATCTACGAAAAAACCTTGGCAAACCTGATTACAGGAGAGTCAAGGATGATGTTTCGTTTTGATGAAGAAAATGATCAATTGTTAGATAGGATTTTTAGTAACTTAGCGGGAGATAGTAGAGGAAAACTCGATGTTCTTTGTGTCCCTTGTTCTTCTGGCAAAGAAGCATATTCCTATGCAATCATTGGTTTGCGAGCAGGTTTAGATATCCATGTAACGGGGATAGATATTCAACCTGCGTACGTTGCAAGGGCAAAGTCTGGCAAATTAGTTTATCATTCTAGAGACGCAGAATTTCCCGATGCAGAGAGATGGCTGGTTACTCTTTCTCCTACAGAAAGAGAAGTTAGACGAGAAGTGCTAGATAAATGTTCTTTCGAAGTTGGTGATGTTGTACAAGGTAAACTTCCAGATAAAAGCTTCTATTTCATAGGTTGTCAAAATTTATTGGGATACTTTAAACCAGAAGTGATGATAAAAGCATTGCATAATTTAGATGCGCATTTACGCTCTGGCGGAGTGTTATTGTTAGACTCATTTGTGAAAGAAAAGCCAGAATTAAAAGATCCATTAGAAAGATGGCTGCGGGAAAATAAATATACTTTGTATTCTGCCGCAACAACGTTATATGAAAAGAAGTAAGAAAAAATTCCTAAATCTTCCCTACTAAATCCAGTCCTGGCTTTAATGTTTTCTTTCCCGGTTCCCAGCTTGCAGGACATACTTCTCCGCCATGTTCACGGACAAATTGCGCGGCTTTCATTTTTCGAATCAATTCTTTAGCGCTTCTGCCAATACTGTTGTCATTGATTTCAAAAGCTTTGAGGATTCCATCTGGATCAATAATACAGGTAGTGCGCAGGCTGATGCCTTCCATCGGTATCAGCGTTCCATACGCCGTGCAAATCTGTCCAGCTGGATCCGCAACCATCGGAAATTTAATTTTTTGAATCGTTTCTGATGTATCATGCCAGGCTTTATGAACAAAAACAGTATCCGTACTGATGCTCAGCACTTCTACTTTCATTTTTTGCAGTTCTGCATAATTATCCGCCATTTCTCCAAGTTCTGTAGGGCAGACAAATGTAAAGTCGGCAGGATAAAAAAATAAAACGACCCATTTCCCTTTATATTGCTCTAATTTTACTGTTGTTATTTGCTCCTGATGATATGCTTTCGCCTCAAACTTCGGCGCCGGCTCATTAATTGCTGCTTTGCTTTCCATGTTTTTCAATCCTCCCATTGTGGTTTAATTTTAATAAATCCTGATTTGATTTTTGCTTGACAAGCTAGTCGGTGAGTATAATCGCGGTCCCCCATCTCTTTTTCCTCAGGTGTTAATTCCTCCAAGTTTTCTGCCCCTTCTAGAATATCAATCTTGCAAGTGCCGCACAGTCCCGATTGGCAGCCGAAAGGAACATCCAATTCCATACAGGCTTCTTTGATCGGATAATTATCTGGAAGTTCTACTTTTTTATTGTTTTTTTGGATGAATGCCATGTTTTAAAACCTTCATTTTTATTTATAAAACTTGCTAAATGCAATACCTAAAACGGGTTAAATTTTATTTTAATTTAAAGAGATATTACTTGAAAGTAACAAAATTTTTATATACTGGCACAAAATATAGATTAAAATGACAGAAAATGGACAATACGGGATGATCGGACTAAGCCCTGCGATGCAGAGAGTCTACCAAAAGATTTCTCGCTTAGCTGATAGTAATGTAACAGTTCCTATTATTGGTGAAAGTGGAACAGGAAAAGAGTTGCTCGCAAAAGCTTTACACAAATTTGGAAAAAGAAAGGCGGGTCCATATGTCGCTGTTAATGTCACTGAATTTTCGAGAGATCTGTTGGAAAGTGAATTATTTGGTATTGAGAGATATGTTGCCTCCAGCGTTAGTCAAAGAGAAGGCATTTTTGAACAAGCTAATAAAGGAACAGTTTTTCTTGATGAAATCAGTTCAATGAGTGGAGATATCCAAATCAAATTGCTGAGGCTTCTTCAAGAAAGAAGTGTTGTAAGAGTAGGGGGTAATCAAGCTAAACCTAATCCGTTGAACATACGAATTATTACTGGTTCAATTAAACCCTTGGAAACGTATGTGGGGGGAGGCATTTTACGGAGTGATTTTTATTATCGGCTTGGAAGTACTATTGCCATTGAATTACCACCTCTTAGAGAAAGGGGTGCTGAAGACATCTCACTCTTAGCTTATTATTTCTTAAAAAAGTTTAATGATGCCGAAGGAAAAGAAGTTAAATTTAGTAATCTGGCTTATGAATGGATACTAAAATATCAGTGGCCTGGAAATGTACGTCAGTTAGAAAATAATATTGAAGGTGCCGTGGGATACGCTCAAAGTAAGGATCTATTATTCCCCGCAGATTTTAAAGCTTTCGACGAAAAAATTTTAGTTGAAAGAGATCATAGCGAGCCTTTTCGTGATCAAGGTACGGGCATTTTTCTGAGAGAGAAGGAACTCCAACGGTTACATCTTATTGAAGCTTTGAAAACATCGAGAGGCAATATAACAAAAGCCGCAACTATGATTGGCATTGGCAAAAGAACATTACATCAGAGGCTAAACTCTTTTGGAATTACTAAAGAAGATTATTGGAGTTAAATATTTGTTTAGCAGTTTGTATTTCTTTTATATATCATGCGCCAAATGATGTTCGAATTCTAGCGCATTTTAGTATATAAAAAAAACTAGTTAAGGTATTAGCTTTTGGAATTATCATAGTCAAATTTCATTTTAATAAATATAATATTCCATTGAGCAAATCAATGCTGCCTCAATCCCCACTTCTTCATTTTCCGGTGCAAGGTTTCAACGCGGATTTCGATGCGCTGTGAAGTTTTTGCAACATTCCACTCGTTTTCCCGTAAAGCATAAATTAAAAATACTTTCTCGAATTCATGTTCTGCTTCTTTCCAGCTTATGTCGCGATGCGGAATAACTTTGGCAATATTCCGTGACAAAGAGCGCAGATTTTCATACATTTTTTCCATTTTCTGCGGCTGAATAATTTCTTCGTACGCTTCTAAAGTATTTCGTAATGTCTGGTCAATGATTATCTCATGATTTTCTTCAGGCGTGTTCTTTTGCTGGCGCAGTTCTTCTGTATCAATGTCTAAATTTTTAATCGTGCGGTGGATGCTTCGGCGATCTAATCCTAATGTTTTGGCAAGCTGCGAAACATTTCCTAAATGGAATTTTAATTCTTTTTTGAAGAATTCAGTTCTGAATACTTTTTTAGCTTCAGAAAAAGTTTTGCGCAGGGGAATATAAATATCCAGCAGCGGTTTCATTAATTTATCAGTAATATCCGCTTCCAGCTTTGGAATGCTGATTCCCCAATTCTTACTCATGGAATCTTCTAACAAAGGTGTTACCTTTTCTTTAATTGCTTCTTCCAGATCATGATCTTGTTCAGTCAGAGAGTAAGGTGCCTAAAAGCAATAAAGAAAAAAAAAGCAGCGAAGCTATAAGAAGCTGTTGATTCTGCGAAAGGAAGAAATAGGCTATGATTGATGGCATGTACATCAGCAAATAAAATAAAATCTTCTTATCTTTGAGAACGTAAAAAAAGGCCGTCAAGAGACCCAAAAGAGCAAGCAAAATAACTATTTTTTCTTGTTGAAGAAAGAAATATGTTAAGAGCGCTAGTATACTCCCTGACAGGATTTGTAAATAAAGTTTAAAATATTTTTTTCCTTCTATAATCTCTTCCTGGGCAATATGTCCCAGGATATACCCTGCAGGAATTCCCAATAAGGATAATAATAATCTAAGCATGTTTTAACTCGTTTTTAAAATTCTCTAAGAATCTTTCCCAATCATTTTCTTTAATTACCGCGCCGCAGGCGTCAGGATGTCCTCCTCCCCGCCCATCGATGCCCTGAAGCGATTTTTGCAAAATACTTAATACATTCTTCGCACGCAGGCTGCATTTCATTTCTGAACCTTTTTTACGTACAATAAGGATTACTTTCTGGGGATATAGCGATGACAATTCATTCGCTAAGTTTGCCGTAAAAGACCATTGCTGTTCTGTGTAATAAAATAGTAAAAGCCGGCTTCTGGTTACGCTTTTTTTTGCTGTTTGCAACAATTCTTCATATTTTTTATTTATTTTTTCAAAGCGTTTTCCCAAGAACCTTCCTTGCGCTGTCGTTTCCATAAAAATCTCATCAGGGCTCTGGATTCTCGTAAGAATTTGCAATGATTTTCGCACTTCACCAGACGGTCCTTTCTGGATGAAAAAGAAGAATTTGATGAGTTTGCTTACAGGCATTTTAAACACGGTCGTGGGAAGATCTTCTATTCTCGGCAGAAAAACAGGGTATTTTTCCTGAAATTTTTGAATGAAGTCAGGCATGGAGTAATCTGCTAAACAACCCGCAGTGGCAATCCACATGTCCTCTTCTCGCTCTGAGACTTGCCAAGCCATGCGCGTCGTTGGCACGTATGCTTCTTTATCCTTCAAACGCGGATTAAAGTAATGAATATTTTGTCTCTCCAACGGCATATGATGGTCAAGCCAAAAAATAGGCCGTTTCACTTTGTCAATAAAATCTTGTTCTACAACCGGGATGTCCAAGACAAAAATCTTATCAGGGTTTAACTCTTCTACTTTACGAACAAACGAAGCATCTAGAATAGAAGTGGAATTCAAAGCGAATCCTTTTCCTTCGCGATGAATTTTGTATAACAGCAGAAAAGCGCAGAGCCCATCCGCATCTCCATCATGGAAGAAGAGAGGGTTCTTTGCCGTAGCTAATTCTTCTCGGAGGAAAGTGATTTGTTGCGGAGTGAGCATAAAGTGGAGAATTTTTGAAGAGTTTAAAAAGTCTACGTATTAAAAAAGAGATCCAGAAAATAAATAAAATCTATAATCGTGTTTCCCCACTTTTTTTTACAGCTGCACCTAGAGCTTTTTCTAGGGAATCTTCAATGAAAACACCTTGCAGCCATGGACGTACGACTACTATGCTTCTTGTATCATATACACCAAAGTATAATGTGCCTATAGAGGGATCGGAAAGAAGATCGCGTATCCCTGCTTCTTCAGCTGTGTTAATAGGAAATCCCTGTTTTGTTATATTTAGAACTTGTGATAGGCTGCTAGCAACTCCTACGATTCTCATCGTGCTATTATATCCTTCTGGTGTGATCCATTCTTCTCCCTTAACTCTTCGAATTACTTTAAAGTCTGTTGGTAAAGGTGCTCCTACCTGTCGAAGGTCATTTCTCGCTTCTCTTGAGTAAGCCCCTATACCTTGTCCTAATAAAGCATCAATAACGGGGTCATAAACTTGAACACTTGGTTTTACTATTAAATTATTCATTTTTGTTTTACCTCTCAGTGATTTAGTTACTATTTGCTAGGAGTTATATTTAAATGTTTCTAGTGCTATTTTGAGGAAATGTTTATTAATGAGAATTCCAATAAACTGTTAAACTAAATTTTGAGGGAGGTAGGTTAACTATGTCAGAGACGTCAGCACAAAGAATGATAGAGTAACTTTTTGAATGGTTCTTAGCTCCGGTCCAAGTCCTGCAAGTTATAGAAAATTACTTTAGAGCCTAAGGCTCTTTTTTCTTTATTCTTAAAATTCTCACATCCCTTCCGAAATCTTTATAAATAACCCTAAAACAGAGCTTTTGTAATTACACTCAAATATAAAACAAGGAGGAGAGAATGAAATGGCACGAGCTAAAGAACACATAAACTTGGTATTTATTGGTCATGTTGATCACGGTAAATCAACGACTGTAGGACGATTATTGTACGATACCGGTAATATCGACGAACAGAGTATGCGCAAGCTCAAAGAGAAAGCAGAGCAATTGGGAAAAAAAGGATTTGAATTCGCTTTCGTTATGGATAACTTAAAAGAAGAGCAAGAACGAGGAGTTACCATTGATCTTGCCCACAAACGCTTTGATACTGACAAATACTACTTTACGATTATTGATGCGCCAGGCCACAAAGACTTCATTAAAAATATGATTACAGGTGCCAGCCAGGCTGATTGCGCTGTTCTTGTTGTTGCTGCAAATGACAGTGTCAATGCGCAAACGATTGAACACCTTCGTCTTTCAAAGATCTTTGTTGTCGGGCAGCTTTTAATTACCGTCAATAAAATGGATATCTCAGGAGTAGACCATAAAGAATCCCGATTCAAAGAAGTTGTCGAAGAAGTCAAGAAGCATGCTGTGCAAGCGGGATGGAAAGCTGATACGTTGCGTTTTGTTCCAACTGCTTCCTTGCTGGGAGAAAATATAATCAAGAAATCTGATAAAATGCCTTGGTGGACAGGAGATACTTTATTAGAAGCAATTAATAAGTTCCAAGCTCCTCAGAAACCTTTTAACCTTCCCCTCCGCCTGCCATTACAGGATGTCTATAACATTACCGGTATTGGCGTTGTTCCTGTTGGACGTGTCGAAACGGGAGTCATGAAAGTTGGCGACAAAGTTGTTGTTGTTCCAGGACGAGAAGGAAAAGGCATTGCTGGTGAAGTTAAAACCATTGAAATGCATCACGAACAAGTGCAGGAAGCAGAGCCAGGCGATAATGTCGGCTTTAACATTCGAGGGATTGCCAAGAAAGACATTGCCCGCGGGGATGTTCTTGGACATCAAGATAAGCCACCTTCCGTTGCGACTGAATTTACAGCGCAGTTAGTGATCTTAAATCATCCCAGCGTTGTAACTGTTGGTTACACACCCGTATTCCATATCCATACTGCACAAGTTGCTTGCAGAATCGAAGAAATCATTAAAAAAATGAATCCAGCAACAGGGCAAGAGATCACTGAGAACAAAGAGATTCTTCGAAATGGTGATGCGGCAGTTGTTAAAATAAAACCAATGCAGCCTGTGGTCATTGAAAAGAACAATGAAATCCCTCAAATGTCGCGCTTTGCAGTGAGAGATTCCGGCATGACTGTTGCTGCCGGCATGTGCATGGATATCGTCAAGAAACAAATGTAAGTTTGTTTTCTTTTATTTCTATTTTTTATATTGGGGCTTGATGATCACACCTTAAAACTGTTTGCAAAGAATCTTCTAACCCTTAATACTCCCTAAAAAAGGCAAGTTAGAGCTGGAAATATTTCTCAGAAAGCTTTATATAAGAACCCAATTCCCAACCTCGAGTTCATAATGATATGATTTATTGTATGGGGGATTCAATTAAAGATGACACAGCATGATATCCAAGAAATTGTTGGAAAAAAAAGGATTTTCATTTTTTTTATGGCGGTGGCGTGTTTCGTTATAGTTTTGTCTGCTGATGTTAGTGCAGGCTTTGGTGATCCGTGCAATTATGAAATTACGCAGCAGGATGTAGATGCTGCTCTTAATCAAGGGTTTTTACTCGTTCTTATTTCTCCAGGTGTATGGTGTTTATCAGAGGATATTTACGTAAGATTGGGAAGCGGCACCGTAGGTCAACAAGTAATAGCTATTGCAACCCTAACATCTGGTCCTGTAACACTCGATTTGCGTGGGTTTAGCATCATTAATACTGCCGCTGACAAAGGACAGAGTACTGCGATTACTATCGGCTTTTCTCAAGACCAACCAGTATTGATAGGCAATGGACGCATATCGGGATTTCAATTTGGCATTTGGTCGCCTAACGTGCATGATATGATGAGACCGGAAATAGTAGATACAATATTTGAAAAAAATAGAGTCAGTGTGGACCTTAATGGAGTTGGCAAGGCGGGAGCATACATATGGGGTAATAAATTTTACTTAGGTGATCCGCTAGACGATGTACAATTTGATGGAATTATTATTGATGGGATAGGTGCAGGAGAAGTAGATATTCTCGGCAATACCCTGCGATTTGTCTCATCGAATTCTGGTACAGGGATAAGAGTGAGAAATATTGGAGAAACGCATATTCAAGGCAATGATCTTTCATTTACAGATAAAAAAGTATCGAACCAAAGGGGAATCAATATAGATGCTGGAGATTTTACTGCTTATGCAGATGTTCAGATGAACATCATTGAAAATCTTCGTAATGGTGCTAATGGCATAGACTTGTATAATATTGATTCAGCCGATGTGATGTGGAATTATATTTACTCTGGATTACAGGGATGCCAACAAAATCCCTTACCACAGGGACATCTTTCACCTGTCGGTATCAAAATTAATGGAGGCAACACGAGAATAGATATGAACTCTATTATTGGAAAATTAAGTCAGGAAATAAAAGTCTGGGACATCGGTTCGTTGGGCAGTTTAGCATCTGCTACTATTACAAATAATGGATTTTGGTTTCCTAACTTTGATCCGATAGACACCAGAGGTGCGAACGGCCAGATTATTGAATCTGGAAATAAGAATTACAATCAGTGTTAAAGACTAGTTTGATAGATTCGACTTTTATTTTTCTTTCTTTGTTTCACTTTGCTTTGCGTAAGTTCTTTTTCACTCTTTCTTGAGACAAAAACAAAAACCTTTATATATAACTCCCCTTCCCAAAATGCCACGCTCATAATAAAAAAACTTATTGTGAGAAAAACTAAAAAATGACCCAACACGCGCGCATCAAATTAGCAAGTATTGAGATTGACAAGATTAATCGTATTTGCGCAGACATCAAAGAAATCGCTGAGAAGACTGGTGTGGAGATGAAAGGTCCGATTCCTCTTCCTACGAAGAAATTAAAATTAACGACCCGCAAATGCCCTTGCGGGAACGGAACGGCTACGTGGGATCGCTTTGAAATGCGCATCCATAAAAGATTAATTGATTTGGGTGCAGATGAACGAACTCTCCGTTTGGTGATGAGAGTGCCCATTCCAGAAGGATTGAATATTGAAATTGAAATGGTTGATGGTTAGCTACTCCTGAAAGAGCGGCAAAATTTCTTTCTCGACAAATGTGCGATATGAATCAGTAGCTTTTCTTATTTTATTTTTAGTGACTCCGTACTCTCCACGTTTTGAAGCTTCTATAAATATATCGTCTACTATTGTCTCTAGTATTTTAGGCATAGTTACTGGTTCTAAAGTAGAACCTATGATTTTTTGTCCAGCTTTAACAAAACGATGTCTTGTGAGGAATCTATCTACACTATCTTTAGAAGGATCGAACTCTTGGAAATCAGGGTGGTACCATTTTTGTATACGTAAACCGTTAGTGAATTCTGATGAATACTGGTGAATAGTTATCCCTTCGGGAGGGCCTTGATATAAAAAGCTTTGATTAAGAAGCTCTTCTCCACGTTCTCTATTCATGGATCCATATCCTAAAAGGGGAACACTTCGAACTTTTTCTCGGATACCTAATTGTTCAAGTACAAGATCAACATCTGCTGGCTCCAAAAAGGTTTGTGAATCTCCATCATAAATACCTATACAAAAAAAAGAATTCATGTTTGGAGGATCATATAAAATATGTCCGTAACCAGAATGAGTAAATTCACCAAAAACTACCAACTCTTCAGGTAAGCCATAAATCTCTGGTGAAATATCACCAAAAACAAATCTTCGGAAGGCGTTAAAAAAGTATTTATCAGAACCACGTATTGGTCCTCCCCTGCTCCAAGGAACAATTGCCTGCCCATCTTTCCTTATAGAACAATTTCCACCATCGACCTTTTCAAAAATAAAAATATTATTTCCCACAAGAGTTTCTCTATTGTAAACTTCAGTTAAAGATGGAAATTTAAAATCAATCATTCTTTTCCTCCTAATGAATATTTTCGAAGATCAACTGGAAATACATAACTAGCAAGTGCAATCCCTTCAGCTTCTACAACATATCCAGATAATATTTGAATAATATGGTCATCGCTGGAGAGAACTGCTGTTCTGCAGGGAAGCCCGCGGGAGTTAGGGTGTTCCTGCCCAATTGCATACCAAGAGCTTAACCCTATCCTTACTGCCATATCAATAACCGACCAGTCCTCGGGAGAAACGGGGTCTTGGAGTACTTTTTTTAATCTAAGTTTATGGGGCGCCATTAATCGAATAAAATACCGAGCAAGATCAATACTCCTTGTCATCTCTCCTTCAAACAACTCCAACGTATCAATACTCGAAGGTAATCTACATATAGCATTTGCAGTATTTAAAGAGACCTCTGGATTCCCATTGATATGATTATTTGTATAATGTCTTTCTACTTCTGGTTTAATTTCCAATGGGACGAGGAGCACAGCTTGTTCTTTAGCGGTATCTTTAAGGTCCTGAAGAAATTGAACCGCTCTTCTATATCCATAACGCTGATCGTGACGATATGCTGTATCTAAGTCAATTATTGCGCTTGTGTCTAAGAGAATTGTCGATTGCAAACCTAATTCCGAACTATTTTGAAAATAGTTACTCAAATGATCCAATAGATTAGTTCTCTGAACCATTTTCAGTGGTGAGAAAGACCTATTTATAAACTATTCTATGAAAATTGTAACTCATAAGTGGGTAATAATAAAATCTGCTTTTTCCACTAGTGTATTCACAGGTGGTCTGGAGACGAGTGCGCTAGCTTAGGAAAAAGCAGGGTCAGAAAATCGCCCTGAGCGAAGCGAGCATGCAAAGAAATCCGCTGATTTCTTGCACAAGAAATGTACGACATTTCTTTGTGCGACCAGTCTATTGACTGGTCGTGGGTGGTTTTCTTTGACAATCGTCAATCACCGGCAGTTTACCCTAACTCCATCCTAAATTCCTTCCCATGATCTTTAAATCCTAATTTTGTATACCATTCATGGAGGCGTTCTTTTCCATAACGGCTGGTGAGAATAATCTTATAACAACCTAACTTCTTTGCCTCTTCAATTAATGTTTTTACTATTTTCTCTCCATAACCTTTTTTGCGGTAATGTTCATCCACATAAATATCTTCGAGATAGCCGACTAATGAAGGTTCTTCATGAAGTTCATTTTTCAAAACATAAAGATATCCTCTTCCAATGATTTTTTCTTTTTCCGTAAGAGTCATTCTAATGCCCGGAGAAGAGATAATGCTTTTCTTTACTTGCATTTTGAGGTTCATAGGCTTTTCCTATAAATAATTTTGGGATTATCGTGAGCGAATTATTAGACTAAGCTCAGATCGGAAGAGCGTCGTGTAGGGAAAGAGTGTGGAAGGATGTGTAGA
>CAZCXW010000020.1:11548-21674 GCA_964502785.1 uncultured Methanosarcinales archaeon | reverse complement strand
GAGATCTTGCTAGGTGACTGGAGTTCAGACGTGTGCTCTTCCGATCTCAAAATGACCTGAACCAGTTGGTCCAAAGTAACCATAACCTCCTTTTGGCGCAAGCGACTTACAGAAAGGTTCTATGAATTTAAATTGCTCTTGTGGTCCGCCGATCATAAGTGTGTAGCCATTTTGCAATCCCCAAACACCTCCTGAAACACCGCAGTCAAAAAAATAAACACCCTGTTTTTTACACCAAGCATCATGCTTTTCCGCATTTTCATAAAAGTCATTGGCTCCGTCAATAAGAATATCACCTTTTTGCAATAACGGCAAAACTTCTTTAATTATTTCATCGGTAGCTTCACCTGCCGGGAGCATCAGCCAGACAATTTTCTTCTGATCTAATTTCCCAATCAATTCTTGTACGCTATAAGCGGGAAGTGCTCCTTTTCGTGCAATTTCATCTACCTTTTCTGGACTTCTGTTATACGCTACAACCGTATGTTTATGGAGAAGCAAACGTTCCACCATTGGAAATCCCATTCTTCCTAAACCGATAAAGCCAAGTTTCATACCCGCCACCTCATATTGTGTTTCTTTTCGAAAAGAGCCAATTCTTTTGGTCCCTTGCTTCCATGCTCGTATTCATATAAAACATTTTTTTTCTTTAAAATGCTATTAATAATTTTCCATTGAAGTTCAATCTCGTCTTGACGCACAAATAATGATTGATCTCCTTGAATAACATCCTCCAGCAGAACCTCGTACGCCTCTGGAGAACGAAAATCGCTCTTGCATTCTTGGCAATAATCCATCTTTACAGGCATCACAACGTGATCCTTACCAGAGATTTTAGCAAATAAGGCGAGAGAAAAACCCTCATCAGGCTGGATACGAATCGTAAGATAATTAGTATCTGTAGGACAGCTTGGAAGCCGGCAATTTGCCGCTTTAAATTTAATATCTACTTTGACTTCTTTCTTGTCCAGAAATTTGCCCGTGATTAAATAAAAAGGAATACCTTTCCACCGTTTATTGTTGATAAATAATTTAATTGCAGCGAATGTTTCCGTGCGAGAATGCGGAGCAACATCTTTTTCCAGGAGATAACATTTATATTGGCCTAGAAGAACATCATCAACACGAATGGCTTTAAGCACTTTTGCTTTCTCATTTCGAATAAAATCTCCTATCAATTTTTGCGGCGCTTCCATCGCTGTAAGCGCTGTTATCTGCAAAAGATGATTTTGGACAACATCTTTCAACGCCCCATACTGATCATAGAAATTTCCTCTTCCTTCTAACCCCAACTTTTCACGAAAATGAATTTGCACGGACTCGACATGAGAAGAATTCCATAACGGCTCCAATACTTCATTAGTAAAGCGCAGCATGGCAATATTTTCTACTAATTCTTTTCCCAAATAATGATCAATTCGGTAAACTTGCTGTTCCTGAAAAAACCGAGCGATGCTATTGTTGATTTTTATAGCCGAAGATAAATCTTGGCCGAAGGGCTTTTCATAGACGATGCGGCACCATTTCCCAAAACTCTCTTGCGCGATGCCAATTTTAGCAATATTTAACGTAATAACATCAAAATTATGGGGAAGAGTAGCTAGGTAAAAAAGGCGGTTGCCTTGAAGACGATGTTTTTGTTCTAACTCCACCATTTTATTTTTGAGGAAAAGATAATGCTCTTCATTTTGAAAATCAAGCTGTTGGTAATATGCTGCTTCTTCAATCTTCTTCCAAATGCTTTTCTTCCCATTTTTCACGAAAGAATAAGCTTCTTTAAGAATTTCCTGCATAGAAAGAGTGCGGCGAGCAACTCCGACAATCATAAAATTATCAATGTTGCCAGATTCAATCAATCGATAAATAGCAGGAAAAATATATCTTTTCGCTAAATCTCCAGACACCCCAAAGATAATAAAAGTTACATCCTGCATTATAGAAGAAAATTCTTAGTGATATTTATGTTTTTGGATATGTTAATAGCCACAAATCAGCTTAAACGGCAATGGAGTCATGAGAATAGTCAAAGAAAACAGACCACCAGTGAATACACTGGTGGAAAGAGCAGATTCTATTTGAAAATAGTAACAAATCTTTAAATACAAAAAAAAAGAAACAGCTAAAATAATGAAAAAAGGGCGCAAACAAGCCGAATTGATGAATGTAAAAAATAAGTATCGCACGGGAGTTTATATTACGGTTGTTGTGCTTATTCTTATTGGTTTAATTATTTTACTTGCACCCAAGAAAAATATATCGGGACAACCGATTGCCGCGCCACCTGCAATTCATATGACTATGACGGCCAACGGGCAGATCGCTTCTTCTGATACTCCCCTTAAAACATTGCTTATCTCTTCAGGAGATTCTGTGCAAGTTGCATGGAGACATCCTTTCAGTGGAGGTCCTTGTAGAGGCATTGGTGGTGCAGGTGGCACAGGTTCTGGAACTAATAGACCTTTGGGTCATTGGACTCAAATAAACGCAGGATACTATCCTGAAGGGGGCTTTACTTCCAACCCTATAACCTCAGATACAATTTTTACGATTGAATGCTCTCGTGGAGGCCAAACTTTTCAAGAAACTCTTTCCGTTGATGTTCCTCCCCATATCCCGCCGCCCCAAATAAACTATTTTTCAGCAATTCCTTCAACGATGATAAATCTAGGATCTAGTACTGCTCTGGCTTGGGATGTTACAGGCGCTGTGTACTGCCAAGGAACAGGAGGATTGCCTAACGAAGTTCCCTCGCTTTCCACATCAAGTCGTTGGACGTGGGGTCCTGCGCCGAATAGAATGGGTACAAGCACGATAAATCCAGGGGATAGAGCCATTGTAACACCCTCGAGAACAGCAACGTACACATTAGAATGCTTCAGCGCCAATGGAAGATCATCCAGCTCAACAACGACAGTAACCATATTGACGCCTGTCAAAATCTCTGCTTTTACGTTTACCAAAGATAAATATGTAGCAGCATCAAATACAGTTCAAGGGAAACTATCGTGGAACACACAATATGCTTCCGGCTGTACGATGAGAGGCGGCGCTTACGGCGCTGGAACGACCACCCCTATTCAAGGCAAAGATGTTATTATCACGGCTGTAAGCGGAACAGAGTATACTTTAGATTGCCGAGGATCGGATGGCTCAGCGGCAAGAGCTCGAGTAACGGCGAAAAACTAAAGAAGACTCTTTCTAAGATTATTTTTTATTTCTTCAGGATCAAAACCAATAATGATCTTACCATTGATATCCAATACAGGAACACCGAGCTGATTTGATTTACGCAGCATTTCACGACGCGCTTTTTCATCACGGCTAACATCATATTCTGGATATTTTATTTTCTTGTCTTTCAAAAAATCTTTCGCCTTTCTACACCACGGGCAGGTTGGAGTCGTATACACTTTAATCGTCATTTCCTTCATCTCTTTAATAACTACATTCTCTTCAAGTTTATAACTGTTTCTTAAGGAAAAATAAACTTCCAGCTTAAACAATTAAACAGAGGCAATAACGATGCTAAGAAAGCAACGATAATAAGCGATAGGAGAAAAAACCATACTGTGGTTTGCAAAGGAAGAGAAGTCTGCTTTAACGGTTTCTTATGAATTAGATGCAATGTTGAAAGGAAAAAAGGAATGAACAACACTTGGATGGTGGAAAAAGTACACCAGATGGAAGGACTATCATAACAGACATTTACAGAATGGAAAAAGTAACCGACAATTACATAGATTCCACTGAGCAAGAAAGAGATTTCAGTAACATAGAATAAATATTTTAAAAGCATTTTCCGAGATGTTCTATCCTTTAATTCTTTACGAGCATCAAAAACACAGAAATGCCAGTAAAAGAAAAACAATAACCAGGCTGCTGCCCAAATGAATGCCGAATAATGCTGTAAATAGAAAGATTTACTTGTGAAGGACATGGAAATAAGGAAATTGTATAATCCCACCATTGAAATGATTACAAGGAAAATAACACTATGATAATTTTTACGAACTAGAATCTCTAAAGATCGCAGTAAAAAATATGTTGAAAGAATAGAAAGCAGCAAACCTACTTTGTAAATAACTTGATTTTCCGTAACCAGAGAAAGAAACTCAAAAAATTGATGAAAGCCTATCCCTAAATTGAAAAAAAGTAAATATTTGAGAAAAGGCAGTAACCATTCCTTGTTTTGTTGCTGATATAACCGTGTGAAATAGAGATAGTATCCTAAAGAGACAATGATTATAATTAAACTTGTAATAAGCTGCACTTCTTTACTGTAACACATGATATAAATGAGATTAAGGGGGTATATAAGAATTATCACTCCCAACAGTAAAAAATCCCAATCGCAGCAGAGCTGCTGGGTATAAGACCCATTTCTCTGGAATCAACCTAAATCTTTATTAATCTAAAAAATCTACTTCCCAAAGAAGATGGAAAGAGTAATTCAATACGATTTGATTGTTATTGGTTCCGGCGGTGGGGCAAATATTGCTGCTGCCGCATATGAATTAGGATACAGAGTAGCATTAATCGAAGAAGGGAAATTGGGGGGAACCTGCTTAAACCGAGGATGTATCCCCTCAAAAATGTTGATTCATCCCGCGAATGTAGCACAGATAATCCACCACGCAAAAAAGTTTGAGATTAAAACAAACATTGCATCCATTCATTTTCAAAAGCTTCTTAAGCGGATCAACCAGATTACCGATTCAGAATCACAAGAAATCAAAAGCTGGTATCAACAAAAGAGGAAAGGCTTAGGGTTTTATCCCTCTCATGCCAGTTTCATAGGAGATAAAATTATAGAAGTACAGGGACAAAAAATAACGGCGGAGAAAATTATCATTGCTACAGGAGCCAGACCTTCTATTCCACCTTTTCCAGGATTACAGGGAACACCCTACATGACAAGCACAGAAGCGCTGCGAAGCCGTCTATTGCCGAAAAAATTACTCATCATCGGCGGAGGCTATATTGCCTGTGAGTTAGGCCATGCTTATAATGCATTAGGCTCAGATGTGCATTTACTCGTGCGGGATAAAGCGCTTCTGACAAGAGAAGATGGAGAAGTAAGTAAAAATTTCACGGAAGCCTTTGCGAAAAGATGTAAAGTGCATTTTGAAGTCAGCACAGAAAAAGTGGAATATAAAAAAGGAATATTTACAATGCACCTTAGAACGGCGAAAGGAACTAAAGCAAAGATTTCTGGAGATGGGCTGCTAATTGCCGCAGGCGTAAAAGCAAATAGCGACCAATTAGGGTTAGAAAACACTAAAATTGCTGTTACTGAGAAAGGTTTCATCAAAGTAAATAAATTTCTGGAATCAACCGTCCCTGGTGTTTATGCCATTGGCGACGTCGCAGGAAACTATATGTTTCGGCATAGCGTCAATTTTGAAAGCGAGTTTCTCATTCAAACTCTGCTTGTTGAAAAAAAACAGCGTCCCCTTGCTTATCCTCCAGTTCCTCATGCCATTTTTACAAACCCGGAAATCGGCGCGGTGGGCATGACCGAAGAACAACTGCAAGAAAAGAAGGTCCCTTACCTCGTAGGAAAAAATTATTATAAAGATGTAGCCATGGGACAGGCTAGGCGGAGCGAAGAACACGAGTTCGTGAAATTGTTATTCCATAAACAGACAAGAAAATTATTGGGAGCTCACATTATCGGCGAGGAAGCATCAACACTGATTCATCAACTGATCTTTGCCATAACGATGGGAGCGACAGCTGACGACTTAGTAAAAATGATATATGTTCACCCGGCGCTGCCAGAAGTGGTGAGGAATGCTGCTGGGAACGCGTTGTAAGAATTATAATTTGTCAAAGACATGAAGATACTCATTTTTACGGAAGGAACAATACTGATGCACAAAAACGCAGTTGGTCATTCAAGAGAAGAAATTGTAAAACAAGTGGAAGTTCATGAGGGATCGGTGCATAATTACGCTTCTTATGTCCCTATTGGAAACGCAGTTAAAAAATTAGCAGCGTGGAAAAATCAAAGGGCCGAAATGTGGTATTTAACATCGAGAAAAAACTCAAATGAAATTAATGATATTAAGAATATTCTAAAAAAGTATAGTTTCCCTGAAGGTCAATTCAGATTCCGCAGAGAAAATGAAGAATATAAGGATGTCGTTGAAAAAATTATTCCAGACATTCTAATCGAAGACGACTGTGAAAGCATTGGCGGAGAAAAAGAAATGAGCATTACCAATGTTAACCCCATGATTAGAAAGAAAATAAAATCAATTATTGTAAAAGAGTTTGAAGGGATAGATCATCTCCCTGAAATGATAGACGCTCTTTGAAGGGTGGTTTTTGAAAATGTTAATGTTGAATCTAACCTGGTTTGGAGCATTCAAAACCATAATCTTTATATTATTCTACTGCCACAAAACAAACAAATGGTTTTCACTGAATTCTTAGAGAGGATCGCTCCCCTCGCAAAATTAACAGCCAAAGAGATGGAACTCCTCTCTACTCCAGATCATGTCTGGAAAGCAGAACTGATCGTAAGTGGAAAGAAGTATCCTGCTTTTCGTGTTCAGTTCAACAATGCCCGAGGGCCATACAAAGGAGGCATCCGCTATCATCCTGAAGTTAATGAAAAAGAAGTGACAGATTTAGCATTCTGGATGTCATTAAAGACAGCCGTTGCAGATTTGCCTTTCGGCGGTGGAAAAGGCGGGGTACAAGTCGATCCTAAAAAATTGTCTGAACAAGAAATAGAAGAATTAAGCCGTGCCTATGTTAAAGCTTTTTATCAACATCTCGGTCCAGACAAAGATGTCCCAGCGCCTGACGTCTACACAACACCGCAAATCATGGCCTGGATGCAGGAAGAATATGAAAAATTAACGGGAAAAGAAGCTCCTGGATTCACAACGGGAAAACCATTGGAACACGGAGGTTCGCAAGTCCGTGACGTTGCGACTGCCTTAGGAGGGATGTATATTCTTGAAGAAGCATTAAAATATATACAAATTCCTTCCAAAACAGTTGCCATCCAAGGCTTTGGCAATGCCGGAAGCAATGCCGCCAAATTTCTTCATAAGTTAGGGTTTAAAGTGCTTGCGATTTCGGATTCAAAAGGCGGAATTTATGATACTGCTGGAATCAACCCGGAAGAAGCAGAGCAAATCAAAGAAAAAGACGGGAAATTAGAAGGATACTGTAAAGGAAATCCTGCCTGCAAAATAATCAGCAATGAACAACTGCTCGAATTATCAGTGGATATTCTTATTCCTGCTGCTTTGGGCGGTGTAATCACCAAAGAGAATGCAGATAAGATCAAAGCAAAAATTATTTTAGAATTAGCCAATGGACCAACAACAGCAGAAGCGGATGATATCCTTCACAAAAAGAAAATTCTGATTATTCCAGATATCCTTGCCAATAGCGGCGGGGTCACGGTTTCGTATTTCGAATGGGTGCAGAACAAAAATAATGAAACATGGGATGAAGAAAGAGTAAAAGAGAAATTAAAGAAAAAGATGGTCCAAGCTTTTAGAGTATTATGGGAAGAACACCAGAATAAACAGCATGATTTGCGGACGAGCGCTTATGTTTTTGCGATGCGTAAAATCCTCGCAGCAGAACGGTTGCGGGGAAGAATATAAAATTACGGGGAAGGACCCCTATGGATAAAGTAGTGCATTTTGAAATACCCGTTGATAATATAAACGGAACTCCTCATCAAGAAATGCATTCCCAACCAAAAACCATAAAAACTACCCTCTTTTTTATAACAAAATGCAGCGCATACTCTTAAAAGATCTCCCACGGCACATCGGAAAGGATGTTCTCGTGCAAGGCTGGGTGCAGGATGTCCGTAATCTAAGTAAAATCAAATTCATCATTCTTCGTGATCGAACTGGAGATATGCAGACACTCGCCCTAAAAGGGGAAACAGAAGAAGAATCATTTAACAACATCAATGATATTTCCAAAGAATCAGTTGTTGAAATCGAAGGTACTGTAAAAGAAAACAAGCAATCCCGCTGGGGATTAGAGTTATTAATCAAAAAAATACAGCTCATTTCCCTCTCCGCAACACCGCTGCCGGTTGACAATTCAGATAAAAGTGAAACCTATATTGATAAGCGTCTTGACCATCGCTTTTTAGACACGCGAAACATGAAAGTGCAGGCTATTTTCAAAGTGCGCAGTAAAATTGCCAAAATTATTACAAACTTTTTAGATGGAAAGGGGTTTACAAACATTAACACGCCAAAGATTACAACCATCGGTGTCGAATCGGGAGCAGATTTGTTCCAAGTCAATTATTTTGGAAAACCAATTTATCTTTCTCAATCTCCTCAGTTGTACAAGCAAATGTTTGTCGCTGGAGGATTCGAACGGGTATATGAAATAGGTCCCGTTTTTCGAGCGGAAAAATCGAACACGACTAGACATCTAACCGAATTTACAGGGATTGATTTTGAAATGGGCTTCATCCATGATTTTACGGAAATTATGGATATCATCGAAGAAATGATGATTGACGTGCTCGCAAACTTAAAGAAAGAAGCGCCTCAAGAATTGAAACTTCTCAACGTGGAACACACCATTCCTAAGAAGATACCCCGCATCAGCATGGAAGAAGCCAAAGAAATGCTGAAAACAAAAGGGAAGAAATATCGTCCTGATGAAGATCTTGATCCAGAGGGAGAAAAATTACTGGGAGAGATTGTAAAAGAGAAAATTAAGAGTGAATTTGTATTTTTAACGTTCTTTCCGTTTGCTGTACGACCTTTCTACCACATGAAACCAGAAGGAAAGAAAAACCTTACAAAATCATTTGATTTGCTGTTTAATGGCGTGGAAATCTGTACTGGAGCGCAGCGGGAGCATCGCTATGAGATTCTCAAAAAGCAAGCGGAAGAAAAAGAGATTCAATTAGATCAAATGGAAGTCTATGCCGAAATTTTCAAGTATGGAATTCCTCCCCATGGCGGTGTCGGCTTTGGTTTGGATCGGATTACACAAAGGTTATTGAATTTAGATAATATTAGAGAAGCGGTGCTTTTGCCAAGGGATCCGATAAGGGATAGTCCGTAGTTTTATAAATTCTAGCGCATTTTGCTATACATGAGCATTCCAAGAACAATAGGATTACTGTCAGGCTTTGTTGTTATTAAAAGCTGTGGTTCATTACCGTACGAAACAGAACAAGATCGGGAAGAGTTAGAAGTTTTAGGAAAAATATATGCTGAAGGGGTGCAAAAAGGAGTTATTATATTACATCCTGGTATGATCCCCCAAATTGAGGCATTGCAAGAAAAATCTCCTTTTGCTCGTATGTCAGGAAATAAATTAATGCAACATTGCCAAAAAAACATGAACCTATTAGCTCATTTCAAAAAGGAAATAATATTTCTCGATGGTCTTATGAAGAAATCAAAAAGAGATGTTTTTGCCATAAAAATAGATAAACTAAAGAAGATTATTTGAGATTGAGCAGGAACCATACCTATAACTTCAATTCCTTTCGAATTCTTTGAACACTTTATATACCTCTAAATTATTCACCGATTATAACTATCGGAGATGATAAACATGAACCCACAAAATGAATCTAATTGGAAAAAATATGCTTTGATTGGCATTGTCCTTTTGTTTGGAGCTTTTTTTCTCATGAAAAGCTTTGATGAAGGATTCCTGCCAACGTACCAAACGTATAGAACTTCAGGAGGGATTGCTGCGCCGGAAGCACTAGCTGTTGACCAAGTATTATATGCTGGATATAATAAAGCTGCGCCTTCTTTTCAAAATCAAGAATCCGCGCCGAATCAAAAAATTATCCGCAACAACCATTTGACAAGCGAGGTCGAAAGGGGAGAATTCTGGGAAGCGGATAAACAGCTGCGTTCTATCGTTCAATCTACAGATTCAATGATAACCAATGAAAATATCAATAAATACGGGACTGGAACAAGAGCTGCTTATCATGGGTGGTATCAACTTCGCGTTGAAGCAGATAAAGCAGAATCCATTTTGAACCAATTAAAAGATATCGGCACCATTGTTTCGTTCAATAAAGACGCCTATGATGCTACTGATTCATACGTTCAAATAGACGCTCAAATTAAAAGCGAGAAAGAAAAACTTCGCC